>NZ_CP109796.1:7442500-7742500 GCF_038725785.1 Termitidicoccus mucosus
ATCGCGCGGGATTCAAGCTCTCGCCGTCCCTGTTTGACTATACGCCGCGCCGCATCGACAGCCCGTTCGGCCCGATTGCCGCCCTCGGTTACAAACAGATCTTCAGCATCGGCTCGGGACTTCGCAACTTTGGTGTCTCCCTGGAGCTTTTTCATTCCAAATATACAAACAGCATCGCCCGTACCGACACCGAATATGCGCCCACCATGGGGAATGCCTATATTTACCGGTTCAAGACGCAGGACAGCGCGGATTACCGCACCACCGACTCCGCCACGCTGCGTTTTGACTATAAATACTCAAATAGCACCCGCTTCTATGTCAGCGCCTTGTTCTCGCAGGCGAAGACGGATCCCGCCCCCGGCATGGAGGGCATGAACACCGATTTTCGCGCCAATCCCAACTCCGCCAGCGCCTATGCTCCAGGGTATAATGAGGACTATTCGACAGTCGCCACCGGCGGCATCATGCAGATCATCCAGGGATACCTCGGTTTCCTCGACCGCCAGACTCGCGTGCAGATCGGCGGCGAGCACAAATATTCGTTTTTGGAGCTGGATTATGACTTTACCTATTCCAACAGCAGCGTTGATCTCGATGGCGGCGGAAATGCCAGCTCCTCCGGCAATCAGCTCATCGCCCAGCTCTGGAACATCACCGACAGCACGCTGGACCGCACAGGCAATGCTGAGTTTCCCACCTACACCTATGCCGGCACGAACTCCGCGACTAATCCCTACAAGGCCGACAACTACACCGACTTCCGCCTGTATCACCGCCAGGGCACCCGCGACGGCACCAATTACGAGGCCAAAATCAATGCCAAGGCAAACATCGATCTATTCGGCCGGCCCGTGCAACTCAGTTCCGGCCTCGCCTGGCAGCAAGTCGGACTGAGCGAAAACCCGGACACCCGCCAATGGCGCTATAAATACAGCTATAACGCCGCCGGTTCGGGCAGCCTTGCCTCCGATTATGCCGTCGCACAATTTCTCGATCCCAGTATAAAAATTGATTCCCGTTTCGGCGCCGGCATCACGGAACTCCCGCGTTTTCACATCGGCCTCGTCAGCGACGACCTCCGGGATAATCCGGGCAACTGGTGGCATAACGAATACTATTATCTCCAGGATCAGCGCAACAATACACGTGATCTCAGGGAAAACATCTATGCCGCTTACCTTATGGGCAGGACTCGCTTTGGCAAGCTCGGCGTGCTTGCCGGCGCGCGCATGGAATACACCGAATTCGATGGCGAGGCATGGGAGCGCACCAAGACGCCCGCGTCCTCGACGGTTGAGCAGGTCACCGATCCATCCGGTTCCATCGAAAAGGAATACGGAATGGAGAAAAAACATACTCACAATTCTTATACTGATGTGTTTCCCGGCATCCATCTCACCTATGCATTTCACAGGAACTTTCTCGCCCGGGCCAGTTGGTCAACCAGCATTGGACGTCCTCCACCCCGACAACTCATCTCCACATTTTCATACAATGATACAAACCAGACCGTAACTGTAAGCAATCCCGACCTCCAACCGGAATATGCCAATAATTTCGATCTTTCTCTGGAATATTATCTCAAACCCGTCGGACTCTTCTCGATAGGTGCCTTCCGGAAGGAGATCTCGGATTTCATTTACAACTCCCGGGGAAAAATCATCGGCCCGGATGACGGCTATCCTGATTTTCTTGAAGGATACACTGAAAACATGTATCGGAACGGCGGTGATGCCACCATCAATGGGCTGGAGATTTCCTACGAGCAGCAGCTTTCATTTTTGCCCAGGCCATTCAAGGATTTACGCATTAACCTTAACTATACGTGGATGGACATGGATGCCTCCTATGACGCCGGTGTCCCGCGCACCACGGACGACATGCCCAACTTCATTCCCAATTCCTTCAATGCCCGCCTGCGTTACCATTACAAACGCCTTTGGTGCGGCGTTGCCTATAACTACACCGATAGCAAACTCGTCACCTATTCGGACAATCCCGCCTACCTTGAGTATCGCAAGGGACGTCACCAGATCGACCTCAACGCCTCATTCCGCATAAAACCGTTCATCGAATTTTTCGCGACTGTGAACAACATCACCGACGAACCGTATGTGAACTACATCGGCAAGGAGAGCCGGAACTACCGCACGATCTATAATGGCCCCAACCTTAACATCGGCATCTCCGGCCGCTTTTGAGACAGTGCCTGACCTTGCGTCAGGCCGCGTTTGCTGTGCAATACCCCAATCCGCGCGCAACGCCCGCGCACGATCCCCCACAACGCCAAACCCTGTAAAATCCATGAAATCCACACTCTCCGGAATCATTCTGGCGCTTTTCGCCTTCATCCTTTCAGCACATCAGTCCTTCGGTTTTTCCACCGGCTCGCCCATCCGCGCGCTCGCGCAGGATCACGTCGTTTTCGACAAGTCCCCCGATCCGGAAAACGTTCCGTTGTACACACCCAGCATTCTGCGCCTGCCTGGCGGGCGCCTCGTCGGCGCAAACGAGCGCAGCGATCAATGGCGCAAGATGGGGAACCTCTGGGCGCGCATCTGCACCTCCGACGACGGTGGACTCACCTGGACGCTTCGCGCCAAGGCCGGCATCGCCCACGGGCGGCTCTTCAAGGCGGGGAAATCCATATATTATTTGGGTCACGCCGGAGACCTCCAGATCATGCGCTCCGATGACAACGGCGAGACATGGACCAGGCAAGTCGCGCTCACCGCCGGACAGGAATGGCACCAGTCGGCCTGCAATGTCTGGCATGCAAAGGGAAATGTTTACCTCGTCATGGAGCACCTCACGCCCGGCGAGGGCGGATTCTGGAGCAAACTCGCCCCCGTGCCCATGCGCGCCAAGGAAATCGACGACCTCACCAAGCGGGAATCGTGGGTGATGGCCCAAAACGAGCTTACCTTTGCCGATCTCATTCCCGGATTTAAAGAGAACAAACCCCAACTTAACGGCTTTGGCATTCCTTTTTTCGAGCAGACCTTTCCCAAGACAAATGTCCTCGCCAAGAACCGCCAGATGCACCCGATGGGCTGGTTTGAAACCAATATCGTTCAAATCACCGATCCCGCCCACTATTGGTATGATCCCACCGGCCGCACGTTTCATCTTTTCATGCGTACCCACACCGGAGGTACCGGCTATGCCGCCCTTGCCAAAATGACGGAGAATCCGGATGGCAGCATGATTACCTCGCTTGTGACCGTCCCTTCGGGGCAGACCATGCTGTTTCTGCCGTTTCCCGGCGGGCAGATGCGCTTCCATGTGTTATATGATGAAAAGACAAAACTATACTGGCTCCTGGGCACGCAGGCCACGGATTCCATGACTCGTCTCGAATATCTCGCCCCCGACCGCTTCGGCCTTCCGAATGACGAACGCCAGCGCATGGTGCTGCATTTCTCCAAAAACATGGTCGATTGGTGCTTCGCCGGCCTCGTGGCCGCCGGCCCCGGCAACAAGGGCTCGCGTCACTATGCCTCGATGGATATCGACGGCGACGACCTTGTCATCCTTGCCCGCAGCGGAGACGAAAACGCCAAAACCGCCCATAACGGAAATCTCATTACCTTCCACCGGATAAGGAATTTCCGCGATTTGGTCTATTAAACGCAACCGTCACTCTTTATGCCGATAAATTTTTCCCCTGCCCGATGGGATGCTGTTCACCAGATGTGGGATCGCTGGTGGAAAGGAGAATCCGATCGTCCGCTTGTCTGTGTGCAAATAGACAACGCGACCGCACCCGACCGCCCAATGCCGCCGGTACCCTTGCTTTCACAGGACTGCGCATTGGACTTTTCCATCCCCTCGGGTGGATTGGTCGAGCGGCTAGACTATGAACTGTCCCGCCGCACCTGGCTGGGCGCCGCATTTCCCAGTGTGATCATGGATTGCTTCGGCCCCGGAGTCGTGGCGGCTTTCATGGGGGCGCGCATGGATGATTCCAGCGGCCGGATATGGTTTCATCCGCCCAGGGAAAACATGCCCATCGAGGACATCCACCTCGCATTTGACCCGGATCATCCAGTTTTGCAAAGAATACTGGACATATATCGCGCGGCCCACAAACGCTGGCGCGGGCAGGTTCAGCTCGGCCATACGGATCTTGGCGGCAACTTGGATTTGCTCGCGCATCTTCGCACCAGCGAGGCGTTGCTGATGGACCTTTATGGTTCACCAGGCGAAGTGGAACGCTGCCTTGGTGAAATTCATGGCATCTGGTGGAAATACTTTGAGTTGATACAGGAGGTTATCCAACCCGAAAACCCCGGCTGCACAAACTGGCTCGATTACTTCAGCCCGACCGTCACCTACACGACCCAATGCGATTTTGGCTATATGATTTCTCCGCAAATGTTCAGCCGGTTTGCCTTGCCTGAACTTGAAAAAACCTGGGAAAAGCTCGCCATTCCGGTTTACCATCTCGATGGTATCGGCCAGCGGGCGCACCTGCCGCTCATCTTGGAAAACCGCCACCTGGCGGCGATACAATGGGTGCCGGGGGACGGACAGCCTGACGAGTCGCACTGGCCCGAAATTTATCAAACCATCGCCGGCGCGGGAAAAAAGATCATCTGCAATAACCCGCGTTGTGTGCCCGCAATTGCCGGACAAACCGGGCACCCGGGACTGATAGCCAGCTCCAATCGGTATGTTTTTCCCGGCACCGACTACGAAACGGCCATTTCCTTGCTTGCCCAATGCGGCTGGTGAGCCATTGAGGACATTCGAGCACGATGAAACGAACCGCCCCTGAACTGTGTCGCCTTCCTGCGTCTCATATAAAAATATAACCTGCATGAAACTCGGTCTTGTCGATATCACCATCCTTGTCATCTATTTCGTGAGCCAGATAGCCATCGGGCTTTACGTGGGCAGGAAAAACAAGTCCACCGACCAGTATTTCCTGGCCGGCAAATCATTCTCCGGCGTGATCATCGGAATCAGCTTCATCGGCTCGATCATCAGCTCGTCGACCTTCATGGCCTTTCCGGCGGATGCGTTCAAGACCGCATGGCTCCGCTTTGTCCCTCATCTGGCGTTTCCCGTGGTCACGCTGCTGGCCGCGTGGTTTCTGGTGCCGTTTTTCCGGCGCGGCACGATCACTTCCGCCTACCAGTATCTCGCGCTTCGCTACGGCCCGTCCATTTCCACCTATGCCGCGGTGGTCTTCATCCTCATGCAGCTCCTGCGTACCAGCATGATCGCCTACCTGCTTTCGCTTCTGGTCGATGAAATGACGGGATGGGGGTTCACGTTGTCATTGCTGCTCATCGTCGGTGCCACCGCGTTGTACACCGTGAAGGGCGGCCTCAAGGCCGTCATCTGGACCGACGTCATCCAGGCTTTTATCCTGCTCCTCGGCGGCATCGTGTGCATTTTGTTTGTATTCGTCCATGCCCCTGGAGGACTGGGCGGATTTTTCTCCGATGCCGCCGCGCACCATAAGTTTTCCTTTTATGACATGGACGGCTCCGGACAACTCGTCCCGACAAAATGGGTCGCAGGCTTCAGCGACAAGTCGGTCCTGATGCTTTTTCTTATCGGCTGCATCAGCTTCCTCAACCTTCAGTTCGACCAGTCCACCGTGCAGCGCTGGTGCTCCGCGCGCACCGCGGCCGATGCGCGCCGCTCGATGTATGTGCTCGGCGTGGGCTGCGTTCCGGTCTGGGGGCTTTTCCAATTCCTCGGCGTGTGCATGTTTGTTTTTTTCCTGCACCATCCCGATGAGGTTTCGCGCGGCGTGCTGTCGGGCTTGTATAAAGCCGAGCGCATCCTGCCGCACTTTATCATGACGCATCTTTCGGGGGGCCTCGCCGGGCTCGTGATCGCGGGGGCGTTCGCCGCGGGCATGTCCACGCTCAGCGCCTGCATCAATGTCTCCAGCATGGTGGCCGTTAACGACATCTATACGAAGTATATCAACCAATCCGCCCCGGACGGCACGCGCCTGTTTCTCGGCAAGGCGCTTTCGCTGGCGATCTCGGCGCTCATGATCGCGGGCGCGCTGATCATATATAACATGCACATGCTCACGCTGACGGATTTCATGCTGACGGCCGGCGTGGTCTTCACCATCGGCATCCCCTCGGTGTTTCTCGCGGGCATGCTGACGCGCAGGGTGGACGCGGCGGCGGTCTGGCCGGGCGTGATCATCGGCATGCTGTTCACCGCGTGGATTCTGCTGGGCAACTCCGGGCGTCTGCCCGCCTCGCTCACCCTTACGATGCCCTCGTATTACGTGTCGATTTTCGGGAACCTGCTCGCGCTGGGCATCGCGCTGGCGCTGTCACTTTTCCTGAAACCTCGTCCGCGCGACCTCACCAACCTCACCGTGTGGGACCAAAGCGGAAAGCCGCTGGAGTAGCCGCAGGCTACTGGCGGCGCGCTTTTTTGTCTTCCGTCTTTCCCGTGTCCTTGTCGTCGGAGTCATCGTCGGCATCGTCCGCGTCCTTGACGACAAGGGTGTGCGTGTGGCGTTGCACGATCTCGACGCGGCTCAGCTCCGCGACCGCGCCTTTTTTCCCGAAACGAGGCCGGGCGCCGTCCGCCATGTAAACGGGGGAGTCTTTGCGCAGCGGCAGAATCGAGACCGTCAGCTTCGTGCCCGAGGCGAGTTCCTGCCGATACCGGTCGAGCGAGAGGTCGAGCGGCTGGCCGTTGTAGAAATCATCCATGACGAGCTTTTCGCCGAGACGCACGCGCGCCACGTCCCCGGCGTAGTGCAGGCGCAGCAGCGGCGCCGTGCCGGCGGCGGCGAGCACGGAGGCCGGGGGCAGCTCGATTTCCCACACGGCGGCCTGCGCGAAGTCGGCGTCGGAGGGCGCGGCGGGAACGGGTTTCGGCGCGTTGCCGAGCGCGATTTCGCGCGCGGGGCCGGCGTCGCGGATTTTTTTTGCCCGGGCGGCGAGGCGGGCGGGTTTGCCGTCAACCGCCTGGTCGGACGGGAGCGTGAGCGTTTCGAAGATGGCTCCCTCCCTGCCGGGTTCGCGGAAAATCCAGGCCACGAACTGCCCGGCCTTGCGCAAAAATCCTTTTTTCTTGGGGAAGAGCTGCGGAAAGCTCGGATGAATTTTCAGCTTCACCGGCTCCGCGCTTTCGGTGTGCACGGCGAGCGTCTGGTCGGGCGCGATGGTCACGGGGCCGGGCGAGAGAAACACGCAATCCTCGTCGCCCCATTCGAGTTTGTAGAGGTTGAGCGAATCGGCGTGGCTGAGCACGATGATGCGGATGCCGTGGCCGCTGCGCGAGCGGAGCGAGAGCGCGGGTTTTTGCGAGGGCTTGAGCCCGACGATGCGGATGAGTCCGTCGGCTTTTCGCTGGCGTCCGCCCGCGCTGCCCACGCCGTCGATGGTGTTGTCGGTGATGGCAAGCTCGGGGACGATGCCGGGGATTTCGGCAAAGAAAAAGTTGCGCATTTTCCCGTCGAACGACTCGACCATGCAGAGCGGCTGCGCGGTGGCGTAGGCGAGCTCGACGCCGTAGCCGAGCGCCATGTTGAAGGGGAGGATGAAGGCGCTGTCGGCGGGCACGTCGAAAGGTGCGACGGGGATTTTGGTTGGGCCGGCCTTGGGGTTCGGGTTGAGCGGGTCGCGGGCGAGGTTGAGTTCGAACTGCACGCCCTCGCGCGCGGGCATCGGCTGGAGCCGCTGGTAGTTGTTGACGAAGATAAAACCGCTGTGCCCGTCCGAGCGCACCGACCAGCGCAGCGTGTGCGTGTCGTCTTTCCCCTGCGGGCGGCGCTCCGGCAGCGTGACCGGCATGCCGGGCAGCAAGTAGCCGAAATCGTGGACAAACAAGTGCAGGCGGCGCAGCAGGTGGAAGTGCGGGCGGAATTGTCCGGCGGCGCCCAGCGGGGCCTGGAAGTCGTAGTTTTTGACCGGCAGGTCGTTCCAGTTCGTGGTCGGCGCGGACTGGTTTTCCTCGAGCGTGGAGAGGCGTCCGTCGGGATTTTCGCCGCCGTGATACATGTAGTAGCCGGGGGAGACGCCGCCGGAGCCGAGCTTCACGATGGTGGTGGACTCGATGTCGCGCGGGTCATTGAGGATGCGGCGATGATAGGAACTCATCATTCCTCCGCCGATTTCACACGTGAGGTAGGGATGCGATTCGGTGCCCGGCTCGTCGGTCACGCCGCCGCGGCCGAGCGCCTCATTGGCGATGTTGCTGTCCGCGCGCAGGGTCGAGAAGCGAAAACCCGCCCAGTAGTTTCCTGGCATGGGCGTCATTTCGCGGTCCCAGAATCCTTCCGCATACACGCCGAACAGCGGCAGGATTTCGCCGGGCGGCATCGGGCTGGTGAGGGCGGGCCAGCCGGTGCGCGTGTAGAGCGGCACGTCGATGCCCGCATCGATGGCCATCCGTTTCAGCGCGAGCAAATGCTCGGCGGGGCCGCGGTATTCGTTTTCGAGCTGGATGCCCACCACCGGGCCGCCGTCCTTCCAGAGCAGCGCTTTGAGTTGCGCGGCGATCTGCGTGTAGAGCACGCGCGCCTTTTCCATGTAGGCCGGGTCGTCCGAGCGCACCCGGCAGCCGGACGCGAGCAGCCAGTCGGGAAGTCCGCCGTTGCGCACTTCGCCGTGGCACCACGGGCCGCAGCGCACGATGACTTTCAGATCGAGTTCCTTGCAGGTCTCGACAAACCGCCGCAAGTCGCGCCGCCCGCTCCAGTCAAACGTCCCCTCGATCTCTTCGTGGTGAATCCAGAAAACATAGGTCGCAACGATGTCGATGCCGCCGCTCTTCATCTTCAACAACTCGTCCCTCCATTCGTTTTCGGGATAACGCGCGTAATGAAACTCGCCCATGACCGGCGTCCAGGGCGTGCCGTTGAGCGTGAGCCCGCGCGAGGTCACGCCGATGGCATCGCCCTCGGGATTCGTCGGCGTGCCGGTTTGCAGCGTCGTGGCGGGCGGGGTCGCCGAGGTGGTCGCGGTAACATTCGCTCCGGACGCGCCGCCGGCACCGGGCGCGCCCGAGGCCAGGCGGTCTTCCGCGGCCCGGTAGGCATCGGTGATGGCTTGCGAATCGGAGCCTGACGACGGAGCGGATCCGGAGGATGAACGTCCGGAGGAAAAATCCTGCGCCCGCGCAAAGGCGAAAAAGAGCGACGACGACGCGAATGCGGCGAGGGCGGCAATCGGGAATAAACGCGGTGGAGGCATGGTTCGTTTTGCGCGGGGAAATGGGAAACGGAGCATCTCGGGTTGAGTTGTTCGGACAACTCAACCGCGCGCGAGTGCCATTGGCCAGCCTGTCGCGTGTGAACAGTAAGGAGGCCGATTCAAAATGAAGTTATCCCGGTTCTTTCCTCTTTATTCTTTATCTTTCCTCTTTCGTCAGGGACGGACCGGGAAGAAAGAGGAAAGATAAAGAATAAAGAGGAAAGAACAGGGCTTGTCCCGATGCCGGGCGGGGAGCACCGCCGCTTCGGCAGGCGGGGCGATTTATTCGCTCGGGGTTCGGTTTGCGTTGGCCTGCTCGCGCATGAGTTGCATGAGCTGGCGCTGGCTTTGCTGCTCGGCCTGGAGCTGCTTCAACGCCTCGACTTGTGAGGCATTGAGAAAGGCCGCTGCCTGCGTGACGACCTCGTCCGTGAGCTGAGTGCCGCCGGACATGACGGCTCCGCCGGGGCCCATGCCAAAAACCATCGCAGGAGCGCCCGCCCCGCCGGATGCGGATGTGGATGCGGCCAGCAGGGAGGTGAGCTGCTCGCTTTGCGCAGTCGTGAGCGGGGTGGCGGCGTAGCTGAGGCGCTGGTCGAGTTGCGAGACGATGGCGCGTTCGGACTGGGTCTGCTGGTAAGTCTGGTAGGCGTCGAAATTATCCTGGCCGATGGCGGCCGCGATGGCGGCGTCGATCTCGGTGTTGGATTGCTCCATGAGCGTGCGCAGTTCGTCGCGGTTGGAGCGGAAATCGAGCCCCTCGTCACGGGCGGCGCCCATGGTGTCGCGCATGACGTTTTCCTTTTCGACAAGGAGGGATTTGAATTTTTCCAGTTGGTCGGGCGGGAGGTTGAGTTTTTGGAAGAGCCGGGCGTAGCGGTTGTCGAGCATGGCTTTTTGCTGCGCGGCCATGAGGCGCGCGCCCTCGGGGGTGCCGAGCACGGCGTTCATGGCGCGGAAGCCGTCGCGCCCCGCGCGGAAGTCGCGGCGAGGCCCTCCGGCTGCGTCGTCCGGGGCGCCGGGACCGCGGCGGCGCGGACGTTCGTTTTCGGCCCCGGCGGGCAGGCCGGACGGGCTGGCTTGGGCGGTTTCGAGGTCCCGGATGCGGTTTTCGGCGGCGGCGAGTTTGCGCATGAGGTCGGCGCGGTCATCGCCGGAGAGGGACGCGGCGGCGAGCCCGGCCGCGCGCTGGTATTGGGTCCAGGCGAGAATGCCGCAGGCAATGGTCGTCAGGAGGAGAATGACGATGAGGGTGTTCTTTTTGGTGTTCACGGAAAGGATATCTGACGTTTGGGCCGGAACGAGGGTTCCGGCGATCTGTTTGTTTTTTCGCCTCTCGCAGCGGCGCCATGGGACAATGCCGCGCCCGGTGGAATACTTGTTTGTTACTTGATACTTGTCACTTGGAACTTGCCACTTGGGACTCGTTACTTCCGCGCGGGCGCCGCGTCCGCGTCGTTTTGGTTTCCGGCCGGAGGTTGAGGGAAGTTGAAATGGATTTTGCCGGTGGGGAGCTTGATGCTGAGACGGAGCAGGAGTTTCGTCGCGGCGTCGAACACGAAAGTGCTTTCGATCGGCTTCGCGCCGGATTCCCCGGTCTGCGGAGTGTAGCGGTAGTGGCAGGTGGTGTTGCCGGCGGTATCGACGGCCTCGCTGGTGGGCTGGCCGAGCATCTGGCGGACGAGTTCGAGGCCGGGCGGCGGCGGCGGAGCTTCGCCGGGCTTTTCGGCGGTGTTTTCCACCTCGGCCTCGCGGGCGGCCTTGTTGACCTGGGCTTCGCCGGTGGAGCGGAGGAGGTTGAGAAAGAGGTCTTTCGAGATGTAGGCGAAGTAGCGCTCGGGGATGCTGACGCGGACGAGCTTGCCGTCGTCGAAGCGCATGGCGACCTCAAGATCGTAAACGACGGTTTCGCCGGAGCCGGGCGGAGCTTCCTTCACCCACCGGGCCTGCCAGGTTTCGGTATCGCCGGCGATCGCGCTGGAAGCAGGGTGGATGCCGAGCCAGCGGATGTCGCCCGGCTTGAGGATGGGATTGACCAGGCGCACATCGACCCCCTCGGCGGTGCTCACACGGAAGTTGGCGGGGACGTCGTTGAGTTGTTTTTTGAGCTTGAGCAAGCGCAGGTAAACGCAGCCGGACAGCAGGAATGCCGGTGCGAGGAGCGCGAGGGCAAACAGGATGCGGAGACGGTCGGGGGCGGGGCTGGCTTTGGCGCGGGACATGGCGGCGTGTACGAGGAGAGACATCAAAGTTTGAGCAAACGCAGCGAATAAACAAGCGCGAGCGCACCCGCCGCGCCGAAGAGGACCTGCAGCACGCGCGGATCCAGGTTGGCATAGAGAATCCCGGCAATGAGCGAGCCGGCCACGCCGGCGACGATATTGCCGGCGAGTCCGAGGCGGCGTGATTTTTCACGCGCGAGGAAATGGTGGAGTGCACCGGCAATCGTCCCGATGAGGAGCAGGTAAATGAGGGCTTGGAGCGGCATGGTGGCCAAGAATGTGACGGGGAGTATTGCCAGGCAAATCAGGGTCAGCACTATTTATAATGTTATTTAATTCTGAGAATTCTGTTCATTTTGTCTAAAAAAGAACCAATAAAACAATCACGGAAGCACGGAGCGGCAATCCATCCCTTTCTTTTCCCATGACCGTCAAAATCACAAAAACCAAAACCCTCCTGCTCGCGCGGCTTTTGCCGTTGTTTTTCATCGCACTCGCCGTCCCGGCGCGCGCGGTCGTCTCGCCCTTCATCCGCGCGGGCGTTGATTTCAGCAAACTCAACGCCATTGAAAGTCTTCGCAGCGACGAGACAGGCTGGAAGGACAAACTGGACGGCTGGGACGCCGGCTATTTCGCCGAGGTTGGTCTCAAGCTTCTCGGCTCGCACAGCCTTGGGGTCGAGGCCGGCTACGTGAAGGCGAAGGACTCTGCCGCCGGTCTGGAAAAGGAGCAAATCCCCCTGCTCCTGAACTACCGCTGCCTGTTCGGTCTCGGTCCGGTTTCGCTCTTCATCGGAGCCTCCGCCGGCATGATGAGCGACAGGATGGGCTGGCGCGAGGACGTCAATAGCATCACCCATGATCTGAAGGACACCAACTGGGTCGCCCTTTACGGCGCGACCGCCGGCCTCGGCCTGAAACTCGGCAAACATTGGGGCGTCGATGTCGGTGTGCGCGCGCTCGCGGTCAACGAAAAGGAATACCAGGACGGCGGCCTGCCGGGCGCGGAGAACTACAAGATCGGCAAATCCGAGGTTTATATACGCCCGAACGTGCGCGTCGCCATCAGTTGCCACTGGTAGGCGCGCTCCCCAAAACAGGCCGATAAACCCAACTGTGACGCGCGCGGTCAAAAATTCAGCCACTGGCATTTCACCAATGCCCGAAACGTTATCGTGTTTTCCGTGCGGCCTTCACCGAAAACATCCGCCCGCCTGCAAGCCTCCGTGCCTTTCGCCATCGCCGCCGCGGTCACGCTGTTGCTCGCCGCCGGCGGCTGATGGCACGCAGCCCAGTGTCTCCCCCGTTCAGGCCGCGGCCTCTCGTTCCTTTTCCGTCTTCAGGCGGAGTTGTCCGCAGGCGGCGTCGATGTCGTGGCCTTTTTCGCGGCGCAGCGTCACCGACACGCGGGCATCGCGGAGCACGTCGGCGAAACGTTCCTGGCGCGCGACGCCGGGGCGTTTCCACGGCAGGCCTTCGACGGTGTTGTAAGGGATAAGATTCACGTGCGCGTGGAGATCGAGCGCGATGTCGCGGAGTTTTTCGGCTTGGTCGGGCGTGTCGTTGAGGTCCTCGATGAGGATGAATTCGAGCGTCACCATGCGGCCATGCTTTTCGGAAAACGCCTTCACGGCGGGAATGAGTTTTGCCAGCGGCCAGGCCTTGTTGACGGGCATGATCTTGCCGCGCACCTCGTCGGTCGCGCCGTGCAGCGAGATGGCGAGCCGGAAACCGAGCGGTTCGTCGGCGAGGCGCAGGATTTTCGGGACCAGGCCGCTGGTGGAAACCGTGATGCGGCGCGCGCCGAAACCGAGCCCCCACGGTGCGTTGACAATGGTGAGCGCGCGGATGAGCGCGTCGTAGTTGGCGAGCGGTTCGCCCATGCCCATGACGACGATGTTGTCGAACGAGGCGAGTTCGGCCCGCGCGCGCGGCGTGCGCGCATCCTCGCGGTGGCAGACTTGCAGGAGCTGCGCGACGATTTCGCCGGCGTCGAGGTCGCGCTTCAGCCCCGCGAGCCCGCTGGCGCAGAATGCGCACGCCATGGCGCAACCGACCTGGGTGGAGATGCAGATAGTCTTGCGCGAGTGGTCGAGGCCGACGCCGTCCTGCGGCGCGCGGATGATGACCGTCTCGATGAGCGAGCGGTCGCGGAGTTCGAGCAGGAGCTTGTCGGTCACGTCGGCTGATTCGCGTCCGAGGACGAGCGAGGCGGGCATGAGCTCGAAAGTGTCCGCGAGCCAGGCGCGCAGCGGCCTGGAGAGGTTGGTCATTTCGTCCCAGGCTCGGGCTCGTTTTTTATAAACCCATTCAAGAATCTGTTTGGCGCGGAAGGCCGGTTCGCCGCGTTCGCGCAGTCGCGCGGCGAGCGTATCGAGCGTCTCGCCGGTGAGCGCTGGTTTTTCGGGCGTGAATTTCATGCGGTTGCGAACTGGGAGGCCACACCGCTGACAGATGCGCCCGGCCGAGGCAAGAGCGGCGGCAGGGATGCCCCTGCGCCACGCGCGCTGCCGCGCAGATTTGTAATCACGCTAAACAGCCTCTAGGGCGTGTTAACATTAATTGCACTTGACGGTGATTTATGCGTATGAGGAGAGGAATGGAACTGACGAAGGAACACCTGGAGAGAATCAAGGACAGCCTGCCGGTGGAGCGGGGCAATGTGAGCATTGATGTGCTGAGCTTTCTAAACGGGGTGCTGTATGTGGCGGAGAACGGGTGCAAATGGAGGAGATTGCCGGAGAGGTTTGGGAACTGGCACACGATCTACACGCGGATGAATCGCTGGAGCAAAAGCGGAGTATGGGACCGGGTGTTCGAGCGGCTGCAGAAGGAAGGGCTGGTGCATCTGGAGCTGAAGGTGGTGTCGCTGGACAGTACCAGCGTGAAGGTCCACCCCGATGGGACCGGGGCGGAGAAAAAAACGGGCCTCAGGCGATCGGCAAATCACGAGGAGGCCGGAACACCAAGATTCATCTGGCTGCCGCGAATGATGTCCATGCCCTCGGCTTCCGCCTCTCGCCCGGGCAGAACGGCGACGGACCCGAGGGACGCGAGCTGATTGGCGAGTTGGGATGCCCGAGGCATGGATGCGCCCTGGCCATGGACATGGCCTACGAAGGCAACGAAACCCGCGGCTTGGCCTGCCTGCTCGGCTTCAAGCCTGTCGTCCCGCCCAACCCGTTGCGTCGAAAACCCTGGAAACTCAACCAGGCACTTTACCGCCAGCGCAACCACGTCGAGCGCCTCTTCCGCCGCATCAAGGGCTTCCGTCGCGTCTTCACCCGCTACGACAAGCTCGATGTCCTCTTCCGCTCTTTCGTCTCCTTCGCTCTCTCTTGGCTACTCCTCAATAGTGCTAACAGGTCCTAGTGCCTGTTGGCGGCGGGGTTTTGTTTTGCCCGCGGCTTCCCGCGCATGGTTTCGTCCAGCGTTCCCGGCCCGGCAAAGGGCGGTTTCTCAAAGGTCTCGCCGTCGCCGGTCACGCGCGGGTCGCCGGTCGCCGTCAGCACGCCCGTCAACCGCGCGGCGAGCGACTGGCGCTGTCCGGCGTAGGCCGGGTCGGCGGCGACGTTGATCAGGTAATCGGGGTCGTTGCGCAAATCATACAACTCCTCCGCCGGCCGCCGGCCAAACGCATATTCCCAGTAGGGCGCCCACTCCGGTTCCGCGCCGTGCAGCAGAAGCCAGGTCTTGGTCGGGCTCGCATCCATGTCGGGAAAGGCAAGGCCGGTGTCGGCACTTTGCTGCGCGAAATTTCCGGGCAGGGCGCCGGCGTGCCATGCATAGGGATCGCCCATGGGCCGGCGTTCGGGTTTGAAATTGCGTATATACAAAAACTCCTTCGTGCGAATGGCGCGCTGCGGGTAGGGCGTGTAATCGGCGCGGGCACGGTCGAAGTGACGCTCGCGTCCCGTGATGACATAATCGCGGCGCGGATCGATCTGCCCGTCCTTGCCGGAGCGCAACAGAGGCAGAATGCTGCGGCCGGTCATGCACGCGGGCGGTGTTTCCCCGGCGGCTTCCAGAAAGGTGGGGGCGAGGTCCATCAGGTTTATAAAATCGTCCACCGCGCGCCCGGGTTTTATATGATTTCCCCAGCGCACGAGCAGGGCGACCTCCGTGCCGATATTATACAAATTGCACTTGGCGCGGGGAAAACCCGGGATGCCGTGGTCGCCGCTCACGACGATGATCGTGTTGTCGAGCTCGCCCGCCGCCTCGAGCCTGGCCAGGAACCGCTGGAGCACGGCGTCGAGCGCGAGCACCTCGCCGAGATAGTCGCAAAAGTCCTCGCGCACCTCGGGCACGTCGGGCAGGAACTTCGGCAGTTTCCCCTTCAGGTCGTCGGGGTCGAGGCCCCAGAGCGCCTTGCCCGAGCCTTTCTCCCATGTCCGGTGCGTGTTGGTGGGCCCGAAATAATAACAAAACGGCTTTGCCGCCTCCTCCGGGCTGGCGCGGCCCGCGGCGAGAAACGCCTCGAAGTTGTCGAGGCACTCCTTGTAGAGTTTTTCCTTGGCGGCCTCGCGATCCTCGCCTCCGGCGACGAGCCGGGTGACGTTTTGGGAGAAGCGGTTGAAACGGCTGCCGGCATCGGTGAACTGCGTGCGCGTGGCGCCGAACGGGGCGTTGGCCGGGGTGCCGGGGCCCCAGGCCTTGTAGGTGTGCCCGATGCGGTAGCCGGATTTTTCGAGAAGCAAGGGGAAGGATGGAATCGAATAATCCCACACCGCCGGGCGCAGAATCGAGCCCCGGCCCGTGCGATAAAAATACTGCCCGGAAAACAGCGCGCTGCGGCTCGGCGTGCAGGAGGGGGAGCAGACATGGGCGTTGTTGAACCGCCCCCCCTCGCGTCCCACCCGGTCGAACCCGGGCGTGCGGATGACGCGGTTGACCGGGTTGTCATTATAAATGCTGGCATAGCGGCCCCAGTCATCGGCGAAGAAAAAGAAAATATTGGGCCGGCGCGGACGTTCGTGGGCGGTGGCGGTCGCGGGTGCCGCCGCGCTGGCGCGTTGCAGGCAAAGGGCCAGGCCGCATAAAAAAACAGCCAGGAAAAAAGCGAGGGGAGGGCGATGAGTGGATTCTGTTTCCATGACGGGGATGAGGCGACGGCGAGGCTTCGCCGCGAAAATCAGGCCTTGCATTGTCCGCGAAGCCGCCGGGCGAGGCAAGCCGCGGCTTCGGGTCAAGGAGGAGTTTTCTTGCGCGGCGGATGTGTTGGCCTTCATGTGGAGGTGCCATGCGGTGGTAGCTCAGCCGGATAGAGCAACGGTTTTCTAAACCGTCGGTCGCGGGTTCGAGTCCCGCCCACCGCGCCAGTTTTTCTAAAACCCTCCATCTTTTTCCCATGGTCAAAATCACCGGCGAATACCAAGGCGGTCTGCATTGCTCCGCCACCCATGAACAATCGGGCAACACGCTCGTCACCGACGCCCCGCGCGACAATGGCGGACGGGGCGAGGCGTTTTCGCCCACCGACCTCGCGGCCACCGCGCTGGCGACGTGCATGCTCACCATCATGGCAAAGGCCGCGAGCGTGCATGGCGCGGACCTGAAGGGAACGAAGTTCAGCGCAACGAAAGAGATGTCCGCGGACGCGCCGCGCCGCATCGCGCGCATCGCGGTCGAGTTCTGGCTGCCGATTCGCAAGGACGCGCTCCGCGAGGGCGTGCTGGAAAAGGCCGCGGCGGCGTGCCCGGTGCACCAGAGCCTTCATCCCGACATCGAGAAGCCGGTGGTGTTTCACTGGGCGGAGTGACCTCAAGGGGGCCTGATAGACGCACGCGCCGCCCCGGAAACAGTGTCGTCTGGCGTGATGTCTCCAAGGTCTGGGCATCAGGTGTAGCGCAGGCATCCTGCCTGCCGTCGTTATTTTATCGCGCGAAGCGCGGCATCTTTTTCGAAAAGAAAGAAAAAAGTCAGCGACGCTTCGCGCCTTTTTTTGACGGCAGGCAGGATGCCTGCGCTACGCCTGAGCCTCGAGGGGCGGGTCACTCGCGTTCGCGTTTCAGCTTGAAAAACGTCTGGAGCAGTTCGCGGCATTCGTCCTCAAGCACGCCGCCGGCGGTGAGCTCGAGGTGGTGGTTGACGCGCGGAAGATCGTTGAGATTGGACGCGCCGCCGAGACAGCCCATTTTCGGATCGGGGACCGCGTAGCATACGCGCTTGAGCCGCGCCATGAGCGTCGCGCCCGAGCACATCGGGCAGGGCTCCTTGGTCACGTAGAGCGTGGCGTTTTCGAGCCGCCAGTCGCCGATGCTCGCGGCGGCCTGCGTGATGGCGAGCATCTCGGCATGGGCGGAGGGATCGCGCGCGCTTTCGACCGTGTTGTGGGCGGAGGCGATGACCTCGCCGCCGAGTTCGATCACGCAGCCGATCGGCACCTCGTCCGCCCGCCAGGCGTCGATGGCCTGATTGTAGGCAAGACTCATGTAAAACGTGTCGTCACGGACAAGTTGCGACGGAAAACGTTTTTCGAATGGGCAGAGCGGCGGGTTCGGCTGCGAATCCATGACCATGGGCGGGAAGAGAAAACAAGAATGGGAAGGATAACGAGAATGATTTATGACGGATGACATTGTCCCGAGTTACCCTCCGAATTGCGGGCCCCTGCGGAAAACCTTGACTTGGCTGGAGAGCCGAACACTTACAAAGGCCTTTTGGCAGCCAATTTCACCACCAAACCAAGCATGAACCAAACCATTGAGGTCACCCAGCGCCTCGCTTCGTATGTCTGACGGAAAATCGATCGAAGTCGAAGGCAAGATCGTGTCCGTCCTTCCGGGCACAATGTTCAAGGTCGAGTTGTCGAACGGGCACACGGTGCTCGCGCATATCTCGGGCAAGCTCAGAAAAAACTTCATCAAGATCGCCGCCGGCGACCGCGTGAAGATGGAGATGAGTCCCTACGATCTTGAAAAGGCGCGAATCACCTACCGCGTGCGCGATGAGCGCCCGATGACACACCCGGCGCCGCGTCGCCGGTATTGAGGCAGGGACGCGGCGTTTTTTGACGCCGTTGGCGTTTTCGCAAGTCAGGCTGGCGCAGGGCAAAGACCGTGTCCGCGCCGGAATGTCATTGGCTGGCGCAAGGGGTTTGGTCCAATGTGCGAGTGGCGCGCCCGCGCGCTCTTTTTTCCACAATGGCCCGCTCCAAAAAAGATCAGGCAAAACTGGCGGACAGCCGCGCGCCTTCCGCGTTTGCGGGCGACATTGACGGCTTCATCCACTTCCTCCAGCTCGAACGCGGCCTCTCGCCGCACACCCAGGCCGGCTATCAGAACGACCTCGATGCCTGCGCCGGGTTTCTCGCGGCGCGCGGCGCGCGCGACTGGCGCGCGGTGAAAGGCGGCGACGTGGCGGTATGGCTGCATTCGCTCGCGGGCGAAAACTACTCCGAGGCGAGCATGGCGCGGAAACTCACGGCACTGCGCGGCCTCGCGAAACACCTCGTGCGCGAACAGCTCCGTGCGGACGATTTCACGGCGCTGCTGTCGGCGCCGAAATTGTCGCGCAAGATCCCGGGCACGCTCACGGCGGAGGAGGTGGAGAGGATCATCGAGGCCGCGACCGGCGGGGACGCGCAGGCGCTGCGCGACCGGGCGATCCTGGAGCTGTTTTATTCGAGCGGGCTGCGCGTGTCGGAGCTGGCCGGACTCGAGCTCCAGCAGGTGGACTTGCAGCACGGGTTTTTGCGCGTGTTCGGCAAGGGCTCGAAGGAGCGGATCGTGCCGGTGGGCCGCCGCGCGCTCGACGCGCTGAGAATTTATCTGGAGGCGGGGCGTCCGCATTTTGAGAAGAGCGGGCGGACGGGCAGCGAGCTGTTCCTGAGCGGAGGGCCGCGCGGCGACGGCAGGGCGCTGTCGCGGAAAATGCTCTGGGTGCTGGTCAAAAAATACGCGAAGCGCGCCGGCATCGAAAAGAACGTGAAGCCGCACCTGCTGCGCCACTCGTTTGCCACGCACCTGCTCGGCGGCGGCGCGGATTTGCGGGCCATCCAGGAGATGCTCGGGCACGCGAACCTGGCGACGACGCAGATCTACACGGCGGTGGAGGAAAAACGGCTCATCGCCCAGCACGCCAGATTCCATCCGCGCAACAAGGATGCCTGAGCGCGGACGGGGCGGTTTCCTCACCGTTTGTTCCGGCGCCCGCGAATCACCGAGAAATAAATCGCGACGCCGGCAATGAGCAGAAGCCACCAGAGAAAACGAAACTCGCGCATGAAAATCTGGGAGAACAGGCGCATGCGCGGAAACACGAGACAAAGCGCGATGGCGATCAGCACCAGGGCGGCGACGAGGATGTTTTTGCGCGTATGCGGGCTCATCGGTTAAGTGGAAATTAAAAATTAAGAATTAAGAAGCCCGAAGTGCGGGGCGGTTGCGGGCGCCTGCATTTCTGGCTTCTTAAATCCTGATTCCTGCCTCTTACTTCGACCGACGGAGAAAACGCCCGTACCCATGCCATCAGAGACGAAAGCCCCGGACACAACAACGACCGCGCCCGAGCCCGCGCTTTGCGGCGTGTGGATCGACGGCGACGGGCGCGCTCATCTTGCGGTCGCGCGCGGCGACGGGGGCCGCGAGGAGCGGGTGGAGGAGGGGTTTCGTCCGTTCGCCTGGCTCACCGCGGGCGATTCCGACGCGCTTGACGCGGCGGCGGGCATGGAAATCGAGACATTGAACGGAGAGGGCGTGTTCACGCGGCTCGCGCATGCGGCGGCCCGCGGCGTTTACGAGAATTTTCTGGCGGCGGCGAAAAAAGCGTCCGTCGGCACGGACGTGCTGCGTCCGCTGGAAAACCAGTTTTTGCTGCAACGGAGGAGGCGGCTGTTCGGGGACATGGCGTTTCACCAGCTCCGCCGCTGCCAGCTCGACATCGAGACGGCGTCCTCGGTGGAGGGCGAGTTCAGCGACCCGGCGAGGCCGGGCGACCGGGTGCTGGCCATCGGGCTGCAATTCAGCGGCGGCGCGGGGGGCGGCGCGGCGCGCCAGCGTATTCTCGTTCTGGATACGATGACGGACGAGGCGGAAAAAAGCCTGCTGGAACGGCTCAACGACGCGCTCCGCGAGGAGGACCCCGACGTGATCGAGGGGCACAACATTTTCAAGTTCGACCTCGACTACCTGCGGCAGCGCGCGCGGCGGCTGAAGGTGCCGTGCGCCTGGGGGCGTTTCGGGCAGCGGGCGTCGTTTCGCAACAGCCGCCTGAAGGCCGCCGAGCGCTGGGTGGATTTTCCGCGCTGCGACCTGCCGGGGCGCACGGTGATCGACACGTATCTGCTCGTGCAGCTGCACGACATCACGACGCGCGAGCTCACGAGCTACGGGCTCAAGGACGTGGCGGTTTATTTCGGCGTGACCGACGAGGATGCGGCGGAGAACGGCGGCCGCACTTATCTGGCCGGCGACAAGATCCATGCGGCCTATGAGCATGATCGCGCGACGTTTCTCGCCTATCTCGCGGACGACCTGCGCGAGACGAAGGGGGTGGCGGACCTGCTGCTGCCGACGTATTTCGAGCAGGCGCGCGCGTTTCCGATTTTGTTGCAGGACGCGGCGCTGCGCGGCACCACGGTGAAAATCGACCTGCTGTTTCTGGAGGAATATTATCATGCCCGGCAGTCATGCCCCGCGCCGGTCGAGGTGGCGGCGTTCGCGGGCGGCTACACGCGCAGCTTCAAGGAAGGCGTGTTCAAAAACGTGCTGCATTTCGACGTGGCGTCGCTTTATCCGAGCCTGCTGCTGCTCATCGGGCGCAATCCCGGCGGCGACAAGCTCGGCGTGTTCATCCCGCTGCTGCGACGGCTGCGCGAATACCGCCTGAAATACAAGCAGCTCGCGCGCACCGCCGCGACCGAGGAGCTGCGCGTCGAGTATCAGGCGCGGCAGGCGACGTTCAAGATCCTCATCAATTCGTTTTACGGCTACCTCGGTTTTGCCGGCGCGCGTTTCGGCGATGGGGCGCTGGCGGCGGAGGTCACGCAGCGCGGCCGCGACCTGTTGCAGGCGCTCATCGACGCCTTCGCGGCGCAGGGGTGCGAGATTCTGGAGGCCGACACCGACGGGATTTACCTGGCCTCGGAAAGCCATTTCGGGAAACCCGAGGCGCTGTTGCGCGAGGTGGCGAAGGTGCTGCCCGAGGGCATCGAGCTGGAGCACGACGGCAGCTACGATGCGATGTTTTGCTACAAGTCGAAAAACTACGCGCTGCGCGACGGCAAAAAGATCATCATCCGCGGTTCGGCGCTGCGTTCGCGCGGCATCGAGCCGTTTTTGAAAAAGCTCAACGGCCGGCTGATTCGTTTTCTGCTCGGGGCGGAAACCGAGTCGCCGATCGAGCTGGCGGAGCGGTTCCAGCGCGGCCTGGCGGAGCGTTCGCTGCCGGTGGCGGAGCTGGCAAAATCGGAAATCCTCGGGCAGAATCCGGAGGCTTACGAGCGTTTCATCGCGGGCGGCGGCAAACCGCGGCGCGCCTCGGCCGAGGCGGCGTTGCAGATGAATCCCCGCCCGCGCATGGGCGAGCGGGTGGGCTATTACATCACCGCGAAGGAAAAGGGCAAAACCAACGACTGGCAGCGGGCGCGCCCGGTGGAATTGTTCGATGCAAACGCGGCCCCGTATGACCCGGCTTATTATGCCAAAAAGCTTGCGGACTGGGTGGAGCGTTACGGCGCGTTTCTCGGCACGGACAAGCTGCCGCCGGTGGATTTCGGTCCGCCGCCCAAGACGACGGAAGCCGGAGGGCAGGGGGAGTTGTGGTGAAGGGCTGAAGGACTGAAAGGCCGAAAAAAGACAGGCATTCGTTCGTCCGCCGGTATCATGGTATTTTCTACAACCTTGGCTCAAGTGGTAGGGCGAGGCGTCCCCGCCGAGCCGTTGCTGGCCTGCGGCTCGGCGGGGACGCCTCGCCCTACCGGCGCTGCCACGCCACTGTTAAATGAAAACACTATACCCCGGCAGCCGCCTCAGACGTTTTGGATGACCCAGTTCAGGTCGTTGAGGACCGCGCCGGTGCCGTTGGCGACGGCGGAAAGCGGGTCTTCGGCGACGGTCACGGGCAGGCCGGTCTTGTCGCTGAGCAGGCGGTCGATGCCGCGGATGAGCGAGCCGCCGCCCGCCATCACGAAGCCGCGGTCCACAAGGTCGGCGGAAAGCTCGGGCGGGCAGCGCTCAAGCGTCGCGCGCACGGCATCGACGACGGCGGCGATGGTGTCGGCCAGCGCCTCGCGAATCTCCTGCGAGGTGATGTGAATGGTTTTCGGCAGGCCGGCCACGGAGTCGCGGCCTTTTACTTCCATCGACAGCTCCTCGTCGAGCGGGTAGGCGGAGCCGATGCGCATCTTGATTTCCTCCGCGGTGCGTTCGCCGATGAGGAGGTTGTAGGCGCGTTTCATGTAGTTGACGATGGCGGTGTCGAGTTCGTCGCCGGCGACGCGGACGGATTTCGAAAACACAATGCCGGAAAGGGAAATGATGGCGATCTCGGTGGTGCCGCCGCCGATGTCCACGATCATGTTGGCCGCAGGCTCGTCGATGGGCAGGCCCACGCCGATGGCGGCGGCCATGGGTTCGGGGATGGTGATGACGTCGCGCGCGCCGGCGTGGGTGGCGGAGTCCTTCACCGCGCGTTTCTCGACCTCGGTGATGCCGGAGGGGATGGCGATGACGACGCGCGGGGCGACGCGAAAGGCGTTGTTGCGAACCTTGTTGATGAAATAGCGGAGCATCGCCTCGGTGACGTCGAAGTCGGCGATGACGCCGTCTTTCATGGGGCGGATGGCGATGATGTTGCCGGGGGTGCGGCCGAGCATGCGCTTGGCCTCGGCGCCGACGGCGCGGACTTTGCGGGTGTTGGCGTCGAGGGCGACCACGCTGGGCTCGCGGAGCACGACGCCTTTGTCCTTCACATAGACGAGGGTGTTGGCGGTTCCGAGGTCGATGCCTATGTCGTTGGAAAAATATCCGAGAAAATTCGTGGCCATGGGTGCTTGTGATAAACGGCAGAGGTGGCGGGTGCAGCGCGTTTTACTTGGGGAAAGAATCGGTGTTTTTTGAGACTGTCAAAGGGGAAAAGCGTATCCGTCGATTTGGGGATGCGGTCCGGAGTGCCGTCATTTCCTCTTTATTCTTTATCTTTCCTCTTTCTCCCTGCTCGTTCCTGACGAAAGAGAAAGATAAAGAATAAAGAGGAAAGATTCCGGACGGTAGCATCACACTTCCCGTTCTCTTTTCCGGGATATTTCGAGAACGGGAACGAGTAAGAGAACGAGAACGATTCAGGGGGCGGAAGGTGGCTTGACGTTACCGGCGTTTGGGGAGTTGTTGTGATGGTTGTCATGGAGGATGTTCAATTTATCCAAAATCTGGCTTTGATTCTGTTGTCCGCGGTGATCGCGGGCTGGATTTGCCAGCGCATCGGGTTGTCGGTGATTGTGGGCTACCTGGCTGCGGGGATCGTCCTGGGACCTTATACGCCGCCGGGCGGCCTGGTTTACGATATCGCGCATATCGAGACACTTGGGCAGATGGGGCTCGTGTTCTTGATGTTTGGCATCGGGCTCCGCCTGAGCATCCGGAGGATGAGGAAGTTCGGGGTGTCGTTGCTGCTGGCGGTGTTCGTGGCGGCGGCGGCGGTTTATTATGTGACGCGGCTGGCGTCGGCCATGATCGGCTTTTCCCCGATGGAGGGGGTGTTTCTGGCGACGATGTTGATGGTGTCGTCCTCGGCGATCATCAGCAAGGTGTTGCAGGAGGCGGGAATCGGCCACGAGCGGGCGGCGCAGACGGCGATGAGCATAACGGTGCTGGAGGACGTGGTGGCGGTGGTGATGCTGACGTTGCTGGGGTCGATGGTGAGCATGGGGGCGATGTCGGGCGCGCAGGTGGGAGGAGCGCTGGGGAAACTGGGGGCGTTTGTGGCGCTGGCGGGGGCGGGCGGGTTGCTGTTCGTGCCGTGGTTGTTGCGGAAGCTGAGCATATCGGCGAGCGAGGAGTTGCAGACGCTGGCGGTGACGGGGATGCTGTTCGGTCTGGCGGTGGTGGCATTTCACTCGGGGTATTCGCTGGCGATGGGGGCGTTTTTGCTGGGCATGATCGTGTCGGAGACGCCGTATCGCACGCGGGTGGAGCGGACGATGGAGGGGATGCGGGATGTGTTCACGGCGGTGTTTTTCGTGGCCATCGGGTTGTTGATCGACATGCGGCTGGTGGCGGATGCGTGGTGGTTGATTTTGGCGGTGGCGGCGGTGACGATCGTGGCGCGCGTGGCGGCCGCGGCCGCGGCGCTGGCGGTGACGGGGGAGAAGTTCGGGGAGGCGTTGCGGACGGGGCTGATGCTGACGCCGCTGGGCGAGTTTTCGTTTGTGATCGCGCAGATGGGCATAACGGCGAAGATATTGCCGGAGCGGTTTTATCCGATGATCGTAGGGGTGTCGCTGGTGACGACGCTGGTGGCGCCGTGGCTGACGCGGAATGCGGCGCAGGTGAGCAACGCGATACTCCGGTGGTGTCCGCGCTGGCTGCTGGCGTGGCAGGACTATTATTACGCGCGCATCGAGGCGCTCAAGGCGCAGGAGCGGAAGAGCGCGTTGTGGCAGGTGAGCAAGAGGCGCATCGTGCAAGTGCTGGTGCAGGTGCTGCTGGTGAGCGGGCTGCTGCTGTTTTCGGAACCGTTGCGCCAGTTCGTGGAGCAGTGGATGGACAAGGACTGGCTGTTCCCGCATGCCTCGACGATGCTGTTCTGGCTGGCGATGATCGTGGTCGTGATCGGGCCGCTGGTGGCGCTGTGGCGCAATGTGTCGGCGTTGTGCCTGCTCTACGCGCAGGCGGCGGTGAAGGGCGCGCCGCGCGCGGCGCGCTTGAGTCCGGTGGTGGAGATGGTGTTCAAGGTGGCCGCCGGGATCGCGATGTATGTGTGGCTTTCGACGTTGCTGCCCGTGGGGCCGGCGGCGCGGTGGGTGATGCTGGGCAGCATGGTGCCGGGACTGCTGGCGATCGTGCTGCTGCGCCGCAAGCTGGTGCGCTGGCACAGCGAAATGGAAGCGGGGTTGCAATCGGCGGTGCAGGGCGGCTCGGCCCGGCTGGAGACGGTGGCGCCGTGGCTGGTCGATCATGGGGAGTGGGATTTGCACATGGTGAGCTGCACGCTGCCGGATCTCGCCGACTGCCAGGGGAAGAGCATCGCGGAGCTGGATTTGCGGATGAAGTTCGGCTGCGTGGTGGTGGGAATCGAGCGGCAGGGGTGCGCGATCTCGCGCCCGAAATCGGACGTGGCGCTGTTCCCGCTCGACAAGGTGCTTCTCATCGGACCGAAACAACAACTGGAGAAGAGCCGCCAGTTCCTCATGAAAGTGTCGGGCGGCGCGTCGAGGGGGGAAATGGACGCCGTGCGCATGGAGATGCTCACGGTGCCGGCGGAGAGCAGCGTGGACGGGCGGACGCTGCACGAGCTTTCACCGGCGCAAAGCTATCATGTGCAGATCGTCGGCATCCGCCGGGCGGGCATGAGGCTGTTGAACCCCGGGGGCAGGGCGTCGTTGCATTCCGGCGACGAATTGCTCGTGATCGGCGCGTCGAATGAAATTGCAAGTTTCAGACACTGGCTTGAGGAAACGGAGGCGCCGGGGAAAAATGTTCCGCCCGGCGCGGACGACGACTCCTCCGGCAAACATTAACAAATCGCAAGGAAACGGCATCCTATGGACAGCGAAGGCATCACACTCATCAAGGATCTGGGCACGCTGCTGGTCGCGGCAGGCGTGGCCGGAATCATCTGCAAACGGCTCGGCCTATCGGTGATCGTGGGCTACCTGATCGCGGGCATCGTGATCGGGCCGCACTCGCCGCCGTTTTCGTTGATCGCGGAGGAGGAGCGCATCAAGGCGCTTTCCGAGGTGGGGCTGGTGTTCGTGATGTTTGCGATCGGGCTGGAGCTGAGCATTTCGCGGCTGGCAAAAATGGGGCTGGCAACCTTGGGCGCGACGGCGCTGGGGGCGTTTTTCATGCTCAATTTCACGCTGTTGCTCGGCTACGCGCTCGAGTGGACGACGATGCAAAGCCTGTTCGTCGCGGCGATGTTCATGGTGTCCAGCTCGGCGGTGATTTCGAAAATCATGAGCGAGTTGAAACTCAACCACGACCGCACGGCGCAGATGGCGCTGGCCATCACGATCGTGGAGGACGTGGTGGCGGTGCTCATGATCACCGCGCTGGGCGCGCAGACCCACGCGAGCAGCGGCAACGGCCTGGGCGTGGTGCTGGCGATGCTGGGCGCGTTTGTGGCGCTGCTGCTGGTGGCGGGGCTGCTGCTGATGCCGCGGCTGCTGCGCAGGCTGGAGGCGAAGGGGGACCCGGAATTGCAAACCATCATGGTGGTGGGCCTGCTGCTGGTGCTGGCGTTTTTCACCGTGAAGGCGGGCTACTCGCTGACGCTGGGGGCGTTTTTGTTCGGGGCGGTGGTGGCGGAGATAAAACAAAAGATCGCGGTGGAAAAAAACTTCGCGGGCATCCGCTACATGTTCAGCAGCGTGTTCTTCGTGTCCATCGGCATGATCATCGACATGAAGATGCTCGAGTCGGTGTGGCTGCAAGTGCTGCTGCTCGGCTCGTTTTCGCTGCTGGTGCGCCCGATCGCATGCGGATTTGCGCTGATGCTGGTGGGCGTGCCGCCGCGGCAGGCGCGGCGCGGCGGGCTGCTGCTCACGCCGCTGGGCGAGTTCACGTTCATCATCGCGCAGGCGGGCATCACGGCGGCGATCCTGCCGGTGGAGTTTTATCCGCTGGCCGTGGGGCTTTCGATTCTCACGGTGCTGGCCACTCCGATTCTCAACCGCTATGCCGAGCCGATCCTGCGTTTCGTGGACTGGATCGAGCCGAAGCCGGTGAAGCGCGCCATCAACGCGTATCATGGCTGGCTCCAGCAGATCCAGTCGCGTCCGTCGCCGACGCCGGCGTGGCGGTATTTGCGCGGCCCGCTCTCCCGGGTGGCAATCGAGATGCTGTTCATCTCGGGGATGCTGATTTTTTCAGGCCGCATCCTGGGGGTGCTGGAGGAATCCGTGGTGGGCACGTGGTTGTCGAAGCAGGCGCTGGATTATGTTTTCTGGTCGCTGCTGGCGGCCGTCGTGCTCATCCCGACGGTGGCGGTGTGGCGCAATATCTCGGCGATGGCGCTCATCCTCTCGGAGCACCTGGGCGGCGCGGGTTCGCGCGTGCCGGCAAGGGTCATCCAGACGGCGCTGAGAGCCATCGCGTTGATCGGGCTGGCGTATTGGTTTTATGCGATCCTGCCGATCCAGTCGCTGCCCGGCTGGGGCTGGGGCATCATGGCGGCGGGCACCTTGTTCGTGATCGTGTTTTTCTCGAACAAGCTCATCTACTGGCACAGCACGTGGGAATCGTCGTTGCAGGAGGTGCTGGCCGAGGACTCGCGCGAGTTGTCGCAGGTCCGCGCCGAGGCGCGCGCGGCGATGGGGCAGAATCTGGAGACGTGGCAACTGGAGCTTGAGGAATGCATTGTTCCCGACGGCGCGCACTACGCGGGCAAAAGTCTCACGGAGCTGGCGATTCCGGCGCGTTTCGGCTGCTCGATCCTGGAAATAGAGCGCAACGAGCGCGTGGTCGCGATGACGGGCGCGAGCGTGCGGTTGTATCTAGGGGACAAGCTGCTGCTGATCGGGCGCGAGGCGCAGCTCGCGGCGGCGATAGGCTTTCTCTCCGCCGGCGGAGCACCGGCGGCGAACCCGGCGGATGACGAGGACGAGTTTGGCGGCGCGGTGCTGGAAACCTTCACCATGCCGGCGCAGAGCCCGCGCACCGGGCAGACACTGGCGGAGCTTCAGGTCGCGCGCAAAACGGGCGTGCGCATCGCCGGCATCCAGCGGGGCGATGAGCGCATCATCAATCCCTCCAGCACCGAGACCCTGCAACCCGGCGACGGCTTGCTGCTCGTGGGCTCCCTGGTGGAGTTGCGCGTCTTCCGGCAATGGGCGGTAGGCGAAAGCGGCAAAAGCGAAGAAGCGGAGCCTGATCCCGAGCCGCAGGCGGTATGATCCCGATCTTCCGGTCCGGGGATGAAAAAATGGAGGCTGTCCAAAAACACCGCGTGTGATGCTCGCGATGCAGACCGTTCGCGCCGGGCTTGCAAAAAAGCGCGCCCTCCCGGGCGCGCTTGACGGCAATGAGACGGGCGCTTCGCGCGCGCGAAACACGCTCAGGTGTTTTTGTTTTCGTCGGACTTGGCGGCGGCGGATTCTTTTTTCGCGGCTGTCTTTTCCTTTGCATCCTCGTCCTTGTCCTCCTCGCTGGAGGCTTTCTTGAACTCGCGGATGGACTGGCCGAGGCCGCGGGCGAGACTGGGGAGCTTGGCTCCGCCAAAGAGCAGAAGGATGACCAGAAAGATGACGATCAGTTCGGTGGAACCCAAGCCAAACGCGACTGGCAGGTGGATGTTATTCATGGTGACGGGAGATTGAACGGGTTGAGGGACGGGAGTAAAGGGTCAATAGGGAAGGCGTGCGGAACGGAGAGGCGATTCAAGGTCGGCCATCTGCCGGTTTTATTCTTTCTCTTTCTTCTTTCTGTTTCTCTTTCATCCCTCCCGTTGCCGGGCATTGCGATGCACGTGCGGAAAAAGATAAAGAGGAAAGAGAAAGAATAAAGAGAAAGATAGTGCGGCGGGGGAATTTACGGTTGTTTGTTTTGCATGTGCGGCGGGACGATGGATTCGCCGGCCTTTTTCGCGCTGGCCACCTGCTGGAGGAGGTTTTGCGCGTTGTCGATCTGCTCCGCGTCGAAGAAACCGTGGAGCTGGCGGATGCGCGTCGGGTGGCGCATCTTGCGGAGCGCCTTGGCCTCGATCTGGCGGATGCGCTCGCGGGTGACCTTGAACTGCTTGCCGACTTCCTCGAGCGTGCGACTGTAGCCGTCGATGAGGCCGAAGCGCAGCGAGAGCACGCGGCGTTCGCGGTCGGTGAGCGAGTCGAGCACGTCGATGATTTTTTCGCGGAGGAGCGAGTAGGCGGTCATGTCGTAGGGGTTTTCCGCGGACTTGTCCTCGATGAAATCGCCGAAGCTGGTGTCGTCGCCGTCGCCGACGGGGCTTTGCAGCGAGATGGGCTGCTGGGCCATCTTCATGATCTGCTGCACGCGTTCGACGGGCAGACCCATCTCGTCGGCCACTTCATCAGGGGTGGGCTCGTGGCCGTATTCCTGGAGGAGTTGTTTCTGCACCTGCATGACCTTGTTGAGGGTCTCGATCATGTGCACCGGGATGCGGATGGTGCGGGCCTGATCGGCGATGGAGCGGGTGATGGCCTGGCGAATCCACCACGTGGCGTAGGTGGAGAATTTGTAGCCGCGGCGGTATTCGAATTTCTCGACCGCCTTCATGAGGCCCATGTTGCCCTCCTGGATGAGGTCGAGGAAGGAGAGTCCGCGGTTGGTGTATTTCTTGGCGATGGAAATGACGAGGCGGAGGTTGGCCTCGACCATCTCGGTCTTGGCCTTGTGGGCCTCGCGGATGTGGACGTTGGCGCGCTTGACGATGTCGAGCAGGCCGGCGGGTTCGACGCGGAATTCCTGCTCGATCTGCTTGAGCCGCTGGTTGATGGCCTTGGTGTCGATGGCGGCATCCTTTTTGGTCTTGGGATGCTTGGCGCGGTCGAGCTGGGAAAAGAATTTTTCGATTTCGGCCAGCGTTTCTTTTTTCGACTCAAGGTATTCCTCGTAAACCTTCAGCTTGAAGAAGAATTTGCCGAAGTTGGAGCGGAGCGTGTTTTCGCGCTTCTTGTGCTTGGCGGCGATTTTTTTCCTTTCGTCCTCGCCCTTGGCCTTGAGCAGTTCGGCCCAGGAGTCGGCGACGGAGGTCTCGTTTTTCTGCGTGGTCTCGACGAGCTTGGGCAGGTTTTTGAAATACGTGTCGCGGCTCTCGATTTTCTTGTCGATGACGATGCGGTCGAAGCGCTCCTCGCGGGTGAGGAGTTTCGCGCCGAGGTCGGCGATGTAATGGCCGATGATGGCGGCCTCGAAAAGCACCTCCTGCGCCTTCAATTCGGCGGTTTCGATGCGCTTGGAAATCTCGACCTCCTGCTCGCGGGTGAGGAGCGCGACCTGGCCCATCTGCTTGAGATACATGCGGACGGGGTCGTCGAGGATGTCGTGCTGGGAGGAGCGCGATTCCTCCTCCTCGGCTTCCTCGAGGCGCTGCTTGTAATCCTCGACCTGGTCGGGCTCGAGGATTTCGATTTCGAGGTTGTTGAGAATGGAGAGGACGTTGTCGATTTCCTCCTGGTTTTCGACGGAGTCGGGGAGGGCCTCGTTGATGTCGTCAAACGTGAGATAGCCCTGCTCCTTGGAAAGGCGGATGAGATGCCGGATTTTTTCGTTGATGCCGGTGGCGCCGAGGTCGGCGGACGAGGAGCCGACGGTGGACTCGGCTTGCTCGATGGCTTCCTCGACGGCGTCGGAGTGTTCGGAGGTTTTGGCGGGCTTGGCTTTGCGCGACATGGTGTTGGTTTCGGAGAAAAATAAATCAGGCGACGGCGGGTAATCCGAACGGAGCCCGCAGTTGCCTTTGAAGTTCAGTACGTCGTTTTATGAGAGAAATTGCGTCAACCCTACTGTCCGCATTGTGACTGGCCAGAGCAAGTTCTATTTGACGAAGTTCGGGCTCCAGAACACGGGCGCGGATTTGGGTGAGGGCTTGGTTGATGACGCGGGCGGGTTCCTCGATGGGCGGGCGGTCGAAGAGGAGGGAGGCGAGGAGGGTTTTTTCCTGCTCATCCTCGATGAGCGTGTCGAGGTGCTCGCGGCCGGGCCAGGCGTCGTGCTCGAATTCGTTCAGGAAGCGATTGAGCAGCATCCCGGCCAGGTGCGAGGTGTCAATCCATTCATGGGGAAGCGTATGCGCGATGGATTTGCCGAATTCCTCGAAATGCAGGCAAAGCAACAGCAGGTGGTATTCGGGCGTGTCGGCGAGGTCGACCAGACGCCGGGCCGCGAGGCCGGGCGCGCCTCCTGACGCGGACTCGAAACCCGCGCCGTGTTCCGAGTCGGCTGACGACTGGGGTTCCCCGCCATCCGCATGGGCGCGGGCTTGGGCGGCGGCGACGCTTTGCGCGCGGGCCTGGCCATGGCGGCGGAAGGCGTCGAAATCGCGTTGCACGGCCGGGAGCGGCAGGCGCAGGCGGGTGGCGATTTCGGACAGAAACTCCGCCCGCGTGACTTCCGAGCCGGTGGCGGAAATGATCTCAAAGAGCGCCTGGCATGCCCGGGATTTTTGCTCGGCGGATGCATCCTCGGGGGCGGCCAGAATGCTGCGGCAGGCGAAGGCCATCGCACTGAGCGCGTGTCGGCGGAGTTCGTCATAAGCGGCGATGCCGCGCTCGCGGAACAGGTCGTCCGGGTCAACTTTCACGTCGCCGGCGAGGGCGAGGAATTGCACCTCCAGCCCGGTCTTGAGCGCGAGTGGCAGAAAACGCAGCGCGGCCTTCTGCCCCGCGCTGTCGCCGTCGAACAGGCATTCGACTTGCGGATGGTAGCGGCGGAGCAGCGCGAGCTGGTTGTCAGTGATGGCGGTGCCTTGCGGCGCGACGGCGGTTTTCAGGCCGACGTTCCAGCAACGCATCGCGTCGAGCTGGCCCTCCACGAGCACGAACGGGCGGCCTTCGCCGACGGCGGTGCGGGCGTGGTCGAGGTTGAAGAGGACGTTGCCTTTCGTGAAGACGGGCGTCTCGGGCGAGTTGACGTATTTGGCCTCGCGCGCCGGGTCGTCCTCGGGCGTGAGTCCGGTCTGGCGCGCGGTGAACGCCACCACTCGCCCCTGGTGGTCGCGGATGGGAATCATCAGCCGTCCGCGAAAACGGGGGCGCAGCGCGCCGAGCGTGATCATCTGGTCGTCGTAGATGAAAAACAGCCCGCAGCGGCGCAGCGCCTCCTCGGAAAACTTCTTTTTCAGCAACGCGCCCGCGAGCCCGCCGCCGTCGCTTCCGACCGCGCCGATCTTGAATTCCTCGGCCAGTTCCATGGAGAAACGCCGGGAGTCCGTCCAGTAGCCGCGCATGAAGTCGCCGGCCGCTTCGCGGGCCTTGAAAATCTGGTGAAAATGGTCCGTCGCCGCGTCATGCAAATCAAACAATTCCTGCCGCAGCGAACGCTCCTCGCGCGACGGGCCGGAGCCTTCCTCGTATTCGATGGGCACGGCAAAACGCTTGCCGAGCGTCTCGACCGCCTCGGTGAACGTGAGCTGCTCGGTCTCGCGCACGAACGTGATGATGTCGCCCGCCTTGCCGCAGCCGAAGCATTTATAAAAGCCCTTGTCGGGATCGACGTGGAACGAGGGCGTTTTCTCCTGGTGAAACGGGCAGAGTCCCTTGAAGCGTCCGCCGGCCTTGCGCAGCGTCACGACACGCGAAACCACGTCCACGACATTCACGCGAAACTTCAGATCGCGGATGCAAGTGGGTTTGATGGCGGACATGGCGGAAAAAGACGGGCGTTGTAAGACGGCTGGCGGACGTGGAAGTTACGGGACGACGATGGATAAGTTTGCACTTTTAACCGCGCGGATGGTCTGTCAAGTAACTGCGCGCTTGGGAATGCGTTCAGGATGCGATTCAAAGGGATGTCATCCGTCTGCAAAATTTCTTTCTCTTTCCGCTTTATCTTTGTTTTTCCTCCCCAAAATCTCGGTGCCCTGTCGGAGGAAGAAGATAAAGCGGAAAGAGAAAGAAATTTGCCAACAGATTGAAACGCATCCACGCAATCAGGAAACATTTTCGCCGCGCAGAACACATACCGCATCATGAGATTATTTCAGGCCGCCCCGATCCTTCTCGCGAGTCTCGCTGTCTTGCTGGCTTCCGCCGCGCCCGCGCGGGCCGCGAACCCGCCGCCGGCGCTGGCCCCGGTATGGGAGGCGCGGCTGCCGGGTTTTGACGAGGGCGCCTATGCGGCCAAGGTGGAGCTGCTGATATCCAAGTTCGAAGAGGAGACGGGCCACAAACTCGTCCCAGGCGCGAAGAAAAAAGTCGGCCTGAAAATCTACACCGATTCCGGCCCCGGCATGGCGACCCCGGTGCCGCTCGTGAAGGCCGTCATCGGCGCGATGGAACGGCGCGGCTTCGCCTCGAAGGATATTTTTCTCGTCGGGCTGAACCAGCTCCGCCTGCGCATGACCGGCTACCTGCCGTCGCTGGTGGCCGGCGAGACGCCGTTCAAAGGCTACCCGGTTTACGTGCTCGAATCAGGCCGGTTTTATGACCCGGTGTGGTTCTACGACAGTCCGCTGCCGTCGCGCTTCGATCCGATTTTTGCGGAGAAAAGCGTGGAGGGCGTGGACCCGGACACGACCAAGGAGCAGGACCGCAAAAGCTTCCTCGCCACGCCGCTGTTTCTCGATGCGGATTTCTGGATAAACCTGCCCGTTTTCACCGACCACCCGATCCTCGGCATCAACGGCGCGCTCGTCAACGCGACGCTCTGGAACGCCTCCAACACCGCGCGCTTTTTCCGCAGCCCCGCCAACGCGCCCGCAGCCGTGGCCGAGATGAGCGCCATCCCCGAATTGCGGCAGACATGGATGTTTTCGATCACGAGCCTGGAGCACTACCAGTTTATCGGCGGCCCGTATTTCAATTCGCTCTATTCGGTCTCGGAGCCGATGCTCTGGCTCAGTTCCGATCCCGTGGCGCTGGACGCCCTGATGGAAACGCGGATCAATCGCTGGCGCGAGCGCGCGGGCTTCCGGCCGATTCCCGAGGAAATCCAGACCATCAACTTTGCCGAGACCCTCGGCGTGGGGTCGCAACGCATGCCCGCCGGCCGCATCGTGCGCGTGGACGAGTAGAGTGCCTGAGATCGTTCTCGAAACGTTTCGAAAGCAGGAAAGGGAACGGGCAAGAGAATGAGAACGACCGGATGGATACCGCGCCCCTTGTCTCATAAAAAAGATTGTTGCCCGCACGGTTTTGCCATCAAGCTGCCCCGCTTATGCAGCAAATAAACATCGGCATGATTGGCGGCGGCACCGTGGGCAGCGGCGTGTTTCACGCGCTTCAACACAAGGGCGCCCTCATGACGTCGCGCATCGGCGTGAAGCTCAAGATCACCAAGGTCGCGGTCAAGGCCATCGACGAACCGCGCCCCTACAAGATTCCCGCCTCCGTGCTCACGACCGACTGGACGAGCGTCGTGAACGACCCGAAGGTGCAAGTCGTCATCGAGCTGATGGGCGGCATCGGGCTCGCCAAAAAGGTCGTCCTCGACGCCCTCGCGCTCGGCAAGCCCGTCATTACCGCCAACAAGGCGCTCATCTCGGAATGCGGCCCGGAACTCTTCGCCGCCGCGGAGAAAAACAACACCAACCTTTACTACGAAGCCAGCGTCGCGGGCGGCATTCCCATCATCAAGAGCATGCGCGAGGCGCTCGTGGGCAACCGTTTCACGCACATCTACGGCATCGTGAACGGCACCTGCAATTACATCCTCACGCGCATGAAAAACGAGAAGGCCGAATTCGAGGCCATTCTCAAGGACGCGCAGCAGCACGGCTACGCCGAGGCCGAGCCGTCGCTCGATGTCGACGGCCTCGACGCGATGCACAAGACCCACATCCTCGCCTCGCTCGCGCACGGCTTCTGGGTGGACAAGAAAAAAATCCTCGTCGAGGGCATCCGCTCGATCTCCCAGACCGACATCCAGTTTGCCGAGAAACTCGGCTACACGATAAAACTTCTCGGCATCGTGAAGGAAACCGGCCCGGAGAAAGCGCCGAAGGTGCAGATTTCCGTTTACCCCGCCCTCATCCCGCAGCATCACGTGCTCGCCAACGTGAACGACGTGTTTAACGCCGTCTTCGTGCGCGGCGATGTTGTGGGCGACACGCTTTTCTACGGACGCGGCGCGGGCAAGGACGCCACCGCGAGCGCCGTGCTCAGCGACATCGCCGACGCCGCGCAGGACATCGTGAACAACACGCCGCGGCGCGTGCCCGCGTTTGTGAACTACGGGGCGCAGGCGGCGGTGCTGCCCTCGGACGAAGGGATTTCGCACTATTACATCCGCGTGGGCGTGCTGGACAAACCCGGCGTGCTGGCGCGCGTGGCGGCGATTTTCCGCGACAACAAGATCAGCATCGCCTCCGTGGTGCAGCCCGAGAGCCAGGCCGTGAACAACGTGCCGCTCATCATCACCACGCATGAGACGAAGGAATCCGCCCTGCAAAAGGCCCTGCGCGAAATCTCCCGCCTGCCCGAGGTGAAAACCAAACCGGTGGTGCTGCGTGTGGAGAATTTCGAATAAAACACGGAGAAAACCGGCAAGTTAGAAACCAACCAATAAATTGCCCACGGAATACACAGAAAGAATAATCTAAAAATTCTTCCGTGTCTTCCGTGGGCTAATAAAAACCAATGATTTTCAACCACCCCATCCGACCCATGAAAAACCACCCGCTCAAACTGCTCGTCGCGACCCTGCTTTTCGGGGTCTTTTTTATCCCCGCCAAGGCCGGCGCCAATGCGCCGGAGGCAAAAAACATCGGCCTGCAAATGTATTCCCTGCGCGGGGACATCGGCAAAAACGCCGAGAATATAGACACCATCATCGCCGCCGTTGGAAAGATGGGTTACAAATACGTGGAGGCCGCCAGTTACGATGCCAAGGCCGGCACAATCTACGGCATGACGCCCGCCGCGTTTAAGGCGAAAATCGCCGCCGCCGGCATGTTCGCCCTTTCCTGCCACGTCAGCAAGCGCCTGGCCGACAACCCCGCCAGCACCAACTGGGACGAAGTCTGGCAGTGGTGGGCCAAGTGCATCGCCACCCACAAGGCCGCCGGCATGAAATATATCGTCATGCCCTCCATGCCGAAACAACCCTCGCAGGCGGACCTCCAGATTTACTGTGATTATTATAATAAAATCGGCGAGAAATGCGCCGCCGCCGGACTCAAGTTCGGTTATCACAACCACGCCTACGAATTTGAGCACAAGCTCCCGGGCGGCGTGACCATGTATGAATACATGCTCCAGCACACCGAGCCGGACAAGGTGTTCTTCGAGATGGATGTCTATTGGGCGGTCATGGGGCGCCATTCGCCGGTCGATTTGTTTAAGAAATATCCCGGACGTTTTCTGGTTCTGCACATCAAGGATGATCGCGAACTGGGCGAGAGCGGCATGATCGGCTTCGAGGCCATTTTCAAAAACCTCGCCGCCGCCGGGACCAAATACCTGATTGTCGAGGTGGAAAAATACAACCTGCCGCCCGTCGACTCCGTAAAGGCGAGCTTGGATTACTTGAACGCATCTTCGTTCGTCAAAAAGGACTATTCGGGGCAGTAACAACCACGCCGTTGCTTTCGTTTCGCCCTTCCCGCTCCGTCGCGAACGGAATCGGAAGGCGAGATTTGGCGAGTGGCCGGGATAGCTATCCCCTCCGGCCCCAGCGGCGCTCTTGTTTCAGCTCAAGGGGCTTGACCTCGATCTGGACCCCGGCGACGGCGGGATGCTGGCGGAGGGCGTGGTAGGTGTCGGGATGGAGTTTCCAGGCCAGCGCCGTCGAGGCCTCGGAAATCGTCGCGACCCGGTCCTCGAAGAGGAAGGCGATGTCCGTGTGCGTGGTGCCCGTGTTTTTGTCGATGGTCGCGCGGAGCGTGCGCAGAAAATCCGGCGCTTCGGGATGATCGGGGCGCAGGAGCCAGCGGACTTTCCTGATGACGCCGGGAACGTAGTTTTCCAGTGGATACAATTCCTTCAGGTTCACGCGGGGCCCCTCCTGGCCGACGAGGATGTTGCCGAGGACGACCACGAGGGCGTTCTCGCCCAGGTTGGCGCCATATTCCGCGTAGGCGTTGGCGAACATGTTTATGGGCAGGCTGGCGGTCTTGGTCGAGAGGACGAAGGGCGACCAGGGGCGGTTGTCTTTTTTGGAGAGTTTCTTGCCGACCGCGCCGGCGATGCCGCAGATGCGGAATTCCATGCGGTCGCCGAGTTCGAGGAGCCGGGTGATGTCGCAGGTGTCGATCGCCTCGAGGAGGCCGGCGTAGGTGTTGAGCGGATGGCCGCTGACGTAGAAGCCGAGAAGCTCCTTTTCGAATTGGAGGCGTTCCGCCGGGGCGAAATCCGGGGGAGAATTTTCGATTTTCGATTTTCGATTTTCGATTGTTCCCTGTCCGCGTTTTCCGAGGGAAGGCTGGGGCTCGGCGAGGAGGTCGAAGAGGCTGGACTGGCCGGCGGCGCGGTCCCTGGCGGTGGACGCGGCGGCGGCCAGCGCGGCGTCGATGCCGTCGAAGAGTTGCTTGCGGGACGCGCCGCTGTAATCAAACGCGCCGGTCTTCACGAGGTGCTCGAGGACGCGCTTGTTGATGGCGCGGCCATCGACGCGGTTGACGAGGTGGTCGAAGTCGTCGTAGGGCCCGTTGGCGGAGCGTTCCTCGATGATCTTCAGAGCGGCTTGCTCGCCGACGCCTTTCACGCCGGCGAGGCCGAAGCGGATCTTGCCGCCGACGGGGGTGAAGTTGGAGCCGGACTCGTTGACGTCGGGGCCGAGGACGGTGATGCCCATGGACTCGGCCTCGGAGATGAAGTGGGAGACTTTTTCGGCGTTGCCGAGCTCGGCGGTGAGCACGGCGGCCATGAATTGGACGGGGTGGTTGGCCTTCAGGTAGGCGGTCTGGTAGGCAATGAGGGCGTAGGCCGCGGAATGCGACTTGTTGAAGCCGTATTGGGCGAATTTGTTGAGCAGGTCGAAGATCTCGTTGGCTTTTTTCTCGTCGATGTTGTTCACGCGCTTGGCGCCTTCGACGAATTTGACGCGTTCCTTGGCCATGGCCTCGGCGTCCTTTTTGCCCATGGCGCGGCGGAGCATGTCGGCGCCGCCGAGGGAATAGCCGGCGATGATGCGGGCGCACTCCATGACCTGCTCCTGATAGACGATGATGCCGAAGGTCTCGGTGAGGATGGGCTTGAGGAGCGGGTGGGGCCAGACGATGGAGGAGGGGTCTTTTTTGCCGCGCGCGTAGTCGGGGATGAACTGCATCGGGCCGGGGCGGTAGAGCGCGGAGATGGCGTTGATGTCGTCGATGGTGGAGATGCCGACCTGGCGCGAGGCGTTCTGCATGCCGGTGGATTCGAGCTGGAACACGCCGACGGTCTTGCCCGCGTTGAGCAGTTCGTAGGTCTTCGGGTCGTCGAGCGGGATGGCGTCGATGTCGAATTTCTGCTGTCCGGGGACGGTGGCGCGGACGTTGTCGACGGCGTCGGCGATGACGGTGAGGGTTTTCAGGCCGAGGAAGTCCATCTTGAGCAGGCCGAGCTTGGTGACGGCGCCCATGTCGTATTGGACGGTGACGTCTTCCTCCTGGAGGGAGAGGGGGACAAATTCGTCGAGCGGCTTGTCGGTGATGATGATGCCGGCAGCGTGCTTGCCGGTGTTGCGCACCATGCCTTCGACGACGAGGGCGGTGTCGATGATGCGCTTGGCCACGGGGTTGCGGGCGATCTCGCCGGCGAGCTCGGCGGATTTCGCGATGGAGTCGGAGAGGGAGATGTTGAGCTCGTCGGGGATCATCTTCGCGAGGCGGTCGGACTCGGCGAAGGGGAGGTTGTTGACGCGGGCGATGTCGCGGAGGGCCATTTTCGCGCCGAGCGTGCCGTAGGTGATGATGTTGGCCACGCAGTCGCGGCCGTATTTCTCGCGGACGTAGTCGATGACCTCCTCGCGGCGGCGCATGCAGAAGTCGATGTCGAAGTCGGGCGGGGAGACGCGCTCGGGGTTGAGGAAGCGCTCGAAGAGGAGGCCGAAACGGATGGGGTCGAGGTTGGTGATGCCGAGCGTGTAGGCGACGAGGCAACCGGCGCCGGAGCCGCGTCCGGGGCCGACGGGGATGCCGTGCTCCTTGGCCCAGTTGATGAAGTCCCAGACGACGAGGAAGTAGTCCACGAAGCCGGTGACGTTGATGATGGAGAGTTCGTAGGCCATGCGCACGACGAGGAGTTCGTCGTGGGTGAGGCCGGAGTAGTCGGGGGGCTGGGGCTTTTCGCCGGGCGGGAGATTTTGGAGTTTGGCGAGGCGCTCGGCGACGACCGGGTGCTGGCTGACGGCGGCGTGGTCGGTGCCGTAGCGGCGATGGAGGCCCGCGATGCAAAGTTGAAGCAGGTATTCGGAGGGTGAATACTTGGAATTGATCTCGGGCGGGAGCGGATAGCGCGGGTAGCGCTCGGAGCCCTTGGGGAAGGGGATGGCGAGGTCGCACATCTCGGCGACGAGGCGGGTGTTGGTGATGGACTCGGGCACCTCGGCGAAGAGCTTGGCCATCTCGTCGTGCGATTTCAGGTAAAACTCCTGCGTGTCGAAACGCATGCGGTCGGGGTCGTCGAGCTTGGCGCCGGTCTGGATGCAGAGCATGGCGTCGTGCGGGGCGGCGTCGGTGGCGCGGACGTAGTGGACGTCGTTGGAGGCGATGACGGTGAGGTTGAATTCCTCGGCGATTTTGAGGAGGCCGGGGATGATTTTGCGCTGCTCGGGGAGGCCGTGGTCCTGAAGCTCGATGATGAAGTTTTCGCGCCCGAAAATGTCGATAAAGCGCGCGGCGGCCTTGCGGGCCTCTTCCTCGCGGCCGTGCAGGAGGTGCTGCGGGACGATGGCGGCGAGGCAGCCGCTGAAGGCGATGAGGCCGCCGGAATACTTGGCGAGCGTTTCCCAGTCGGCGCGCGGCTTGTAGTAGAAGCCGCGGAGGTGGGCGTCGGAGACGAGCTTGAGGAGGTTCTGGTAGCCCTCAAGGTTGCGGGCGAGCAGGCCGAGGTGATACCAGGATTTGCCCTCCTCGGCGCGTCCGTTTTTGTCGAGCCGCGAACCTTCGACGAGGTAGATCTCGCAGCCGATGAGGGGCTTGATGTTTTTCTTTTTGGTCTCGGTATAGAAGTCTATGACACCGTAGAGGTTGCCGTGGTCGGTGAGGGCGAGGGCGGTCTGTCCGAGGCTGGCGGCGTAATCCACGAGCCGGTCGATGCGGCAGCAGCCGTCGAGGAGGCTGCGGTCGGTGTGGACGTGGAGATGGACGAAGTCTTTGGCGGGAGCGGACACAGTGTCCAAAGGGGAACGCACGCCGGCGTTTTTTTCAACGGGCAAAATGAGGCGGAAAACATTTGACGAGGGAAAACTTATCCTGCCTAGTCATCACTTTTTCCGTCACAAACCTGTCAGAACACTCATGTCCATCGAAATCAAAATCCGCAAGAACGAGCCGGTTGATCGCGCAATTCGCCGCTTGAAGAAGAAACTCGAGCGCGAGAACATCATCAAGGGTGTGCGCGCGAAGCGCTATTACGAAAAACCGTGCGAGAAACGCCGCCGCAAGGAGAAGGTGCAGGCCTTCACCGCCATGCTGCGCCGCCGCTACGAAGGCTGAGCCGCCGCCAGCGAATTGTTTTTCGTTTTCCGCCATGACCGCTCTCCGGAGGATTCCGGGAGCGGTTTTTATGTGTCAAGGACCTGCGGCGGGATGCCTGCATGTTTTTCACAAGAAATTGCCCGCCGCGGGCGAAACCCCGGGAATGCGGTATTGTTTAATCTGTCACGCTCATTTTAACGGGACAACACGGTGATCCAATCGGACATACAGGCAACCTCGTCATCCCCGGCGTCCTCCGGGGATGGCGCCACGAATGCGGCGCAGCCGCTGCTCGCACTTTCGACCTGCTGGTGCTCGGGCCGCCACACCGACGGCTACGCGATGCTGCGCGAGATGGCCGATCTCGGTTTCAGCCACGTCGAGTTGAGCCACGGCATTCGCATCACGCTGGTGCCCGGCATCCTGAAGGCGCTCGGCGAAGGGGTGGTCCAGGTGGCCACGATGCATAATTTCTGCCCGCTCCCCACCGGCATCACCCAGCCCGCGCCAAACGCCTTCGAGCCCTCGTCCGCCGACGCGGCCGAGCGCGACCAGTGGCTGCGGCAGACGCGCCGCTCGCTCGACTTCGCGCAGCAGGCCGGCGCGCGCGTGCTGGTCGCGCACTTGGGCAGCGTGCGTTTTTTCTGGCGCAATCCCGTGCGCCAGCTCCTCGCGAAGGCCGACGCGTGGCGGGCGAAGCGCGAGGGCGAAGGCGGGGCGGATGGCGCACCCGCGCCGTTTGCCGACGAGCCGCGTTTTGCCGCGTGGCGCGAGAAGGCGCGCAAAAAACTCGCCGCGCGCATGAGGCCGTATTGGGAACGCGTGAACCAGAGCATCGAGGAAATCCGCGCGTATGCGGACGGGCGCGGCGTGGCGCTCGGTTTCGAAAACCGCGAGCGGCCCGACGAACTGCCGTTTGACGACGCGTTTGAGGAATTGCTCGACGGCATCGCGCGGCCGCACACCGCCGGTTACTGGCACGACACCGGCCACGCGCAAATCAAGCAGCAACTCGGCTTCATCCACCATCGCTCGCATCTGGAAAAACTCGCGCCACGCCTGCTCGGGTTTCATTTGCACGACACCGACGCGACCGGTCGCGACCATCTGCCGGTGGGGGAGGGCGTGGTGGATTTCGACATGGTCAGCCGTTTTTGGCAGCCGCGCCACGTGCTCGTGCTCGAGCTTGCGCCCCGCACGCGCTCGGCGGATGTGAAAAAGTCCAAAAACCGAATCGAGGAACTCCTGGCCGCTCGAAAATTGCGCATTGGGCGGTGAACTTATTGCCCCGCGCTGCGTCCAATCCCATTCATCCCATGAAAACCAAAATACTCGCCCGCATCCTTGCCGCCGCCGGGCTCGGCGCCCTCCTCAGCTTTTTCGCGCCGCTCGCATCGGCGCAATCTCCCAATGAGCCGGCGATGACTGGCGTGCAGAAGGAACTCAACGACCTGGTGCAAAAAATCCAGGCCAGGCTTGGCTCGCTTGACGCGCCGCCCACTGAGAGCGTGTTCGCGGAGGAGCTGAAGCAGTTCGACGCCATCCTCGCCGCCCGCAAGGGCGACAAGACGGACGACGTGGCGCAGGTGCTCTTCATGAAGGCGATGCTCTACGGCGAGGTGTTCAACGACGCCGACAAGGCCGCCGAGACGCTCAAGCAGATCAAGGTCGATTTTCCCGGCACCAAACAGGCGGGCATGGTGGACGAGGGGCTGGCGTATCTTGAAAAGCAAAAGGCCGCCGCGACCAAAAAAGCCTCGCTTGCGGCGGGCGCGACCTTCCCGGATTTCGCGGTGAAGGACACGGCCGGGAATGACCTCTCGGTGGGCAAATACAAGGGCAAGGTGGTGCTGGTCGATTTCTGGGCCACATGGTGCCCGCCCTGCGTCGCCGAGCTTCCGCATGTGCAGACGGCATATCAGAAATACCACGACAAGGGATTCGAGGTCATCGGCATCAGCCTGGATCGCGATGCGGCCACGCTCGCGAAATATGTGGCCGACAAGGGCATGTCGTGGGCGCAGCATTGGGACGACGGCGGGACACTGGCGACGAGCTACGGCATCATGAGCATTCCCGCGACGTTTCTTCTCGATGGGGAAGGCAGGATCGTGGCCACGGACTTGCGCGGCCCCGAGTTGGAAGAGCACTTGGCCAAACTGCTCGGGCAGTGATGCGCCGCCTTGGATGAGGAGGGATTGCTGCGAGTAAAAACGCGGCAACCCGTCGTAGCTCAGGCATCTTGCCTGCCGTCCTCAGTTGGCCGCGCGTAGCGCGGCTGTTTTTGGGAGAAGAGGAATCAGCGGCGCTTCGCGCTTTTGTCTTCGACGGCAGGCAGGATGCCGGCGCTACTCACGCCGCGGGGCGAGCCAGATATTGCGGAATTCGAATGTGCGCGGGGTCTCAAGCATGAGCGGGCCGGGCGTGGTTTCGCGGACGGCATCCCTCCGCGGAGCGGGGAGGTGAAGCGGTGTGTCGTCATGGATGACGACGCCGTTCAGCCGGACGGTGGCGCGGGCGGGCGCGACGATCTGGCCGGCGGCGTCGAAACGCGGGGCGGAAAATTCGATGTCGAGGGTCTGCCATTCGAGCGGCGGACGGGCGGCGCGGGGTGGCGGCACGGTCCCGGGCGGAGTGCAATCGACAAAAGCGGCGCAGGCGGGCAGGGCGGGGCGCGCATGGCTGTCGTTGAGCAGGATCGGGTAGCGGGATTGCAAATACAGCCGGGCCTCGGCGGGATGGCCGAGCGCACGGAATTCGAGGTGGAGGCGGCAGTCGCCGAATTTTCGCGCGGTGATGCGCTCAAACGGGGCGGCGGTGTCGGCAAAATCGGACAGGATGACTGCATCCGGCGGCGGCGGGGCGCGAAGGCCGGGGACGTTGCGCGTGAAGTGCATGAGCCGGATGGTTTCGCCGGTGTCGTGCGTGATGTCGAGCAGCGTGCCCGCGCAGCAGTCGCGCCGGAGCGTGCCGCGCCAGCCGTCGCCGGCGATGACGATGGTGTCGGGCGCGGGATTTTCGACGGGGACGGATTCGAGCGTGGCGAGCGGTTCGAATGAGGCGGCGTCGAATTCGGTGAGGAGAAAAACGCGATAGGTGCCGTCATCGGTGGCGATGGATTGCGCGACGTAGCCGGTGTCGCGTCCCATCCAGTCGCCGACGAACGGGTTTTCTTGGGCGGGACGGAATGGCGGCGGTTGCGCGGCGGGAGCAGGGCCGGCGAAAAGCGCGGCGAAAACGGCCAGCAATGGGAGCCGGAGCGGAGCGGGGATGCGTGGCCTCATGGCGGGTTATTTCAAGACGACGTTTTGCAGATGCGCGGAGAAAATCCGGAGGGCGCGGTCTTTTATTTCGTTGGAGGGAGGTTCGACGTCGCGGAGCTTGTAGTCGAGCTTCAGATGCTCCCACTTGTGCACGCCGAGGCGGTGGTAGGGGAGGATTTCGACGCGCCGGAGGGTCTTGTAGGCGGCGAAGTGCGTAGCCCAGCGCGCGAGCGCGTCGGGCTGGTCGGTCCAGCCGGGAACCAGCACATAGCGGAGCCACATGGGGCGGCCGGTGGACTCGCGATAGGCGGCGGCGGCGAGCGGGTTGGCGTTGGAAACGCCGGTGACGCGGCGGTGTTGTGCGTCGTCGATGTGCTTGAGGTCGAGGAGCACGAGGTCGGTTTCGTCGTAGAGGGCGCGGAGTTCCTCGTCGAGGATGAGGCCGTTGGTGTCGAGGCAGGTGTGGATGCCGGCGGCGTGGAGGCGGCGGAAAAGTGCGAGGAGCGCGCGGCGGTGGACGGTCGGTTCGCCGCCGGAGATGGTCACGCCGCCGCGCGCGCCGAAATAGGGTTTCTGGCGGATGGCGCGCTCCACCAGTTCGTCGAGCGTGACGAGGCGTCCGCCGTCGAGGTCGAGGGTGTCGGGGTTGTGGCAATACACGCAGCGCATATGGCAGCCTTGCGTGAAGACAATCATCCGCAGCCCGGGACCGTCGTGCGTGCCGAGGGTTTCGATGGAATGGATGCGGAGAGTGGAGGGAGGAGCGTGAATGGCGATGGAAGGGATGGCGTGGTGCGAAGGATGAGGGGTGAAAAAAGCCCCGGCAAGGCCGGGGCTTGGTGTGGCGGCGCGAGATTACGTGGCGCGTAACATCAGCTCATGAATGGTATTACATGCTTTCGTGGAAGGTGCGGGTGATGACTTCGAGCTGGTGCGCCTTCGAGAGACGGGTGAAGTTCACCGCGTAGCCGGAGACGCGGATGGTGAGCTGCGGGTAGGCCTCCGGATTTTCGTAGGCTTTCTTCAGGGTTTCGCGGTTGAGCACGTTCACGTTGAGGTGGTGCGCGTTGTGGATGAAGTAGCCGTTCATCATCGAGACGAGATTGTCCACCTGGTCGTCGCGGGTGTGGCCAAGCGCTTTCGGGACGATGGAGAAGGTGTTGGAGATGCCGTCCTCGGCGTCGTTGTAGGCGAGCTTGGCCACGGTGTTGAGCGAGGCGATGGCGCCGTGGGTGTCGCGGCCGTGCATGGGATTGGCGCCGGGGGCGAAGGGGGCGCCGGACTGGCGTCCGTCGGGGGTCGCGCCGGTGTTTTTGCCATACATGACGTTGGAGGTGATGGTGAGGAGCGAGAGCGTGGGCTTGGCGTCCTTGTAGGTTTTGTGTTTCCGCAGTTCGGTGATGAAGAGCTTGGTCACTTCCTGCGCGATGGTGTCCACGCGGTCGTCGTCGTTGCCGTATTTCGGGTAGTCGCCCTCGATTTCGAAAGCGACGGCGACACCCTTGTCGTTGCGGACGGGGGTGACCTTGGCGTGCTTGATGGCGGAGAGGGAGTCGGCGATGATGGAGATGCCCGCGGCCCCGTAGGCAATGTCGATGCGCGGGTTGGTGTCGATGAGGGCCATCTGGGCTTTCTCGTAGTAGTATTTGTCGTGCATGTAGTGGATGATGAACATCGCCTTGGCATACACGCGGGCGAGCTGCGCGAGGGTGAGCTTGAAGTTGTTCATCACCTGCTCGTAGTCGAGGGGGCCTTCGGGGAGGGCGGGGATGTCCTTCATGATGGGCGCGCCGTCGATTTCCTCGTGGCCGGCGTTGAGGGCGAGGAGGAGGGCCTTGACGAGGTTGGCGCGGGCGCCGAAGTGCTGGATGGATTTGCCGATGGCCTGATGGGAGACGCAGCAGGAGATGCCGTAGTCGTCGGTGCCGCGGACGCGGCGCATGAGGTCGTCGTTTTCGTATTGGACGGAGGAGGTGTCGATGGAGACCTGGGCGCAGAAGGCCTTGAAGGCGGCGGGGAGCTTCTCCGACCAGAGGACGGTGAGGTTGGGCTCGGGCGAGGCGCCGAGGTTGTAGAGGGTGTGGAGGAAGCGGAAGGAGGTTTTGGTGACCTTGGTGCGCCCGTCGCGGAGCTGGCCGCCGATGGACTCGGTGACCCAGGTGGGGTCGCCGCCGAAAATCTCGTCGTAGGCCCCGGGGCGGAGGTGGCGGACGAGGCGGAGCTTCATGACGAACTGATCGACGATTTCCTGCGCCTGCTGCTCGGTGATGAGACCGGCGGCGAGGTCGCGCTCGAAGTAGATGTCGAGGAAGGAAGAGACGTTGCCGAGGGACATGGCCGCGCCGTCCTGCTCCTTCACGGCGGCGAGGTAGCCGAAATAAACCCACTGGGCGGCCTCGCGGGCGTTTTCGGCGGGGCGGGAAACATCGCAGCCGTAACCGGCGGCCATGGCGACGATGTCCTTGAGGGCGGCGATCTGTCCGGCGACTTCCTCGCGGAGGCGGATGAGCGAGCCGCTCATGTTTTCTTTGTCGAGCCGGGCGAAGTCGGCTTTTTTCGCGGCGATGAGGCGGCCGGCGCCGTAGAGGGCGAGGCGGCGGTAGTCGCCGATGATGCGGCCGCGCGCGTAATTGTCGGGGAGACCGGTGAGGATGTGCTTGGAGCGGTAGGCGCGGACTTCGGTGTCGTAGGCGGAGAAGACGGCGTCGTTGTGGTTTTTGGCGTATTTGAAGGTCTCGATGACGGCGGGGGCGAGCTCGATGTTGCGTTCCTTCAGGGCGTTTTTGACGACGTTGATGCCGCCGAAGGGCTTGATGGCGCGCTTGAGCGGGGCGTCGGTCTGGAGGCCGACGATGATTTCGTGCTCGCGGTCGAGGTAGCCGGGTTTGTGGCTGGTGATGGTGGAAATGGTGGCGGCATCGACATCGCGGAGGCCGTTGCGGTCTCGTTCTTCCTTAAGGGCCTTTTTGCACAACTCCCAGAGGTGGGTCGTCGCCCCGGTCGGACCGGCGAGGAAACTCGCGTCACCGGTGTAAGGGGTGATGTTGCGAACGACGAAATCGTAAACGTCGATGTCGTCGTTCCATTTCCCCGGGGTGAAGGGAGCTGCGCTCGTGGTCGTGGGCGTCATGGTGGTTGTGCTCATGGTGAGAAAATAAACGTGAGACAAAATCTCACCGGGCGGCCAAAATCAACCCTGCGCGCTAAAAAATTCTCAATATATTGATATAGAAATGAATGCGGGCGCAGCTTTGCGGACAATAGGTCCGTATTCCCACACTGGCGCCCGGAAATTTCGGGCAGGGAAAAGCAGGCAGGCGGGCTGTGGTCGTGGTCAGGAGGCCGCCGGCATGCCCGCGTGCCTCACAAGCCGAGCAACTGCAACCATTGGGTCACGGGCGTCTGCCAGATGCCGAGAACGATGGAGGCGAGGGCGAGCAGGGCGAGCACGACGGCGATGCCGGGATTGATGGGTGTCGGTTTCGGGCGTTCGAGCACGTCGCCGGGGACATCGGGAGCCTCCCAATTCTGGAAAAACGCCGCCCGTATCCACCCGAAGTAATAATAAATCGAAACGACCACGCCGGCGATGGCGACGGCGAGCAGCCAGTAGAGCCCGGCCTGAAACGCGCTCACGAAGACGAGCAGCTTGCCCATGAAGCCGGCCAGCGGCGGAATGCCCGCAAGCGAACCGAGGCCGACCGCCAGCACGCCGGCGAGGAGCGGATTGCGCTTGGCCAGACCGTGGTAATGCTCGAGTTCCTGCACGGCGTCGTCCGAACCGGAGACGTGCACCATCACGCCGAAGACGGCAAACGAGGCGAGCATGTAGGCGATGAGGTAAACATACACCGCGCCGAGCCCGTCCTGGCCGCCGGCCATGAACGCGAGCAGGCCGATCATCATGAAGCCCGCATGGGAGACGCCGGACAGGCCGATGAGGCGCTTGACATTATGCTGGGTGAGCGCGGCGAGGTTGCCGAAGATGATGGTGGCGAACGTCATCACGGTGAGCAGCGGGATGACGACGCCGGGCCGGTCCCCGAGGCCGAGCACCCCGGCGAAGACCTGCAAAAGGGTGATGAGAATCGCGAAGCCGGCGGCCTTCGAGCCGACGGAGAGAAACGCGGTCACGGGGGTGGGCGCGCCTTGGTAAACATCCGGAATCCAGATCTGGAACGGGACGAGGCCGATCTTGAACGCGATGCCGGACAGCACGAGCACCGCGCCGAGGCCGCCGATGAAGTTGTCCGGATTGTGGGCGAGGGTGCGGAAAATGCGGCTGAAACCAAGGCCGTTGGCGTCCGGCGCGTAGCCTTCGAGCGCCGGGTTGCCCGCGAGCCCGTAGAGCAGCACGATGCCGAAGAGCAGCAGGCCGGAGCTGAGCGCGCCCATGATGAGGTATTTCAGGCCGGCTTCGAGCGAGAGCGGGTTGGTGCGGATGTAGGCGACGAGGATGTAGAAGCCGACCGTGACCGTCTCCAGCGCGACGAAGAGCATCACGAAGTTGTTGCTCGCGCCGAGCAGCATCATCGCCGCGGTGATGACGATGACGAGGTGGAAAAACTCGATGCGCGGGAGCCGCTGTTTTTTCAGCGAGACCAGCGCAAGCACGCTGACCAGGAGCGACGAGGCCGCGAAAAACACCCGCATGAACTGGCTGTGCGGCGTGAAGCGCAGCATGCCGTTGAAGATCGGCGCGCCGAGGATGCGCTCGTTGAACGGCGCCAGCACCCAGGCCACGGTCACGGCCAGCGCGCAAAGCTGCCCGGCGACGGCGATCGCGGGGATCGCGCCGCGCAGCGATTTCGGGAGCACGATGTCGAGCACGAGCAGCAGCAACGCGAGGCACGCGAGCAGGATTTCGGGCGTGATGAGCACCCAGCCGTTGTGGGTCGTTCGCGCCAGGTTTTGGAAAAATTCGGAAGTCATCGCAGGCGTTGAAATTTATTTGGCCGCCGCCGTGTCCGCGCGGGCGACGGTGACGGTGATGTTGATGGATGTCAGTTCCGCATCGATGGCGGTGGAAATGGACTTGGGCCAGAAACCGATGAGGAGGAGCGCGACCAGCAGGACCACGGCGGGGACTTTTTCGCCCCAGTGCAGATCGGACGGGGGCTGCCCGCCGGCGATCTTCTCGAAGGCCGCGGTGCGCGGGCCGAAGAAGATGCGAGCCGCCGAGCGCAAACCGTAGATGGCCGAGATGATGATGCCGAGCACGGCGAGCGCGACGAACCAGGGTTCGAACGCGCCCCACATCGCGACGAAAATGCCGAGTTCCCCCCAGAAATTCGCGAAGCCCGGCAGCCCCGCGCTGGCGAGCGTCGCCGCCACAAAGAAGGCCGCGAGCACGGGCGCGTCTTTCACCAGGCCGCCCATCCCGGCCATGTCGAGCGTGCGGGTGCGCTTCTGGATGCACGAGGCGAGCAAGAAGAGCAGCGCCACCGAGAAACCGTGCCCGACCATGAGCATGACGACCGCGCCCGCGCCGAGCGTGCCGAGCGAGGCGAGGCCGAGAAACGCATAGCCCATGTGCATGACCGAGCTGTAACCGATCATCTGCTTGAGGTCGCTCTGCGCGACGGTCACGAGGCCGATGACGAGCACGTTGGCCAGCGCGAGCCAGGCGAGCACGCAAGTCCAGTTTTCCGCGCCGGCGGGAAGCAGCGGGAGCGCGATCTGGACCAGGCCGTAGAGGCCGAACTTTTTCAACACGCCCGCGTGCAGCATGGCGGCGGAGGTGGGCGCGGCGGCGTAGCCGAGCGGCGCCCACGTGTGCAGCGGCCAGAGCGAGACGAGCACGCCGAAGCCGAACATGAGCAGGGCGAAGATGTTTTTCTGCGCAAGCTCCGTGAGCGGCTGCGCGGCGATGGCCGCCCGCAGCGAGACGAGGTCGAAGGACTGCGCGCCGCTGTTTTGGTAAAGCGCGATGATGCCGGCGAGCGAGAGCATCGCGCCGAGCGTGAGGTAAATGGTCATCTTCATCGCCGCGTAGTTGCGGTCGCGCCCGCCCCACACGCCGACCATGATGAAGGTCGGGATGAGCGCGAGTTCGTGGAAGAAGTAGAAAAAGAAAATGTCCACCGACGCGAACACGCCCATCAACCCGCCCTGCATCACGAGCAGGAGCAGCAGGTAAAGCCGGAGGCGCTCGGCGCCGGACTGGAGGGCGTAGAATCCGGCGGCGAAACCGACGATGCCCGCGAGCGCGAAGAGCGGCATGGCGACGCCGTTGAGCCCGAGCGCAAGGCGGATGCCGATGTAGCCGAGGCCGACGTCGTAGGCGGAGCGGAACGCGTATCCGTCGGACAACGACGCGCCGGAGAATTCCAGCCAGCACCAGACGGACGCGAGCGCGGGCACCGCGAAGCCGATGTAGGCGGCGAACAAGGCCGGCTTGCGCGGCAGGCCGAGGGCGATGACGAGCGCGGCGGCGAGCGGTGTCGCGATGGACAGCAGGAGAAGGTCAACGGGCAAAGGGTTCATTCGGAATGCGGATTTCGGATTGCGGAATTGGAGGCGCGCGCGATGGCTTAAAACACTCCCGCGGCGAAGGCCCACACCAGGGCGGCGCCGATGAGGAACCAGTAAACATAGGCGTGCACGCTTCCGACATGCAGCGCGCGCGCGCCCATGCCGAGCAGCCCGGTGACGGCCGCGAGGCCGCGCACGATGAGTCCGCCGATGAGGAATTGGTCGAGGAAGTTCAGCACCAGCGCGAAGCGTTGCTGGATTTTTGCCACGAAGTAGTTGTAGAAGCGGTCGGGCAGTTCATTGAGCAGCGTGAGCACGCCGAACACAAACGGCGCGCGCGCGGCCAGCGAATCGCAGGGCACCGATTTCGAGAGCCCGCGCACCGGCGCCTTGCAGATGAGCAGCGCAAGGCCCGCGCCGATCACGATGATGGCCGCGCTCATGACGACGACGCCCGCGCCTTCGACATGCGGCACCTGCGCGGCCACGCCCGGGAACCACGGGGTGTAGAGCGCGAGCCAGCCGCCCGCGACGGAGAACGCGGCGAGCACGACGAGCGGGATCACCATGGACGGGCCGCTTTCGTGCGCGTGGTCGGCCGCCTCGCTGCGCGTCGCGCCGCGGAAAACGAGCTTCCACATGCGCACCATGTAGAACGCGGTCAGCACGGCGGTGAAGACGAGCACGCCAAACACGAGCGGATTTTTTTCCTGCGCGAGGTGCAGGATGGCGTCCTTGGAATAAAAGCCCGAGATGAACGGCAGGCCCGCGATGGCGAGCACGCCGATGGTGAAGGTGACGAAGGTGACGGGCATCTTTTTCGCCAGCCCGCCCATCTTGAAAATGTCCTGCTCGTGGTGGCAACCGGCGATGACGGAGCCGGAGCCGAGGAACATGAGCGCCTTGAAAAACGCGTGCGTGGTCAGGTGAAACATCGCCGCGCCCGCGCCGGCGGCGATGAGCGTGAGGTGCTCGCCGTGCTCGATGGAACCGAGCCCGAAGGCCGCGACCATGTAGCCGAGCTGCGAGAGCGTCGAGTAGGCGAGGACTTTTTTGATGTCGCTCTGCACGACCGCGCACAGCGCCGCGTAAAGCGCGGTGATGACGCCGGTCCACATGACGACGTCGAGCGCGAGTCCGGGCGCGGCGGCGAAGAGCGGCTCGATGCGGCAGAGCATGTAGATGCCGGCCGCGACCATGGTGGCGGCGTGGATGAGCGCGGAGACGGGCGTGGGGCCCTCCATCGCGTCGGGCAGCCAGACATGCAATGGGAATTGCGCGGATTTGCCGACCGCGCCGCAGAAGAGCAGCAGCGGGATGCCGGCGGAGACGGCGAGCGCGCCCCCGGCGGATTGCGCGGCGATGTCGGCGAGGTTGGTCGAGCCGAAGGCGTGGTAACACCAGATGATGCCGAGCAGGAAGCCGAAGTCGCCGACACGGTTGACGATGAAGGCTTTTTTCGAGGCGTCGGCGGCGGAGGATTTGTCGCAGTAGTGGTTGATGAGCAGGTAGGAGCTGAAACCGACCAGCTCCCAGAAGATGAACATCATGAAGAGATTGTCGGCCAGCACGATGCCGGTCATCGAAAACATGAAGATACTCAATCCCCCGAAGTAGCGGCCTTTCGCGGAATCGTCGTGCATGTAGCCGAGCGAAAACACATGCACGCAGAAGCCGACCAGCGCCACGATGCAGAGCATGAGCGCGGCAAGGTCGTCGAACTTGATGCCGATGGAGAGGACGAAGGAGCCGAGGCGGAGCCATTCGAAGGAGGCGTTGACGGCGGCTTCGCGGTGTCCGCCAAACGCGAGCAGGAAGGCCGCGACCGCATAGCCGGCGCAGGCGGCGACGGAGACGAACGCGGCGGGGCCGCCGCGGCGTCGGAGGAAAATCGCGATGAGCGCGGCCGAGCCGAGCGGCAGCAACAGGGTGGCGAGTGCGAGTTGGACGGGCGTGAGCGGCATGTCGGGAGGTTAGTTTTTCAGCGCGTTGAGTTCCTCGACCTGCACGGTTTTGCGGCGGCGGAAGAGGGCGACGATGATGGCCAGGCCGACCGCCACCTCGGCGGCGGCGACGGTGAGGATGAAAAACACGAAGATGTTTCCGTCGGGCGAGCCGTTGTAGCGCGAAAAGGCGACGAGCGCGAGCGTCGAGGCGACCAGCATCAGCTCCAGGCACATGTAAATGATGAGCGTGTTCTTGCGCAGGAGCACGCCGAAGAACCCGATGGCAAAGAGCGCCACGGCGATGCCGATGAAGTGATAGAGGCCGATGGTCATGGGCGGAGGAGTTTAAGTAGTGGCACGGGCTTTGGGGTCAGGCTTTTTTGTCCTCTTCGTATTTTTTGCTGAGGACGATCACACCGAGCATCGCGATGAGGAGCAGGAAGCCGACGAGTTGCACGGGAAGCATGTAGGTGGTGAAGAGTTTCGCGCCGTAGAGCTTGAGGTCGGTGAAGAGGGAGCCGTCGGGGAGGGGCACGGGCGGCTCGGTGGAAAAATTGCCGCGCGAGAGGAAGGAAACGACGCCGGAGCCGAGCAGCGCGGCCGCGATGAGCGAGGCGGCGACGGTCATCTTCTTGAAGGGCTTGCGGTCGCCGCCGCCCATGTCGAGGAGCATGATGATGAAGAGGAAGAGCGCGACGACCGCGCCCGCGTAAACGAGGATGAGCAGGAAGGCGAGCAGGTAGGCGTCGAGCATGACAAAGAGCCCGGACACGGCGCACAGCCCGACAAAAAAGCTCAGCGCGGCGGCCACCGCGTTTCTATTGAGCACCACGCCCAGCGCCGCGGCGATGGTGACGGTGGACAGGGTGTAGAAGAGGAAGTCAGCAGGCATGGAGGAAAGGCGGAATGCGGATTGCGGATTGCGGAATGGGGCGGAGGAGGCGGGGCGGCACGTCGCCGCCGGGCTTCGCAAGCGAAGCCTCTGCGTGGGCACGATCGGTTGTTGGCGGGGTTTGTTGCATGCGGGCCGGCGTTTTTCAGTGCGCGTTGCCGTGCTCGGCGGCGGCTTTTTTCTTGTCCCACTTGAAATGGGCGTCGGGAAGCGTGCCGCCCATTTCGTAGAGTTTCTGCTTGTTGTTCACCAACTCGCCGCGCGTGTAACCGGAGACCGAATACGTGTTTTGCAGCCAGATGGCCTCCTCGGGGCAGACTTCCTGGCAGAGGCCGCAGTAGATGCAGCGGAGCATGTTGATCTCAAATTCCTTCGGGGCCTTCTCGACGTGCGCGTCGGGCGCGTCGGCGGGGATCTCGCCGGGGGTGATGCGGATGGCCTTGGGCGGGCAGACGAATTCGCAGAGCTGGCAGGAGACGCATTTTTCGCGGCCGTTGGGGTCCATCACGAGCGTGGGCACGCCGCGGTAGCCGGGCGGGATGGCGGGGCGCTGCTCGGGATACTGGAGCGTAAGCGCCGGGGCCACGAGGTGCTTCAACGTGGTCTTCATGCCCGCCACGATGTTCGGCAGGTAGATGCGCTCCATGAAGGTGAGCGGCTTGCGTTCGACTTGTATGACGGCCATGGAAATGCGGATTGGTTTGGATGCGGGCGGAGCGGGCTGATTGGTCAGGATCGGGTCCGGCTGGCGCGCAGGTTATGTTTGCAGGCAGGCTATCGCGATCACGTAGACGAGCAAGTTGGCGATGGCGAGGGGGAGGAGTTTTTGCCAGCCCAGCCTCATCACCTGGTCGTAGCGGAAGCGCGGCACCGTCCAGCGCACCCACATGAAGACGAAGAGCGAGAAGATCACTTTCGCGAGGAAGATGACCGTGGCAAGCGTGCCGACAAGCCAGGGGAGGTGCGTGATGTGCAGCCAGTCGGCGAGGAGCGAGAGCGGCACCCAGGGGAGCGGGTTCCAGCCGCCGAGGAAGAGGAGGATGAAGACGGCGGAGCCGACGGCCATGTTGGCGTATTCGGCGACGAAGAAGAGCGACCATTTGAATGAGCCGTATTCGGTGTGGAAACCGCCGACGAGGTCGGCCTCGGACTCGGGCATGTCGAAGGGCTGGCGGTTGGTCTCGGCAAAGAGCGCGATGAGGAAGATGACGGCCGAGACCGGCATCACGAAGACGAACCACGCGCCGCCCCAGAAACCGGGCTGGGATTGGAACTCGACGACGCGGGCGAGGCCGAGGGTGCCGGGCGCGCCGGGGACGTTTATCCAGAGAAACACGGGGATGACGGCGAGCGTCATGGAGAGCTCGTAGGAGATGAGTTGCGCGGAGGCGCGGATGGCGCCGATGAAGGGGTATTTGGAATTGGAGGCCCAGCCGGCGAGGATGAGCGAGTAAACGCTGATGGAGGCGATGGCGAAAATGCCGAGGATGCCGATATCGACGTTGGCGAGGATGAGCGGGATGGTGGCGCCGGCGGAGTCGATGTAGGCGCCGAAGGGCACGAACGCGACGGTGGAAAAGGCGGGCGTCATCGCGATGATGGGCGCGAGGACGAAGTAGAATTTGTTCACGTTGCCGGGCACGGGGTCCTGCTTGAAGAGGAGTTTGCCGCCGTCGGCCATGAGGTTGAAGAGGCCGAGCCGGCGGATGAGGCCGATGCCGGGAATCCAGGCGAGCCACGGGATGATGACGCGGTCCGGGCCGGGGCGGTCCTGAATCCATGCGGCGACTTTGCGCTCGGCCATGGAGCAGATGCCGGCGATGGGGAAGAGCACGATGATGACGGCGATTCCCTTGAGGGCGGCCTGGAGCCAGAGGGGGAGGTTGAGGAAGAAATCCATGTGACAAATGCGGAATTCGGATTGCGGAGTGCGGAATGAGCCGGGAGCGATGGGCGTATTGGAACGGGCTGGCGGTGGTGGTGTGGTGCCGGGTTGTCGAGGGTAATGCGTGGTGTGTGTCAGGGGGCGGCGGTGGTGGCAGTGGTTTTATAGTGGAGGGATTCGCCTTCGGGGAAGGCGAGCCGGGCGAGGGTGCCCGGGACAAGCGGAAGTCCGCCGGCGGAGATGGTGGCGTATTCGATGCCGGCGAAAACAGGCGCGTCAGCGGCGAGGCGGCGCCAGATGGCATTGATGCCGCTTTCGGTGTCGGGGCGGTTCTCGGCGGCGGCGAGGAGGCGGGCAAGGAGCACAAGGTCGTCGGTCGTGCCGGCGAGGCCGGGGATGGCCTGCTCGAAACGCTGGAGGCGGAACTGCTGGTTGATGAAGCTGCCGTTTTTCTCGAACACGGTGCGCGCGGGGAGAACGATTTGCGCGGCGTCCGAGGTGGGGTTGGCATGCGTGCCGATGTAGATGAGGCGGACGCGGGCGAGTTGCGCGGCGGTGAGGCCGGCGGCGGTCAGGTCTTCGTTGATGACGAGAAGGGTGTCGATGCGGCCGGAATCGATGTCGGCGGCAAGCGTGGCGAGGGCGGGGGAGGGGAGCTTGTCGGCGAGGCCGGTGAGGAGCGCGCCGCGGGTGTTGGGCGAGCGGTCGGCGGTGAGGAGCAGGCCGTCGCCTTCGGCGAGGTGCGCGGGGAGGTGGCGCGCGGCGGCGGGGAGGGCGAGGGCGTCGGCGAGTTTTTTGGCGAGGTATTGCTCTTCGACGGTGCTACGGGTGGAGGCGACGAGGGCAAGGGAATTTACGATTTCAGATTTACGATTTACGATTTGTGATTGGGGCCCGGGGGCGGCGGTTTTTAATAATTCGGCGGCGGCGGCGATGGCGGCGTCGAGGCTGGCGGGCTGGCCGTTGACCTTTATGGCGGTGAGACGGTTCTCGGCGCGGACCTGCTTGTAGAGGACGCGTCCGCTGTCGGGCATCCAGGTGTCATTGACGTCGTCGTTGCGGCGGGGGGTGATGCGGTAGATCTGGCCCTCGCGCGACCAGACGGTGGTGTTCACGCCGGCGCTGGATTCGGTGTCGATGCTGTTGGTTTGCTTGAGGAACCAGACGCGCATCTTGAAGCGGAAATCGGTCGAGGTGAGCGCGCCCACGGGGCAGATGTCCACGGTGTTGAGCGAGTAGTTGTGCTCGAGCTGGTGTCCGGGATGGCAGGTGAGGGTGGAGTAGCTGCCGCGGTCGATGAAGCCGAGGACGTCCTGTTTCGCGATGTCGCGGCTGAAGCGGATGCAGCGCGAGCAGAGGATGCAGCGCTCGTCGTCGAGCATGACGCGGGGCCCAAGCTGGGTGCGCTTGGGCTTCACGTTTTTCTGCTCGACGAAGCGCGAGTAGCCGCGGCCGTAGGCGGTGGCCTGCTCCTGGAGGTGGCATTCGCCGGCCTGGTCGCAGATGGGGCAGTCGAGGGGGTGATTGATGAGGAGAAACTCGGTGACGCCTTCGCGGCAGTCTTTCACCAGGGGCGAGTTGGTGCGGATGTGGAGGCCGGGGGTGGCGTTGGTGCCGCAGCCGATCTGGGGGCGGGGCATCCAGTTGATTTTCTGCCTGCCGGTGGCGGGATCGACGAGGGGCTGCTTGGTGGCGGGATCGACGGCGGGCAGGCCCATTTCGACGAGGCACATGCGGCAGTTGCCGACGACGGCGAGTTTCGGGTGGTAGCAGTAATGCGGGATGTCCACGCCGACGAGGCGGGCGGCCTCGATCATGTTGGTGCCGCGCGGGACGGCGAGCTCATGGCCGTCGATGTTGACGGTGACGAGGTCGGGCTGGACGGATGCGGCGGGTGCGGTCATGGGTGATGCTTTGAAAGTATTTTTTGAACAAAAGATAACAAAGGAAACGAAGAGATGATTCTGAGATTTTATTATCCTCGGGTCTTATGCGGTTATTTTCGGGAGGGAAGTGGAAGCGGGTTCAGACTCTTCGTTGCCTTTGTTTCCTTCTGTTTATAAGTTCCGTAATTCGGTTTTCAGATCAACGGCAGCGCGTCGGCGGGGCGGTTTTTCTTGGTCTCGTGGTAGGCTTCGAATTCCTCGCCGAACTTCGCGAGAAAGCTCTGCGTGGGCCAGGAGCAGCCTTCGCCCATGGCGCAGATAGTGCGGCCGGGGATCTGGTCGGCGACGCCTTTGAGGAGCGCGGCGTCCTCGCGGCGGGCGTTGCCGTGGACCATGCGGGAGGTGATTTTTTTCATCCACAGCGAGCCTTCGCGGCAGGGCGTGCACTGGCCGCAGGATTCGTGCGAGTAGAAGGCGTTGATGTTGGCGAGGGCCTCGACCATGTTGACGGAGTCGTCCATGACGATGAGGCCGCCGGAGCCGCCCATGGTGCCGCAGGCGGCGAGGGTGTCGAAGTCGAGCGGGATGTCCTCCATCGCGAGTTCGCGGGTGGAGCCGTCCTTGTTTTTCAGGGTGAATTTTTCGCCGAAACGGAGGACCTTGGCGGAGGAGCCGCCGGGGATGACGGCCTTGAGCTTGCGGCCGGGGAGCGGGCCGCCGCACACGTCGTAGAGGAGCTGGCCGAGGGTGATTTTGCCGCACTCGTATTCGTAGGTGCCGGGACGTTGCACGTGGCCGGAGACGCCGAAGATGCGCGTGCCGGTGTTGTTGGGCGTGCCGATTTTCGCATACTCGACGCCGCCCATGTCGATGATGTGCCTAACGTGGCAGAGCGTCTCGACGTTGTTGACGATGGTGGGGCATTGGTAGAGGCCGAGGACGGCGGGGAAGTAAGGGGGCTTGATGCGCGGGTTGGCGCGCTTGCCTTCGAGGGATTCGATGAGGCCGGTCTCCTCGCCGCAGATGTAGGCGCCGGCGCCGCGGTGGACGTAGATTTCGCAGGAGTAGCCGGTGCCGAGGATGTTCGGGCCGACGAAGTTTTTCGCACGGGCCTCGGCGATGGCGCGCTCGAGGAGGCGGGCGCCGTGGGGCATTTCGCCGCGGATGTAGATGTAGGCCTGTTTCACGTCGTTCGCGAAACAGGAGATCATCGTGCCCTCGATGAGCTGGTGCGGGTCCTGGTGGATGATGTAGCGGTCCTTGAAGGTGCCGGGCTCGGATTCGTCGGCATTGACGATGAGGTAGATGGGCTTGCCGCTTTTGCGATCGACGAGGCTCCATTTCACGCCGGCGGGAAAACCCGCGCCGCCGCGGCCGCGCAGGCCGGATTGTTTGACTTCGTCGCGCAGTTCCCCGGGAGGGCGCGTGACGGCGCGGCGGAGGATTTCGTAGCCGCCGTGGCGCAGGTAGCAGTCGATGTCGGGCGTGTAACCGGGTTCGTCGATGTGCTGGAAAATGATGCGGCGTTGTTGCGGTGCGGACATGGGAAAATGCGGTGTGCGGAGTTCGGTCTATGAGCGAAGCGAATGGTCTGGCATGCGGAAGGATTGAGCCGTGGAGTGAACCGGGAGGAGGGCTATTTTCGGACGGCGGTTCCGGCCTTTATTTGCGCGGCGAGTTCGCGGGCTTTCTCCGGGGTCACGTTTTCGTGGAGGTCGTCGTCGATCATCACGACGGGCGCGGTGCCGCAACTGGCGAGGCATTCGACAAACTCGATGGTCGTCCCGCCGTCGGGCGTGACCTCGTCGAGCTCGACGCCGAATTCCTTCTTGAACGTGTCGCAGACCTTGTAGCCGCCCATGAGCGCGCAGGAGAGGGTGCGGCAGACTTTGATGTGGCGGCGTCCGATGGGCTTGCGCTTGAACATCGGGTAAAAGGTGACGACCTCGTAAACGTTGATGGGCTGGAGCTCGAGTTTGGCCGCGACCCACTCGATGGCTTCGTCGGGAATGTGGCCGATGTCCTCCTGGATGAGGTGCAGGAGCGGCAGCGTGGCGCTGCGCTTGACCGGATAATGCGTAATGGCTTCGTCAATACGCAGGAGGGTTTCGGGTTTGAGATTCATCGGAAAATGCGAAGTTCGGATTGCGGAATGCCCGGAGTGGTCGTGTTTAAGGGATTCGAGGCTCTCACCGGTCGCACTCGCCCATGACAAAGTCGAGCGAGCCGAGGATGGAGACCACGTCGGAAATCATCACGCCGGCGCCGATTTTCGGCAGGATGGAGAGCGACGAGAACGAGGGGCTGCGGATTTTCATGCGCCACGGGACCCCGCCGCCCTTGCTCACGATGTAGAAACCGAGGACGCCTTTCGGATTTTCCGCCTCGAAATACACCTCGCCGGGCGGCATCTGCGGGCCTTCGGTCACGATCATGAAATTGTTGATGAGTTCCTCCATCGAAGTGAGCACCTTGTCCTTCGGCGGGGCGAAAATCTTGCGGGCGTCCTTCGCATACCAGTCGCCGCCGGGGAAGTTCGCGACGGCCTGCTTCACGATGCGCACGGACTGGCGCATTTCCTCGCCGCGCACGAGGTAGCGGTCGTAGCAGTCGCCCGTGGTGCCGACGGGCACGTCGAAGTCGTAGTGCTCGTAGCCGCTGTAGGGTTTGTCCTTGCGCAGGTCGAGGGGCACGCCGGAGCCGCGCAGGTTCGGGCCGGTCAGGCCGTAGGCGATGGCATCCTCCCTCGAAATCACGCCGATGCCGACGGTGCGGTCCATGAAGATCTTGTTGCGCGTGAGCATCGAGGTGATCTCGTCGAGCGCGGCGGGAAACTGCTCGCAAAATTCGCCGACGCGGCCGAGCCAGCCGTCGGGGATGTCGCGCGCCACGCCGCCGATGCGGCTGTAGCTGGTGGTGAAGCGCGCCCCGGTCAGCTCCTCGAAAAGCGTGTAGAGTTTTTCGCGCTGGGTGAAGCACCACAGCATCACCGACCACGCGCCGACATCGAGCGAGAACGCGCCCAGCCCGACCAGATGCGACGAGATGCGCGCCAGTTCGCAGGTGACCACGCGGATGGCCTGGCAACGCGGCGGCACCTCTAGCCCGGCGAGGCGCTCGACCGCGATGGCGTAGGCGGCGTTGTTGGCGAGCGGCGCGAGATAATCGAGACGGTCCGTGTAGGGCACGAACTGGTTGTAGGTCATGTTCTCGGCGATTTTCTCGTCGCCGCGGTGCAGGTAGCCGATGACCGGGTCGCACTTCGTGATGGTGTCGCCGTCGAGTTCGAGTTGCAGGCGCAGCACGCCGTGCGTGGACGGGTGCGAGGGTCCGATGGAGAGCGACATTTTCTCGTTCTCAAACTCGTCGTGGTCGGCGGCCTGCGCGGCGCGGGCGGCGTTGTCGGGAAAGGTGAACTCGGTGGACATGAAAAATTACGAATTACGAATTACAAATGACGAATGGTTCCGGCCGGCGCGGGCCGGAGGGATTCTGTCACGGGCTGTGGCAAGTGTGAGGGAAACATCATTGAGGCAAGTCATGCTGATTCTAACTCCTAATTTGTCATTCGGCATTCGTCATTTTTCCTCAGTCGCGAGGCTTCGCGGCGGCTTCGTTCCAGCTTTCGTCTTTCGCGCGCGGTTCGGACGTGCCCATGTTGAGGCCGCCGGGCGTGGCGGTGAACGGGCCGCCGGCCATCGGGGCGGCGATGACCTTCGTGTTCACGACCGAGCCCACGTCGGCATCCCAAAGCTCGGTCTCGACGCCGGCCAGCGGAAATTCCTTGCGGAGCGGGTGATGCGCGTAGCCGTCCCACATCAGGATGCGGCGGAGGTCGGGATGGCCGGTAAACGTCACGCCGAGCAAATCGTAGGTTTCGCGTTCATGCCAGTTGGCCGCGGGCCAGAGCCCGGTCACGGTGGGCATTTCCGGCTCGGTGTCGCTCGCGCAATCGGCGGCGACGCGCAGGTAGTCGTGGGTGGCGTGCGAAAACACATGCCACACCACGGTGAAACGGGGGGACGCCCCCGCCGCCCAGTCGATGGCCGTGAGGTCGGCGAGATGGTCAAACCCATGCTCGTCGCGCAGGCAGCGCAGCAGGGCGACGGCGTCGGCGGCGGGCACGTTGATGGCGGGCAGGTCGGCCGAGGCGCGCGGCGTGACGCGGGGGAAACGGGCTTGGAGGGCGGTGATGACGTCGGCGATGGCGGGCATGGGTCGTTGGAAAAAATTAAAAACTGCCGTGCGGGAAGTCACGACAGCAGTTGTTTGAGCGCGGGTTCTCGTTTGATCTTGGCCTGCATCTTGATGAGCGCGTCGAGCAACGCCTCCGGGCGCGGCGGGCAGCCGCTCACGTAAACATCGACCGGGATGATGCGATCCACGCCCTGGAGCGTCGCGTAGCTGCGATACATGCCGCCCGTGCTCGCGCACGCGCCCATGGCGATGACCCATTTCGGCTCGGCCATCTGGTCGTAAATGCGGCGCACGTGCGGGGCCATCTTGTAGGTGACGGTGCCGGCCACGATCATGCAGTCCGACTGGCGCGGCGAGAAGCGCATGACCTCCGCGCCGAAGCGAGCGATGTCGAACTTGGCCCCGCCCACGTGCATGAGCTCGATGGCGCAGCAGGCGAGTCCCATGGGCATGGGCCACACGGAGTTGGAACGCAGCCAGTTGATGACGGCGTCGAGCCGCGAGACGACGACATCGCCCTCGATTTTGGTGTTATATGCCAGTTCTGTGTTCGCGGAGACCATGTGTTTGAAAAAGGCAGGACGGACAAAGGTAGCTGCCAGCAAACCGCGTGCAAGGTCATTTAACCCTGAATCGGGCTTCCTCGCGCGCCGGCCTCGCCGTGATAACCTCTTGCGCGAGGGCCCCTTCTCCTCGGCGATGCGGGGCCATTTTCACAGGCCGCAAACAACCCGGTCCACCGCAAAACAAGCGCCGCTTATGGTGCATTTGGCATGATTAAGGCGGATTCATGCCCGCCTCGTTCGGAGAAAGCCGGCTGCCCATCCCTGCCATCGGATACGCGCGGGCATGCCCGAAATGTCCGCGCCGCCAATCCGCGGGCCGCCTCTCAGCCCAGCACCGAGGGAAGCTTCGGGCCGTCGTCGGCCTCGCGGGTCACGCTTACGATGAGCAGTTTTCGCTGCCCGCCGGGAGTTTTCCAAGCGAACTCGTCGCCTTGCGCGTAGCCGAGGATGGCCGTGCCGATGGGCGCGAGAATGGAGAGCCGGCCTTGTTCCAAGTCGGCGCGCTCAGGCATGACGAGCGTGTAAACATCAATGGAGCCGTCGGAGAGATCCTTCAACTCGACGCGCGAGCCAAGCGTGACAATTCCGGCAGGCAGCGCGACGGCTTCGATCACGATGGCGCGGTCCAGTTCCCCGCGCAGCGGATGCGGCGTGCCGCCAAGCGTGGACAAAAGCTGCCGGAGCCGCGCATGGTCTTCGGTGGAAAGGTAGATGGGTTTCAGTGCGGGTGTGCTCATGGTATTTATTGGATGAGGTTCGGTTGTTGTAGGTTGTGAACAGGCCGCGTTCGTGCGGAATGCGGCGAGGTCGTGAGGAAAAACGTCGGTGGATTCTCGGAGTGAATTCGCGCGGCGGTGCTGGCGAAACCGGGGTGGTGGAAAAGCAGCGGAGCGGCGGACGGCGCGCAGGCCCTCGTGCGACCGTTCCGGCAATCCCGCTCCCGCGAGTCAGCCGCGACCGGTCAGTCGGTGCTGACGGACGCAACCGGGCGGACCCCGCGTCGTGCGGCGTCCTGTTGTGCGTTAAATTGAATCCGGTTGTTCATCTCGGGCGAGGGGAATTCGTTTACCACACTCACTACGATGATTTTGTCAAGGCGCGAGGGAAGCGCGCGCAACCAAGGATGAAGTCCGAACGGGGCGCCGCTCGGCGGAAACAATCCGGCACCAGGCAGGGCACGGCTTTATGGACACTTATCCCTTCGCGTGTTTTCGCGCCGTTTGCGGTTTGAAAAATGGTTTCCCCGGGTTCGATGATTCTCCGGTCAACCATTGACCCGACCCGATGTTGAAGAGGCGCCGCGCATGATTGAACGTTTGCCGTCACGCTTTCCCCATGAGATTTCCCCGGTTGGTCTGTTTCCTTTTTCCCCTCGCGGCCACGCTGGCTCACGGCGCATCGACGGAATCGCCGGCGGCGCAGCCCGGCATCGTGTTAAGCGAGCCGATTTTCACCGGCATCCCTTACCCGCAATCCAAGCCCGGGAAGCCCGGCGGCCCCGTCCAAGCCCAGTCTCACTCCTCGACCATCGTCGAAACCAAGTCGGGCCTCGTCGCCGCGTGGTTCGGCGGCACCAAGGAGGGCAACCCCGACGTGGGCATCTGGTTGTCGCGACAGGCCGGCGGCAAATGGACGCCGCCGGTCGAGGTGGCCAATGGCGCGGAAACCGAGGACCCCCGCGTGAACTGCCTCAACCCCGTCCTGTTTCAGGTGCCGGACGGGCCGCTGCTGCTTTTTTACCGGACGGGGAAATGGTGGCCTTACGTGAAGCGTTCGACGGACGACGGCGTGACGTGGTCGAAGCCGGAGCGGTTATACAACGGCAATTTTGGCCCCATCAAAAACAAGCCCGTCCTGCTTCCCGACGGCTCCATTCTCAGCCCGGCCAGCACCGAGTTTTCCGGCTGGCCCGCGCCCGGCGCCACCGGCTGGGACAGTCGCATGTGGCGCGTCCAGTTCGAGCGCCTGGTCCTCACCGGCAACCGTGCGGCCATCAAGGCCACCCAGTGGCAGGTCATCGGCCCGGTCAACGACGGCGCGATCGACGCCATCCAGCCGAGCATCCTCCTTCACCCCGGCAACCGCCTCCAGGCGCTCGGCCGCACCGCGCAGGGCGGGATTTTCCAAATCTGGTCCGACGACGGAGGCCGCACTTGGGGCGAAATGACCCTGACCGGTTTGCCCAACCCCAATTCCGGCACCGACGCCGTCACCTTGAAGGACGGACGCCACCTGCTCGTCTATAACCACACCGGCCAGCGGCCCGAGGGCAAAAACGGCCCCCGCTCCCCGCTCAACGTCGCCGTCTCCGCCGACGGCAAAAACTGGAAGGGCGCGCTGGTGCTGGAGAACCAGCCCGGCGAGTTTTCCTACCCGGCGGTCATCCAGACCGCCGACGGCCTCGTCCACATCACCTACACCTACCGCCGCCAGCACATCCGGCACGTGGTCGTGGACCCGGCGAAACTGGTCTTGCGGGACATGGGCGACGGCAAATGGCCGGAGCAATAGCCGGACTCCTCCCGTTCGTTTCTGATTTTTGCCTCCGAACCCCATGAGCGCACGGACGACACTTGCCCGCTGGTTTTCAATTCTTCCGGTTTTGGTCTTTGCCGCCATGCCGGCGGCGGACGCCCGTGCCGAACTTCGACTGCCTGCGATTTTTTCGGACCACGCGGTCTTGCAACGATCGGAAAACGTCCCGGTCTGGGGCTGGGCCGCCGCCGGCCAGCCGGTCACCGTCACGCTTGGCCCGGCGCGCGCCGCCGGTGGTGCGCGAAACCGTGCCTCCCTCGGCCATCTACAACGGGATGATTCACCCGAACCGGTCCTTCGCCTTGCGCGGCGTGGTCTGGTATCAGGGCGAGTCAAACACGCCGCGCGCCGTGCACTATCACACTGTATTCAATGGATTGATACGCGACTGGCGCGAGCAGTGGGGGGTGGGCGACCTGCCTTTTTATTTCTGTCAGCTCGCCTCGCATCACGCGAAGTCTGCCGACGCCGGCGCCCCGAGCACCTGGGCGGAATTGCGCGAGTCGCAGGCCCTCGCGCTCAAGCTGCCGGCCACCGGCATGGCGGTGCTCGTGGACATCGGGGAGGCCGGCGACATCCATCCGCGCAATAAGGCCGATGTCGGCGGGCGGCTTGCGCGCATCGCGCTGGCCAATGCCTACGGTCGGCCGGGCGCTTTTTCCGGCCCCGTCTTTGATTCGGCAATTGTTGAGGACGGGACTGTACGGGTGCGTTTTCGCGCAACGGACGGCGGCCTTGTTGAGCGGGAGTTGCCTGAGACTTATCAGCCGCGATCGCTTGACGCGGCGGTTGTCCCGCTGAAGCGCAACGCGCCCTTTGGCAAGCTGGAGGGCTTCACGATTTGCGGCGAGGACGGACGCTGGTGCTGGGCCGGGGCGAGCATCGAAGGCGATGAGGTTGTCGTCAGTTCGCCGTGCGATATGGGTGGGCTGACAATCCGACCTGCAATCTTTATAACGGGGCGGGACTGCCCGCGGCGCCGTTCCGCTCCGACGATTTCCCGCTCTCGACGGCGGGCAAGCGGTATTGATCCGCATGACTTGCCGGGAGCGTGCCGTGGTGCAGGTCAGAAAAACATCGCCTCGCCGAGCGCATCCTCGGGGGAGAGGAGCGCGGCGGTGCCTTCCAGGGTGGTGTGGTTGTTGTTGTAACGGGTTTCGAAACAGGCGGAGTTTTTCGCGACGTTGGCGTGCCAGCGGAAGGAGCGGCGCGCCGGCGCGTCGTATTCGAAGGAGAGCGCGAGGGCGTCGGGATCGGATGCCGGTTGCGCGGTGCATTCGATGGACGCCGCATCGGCGCCGCAGGCGGCCGCGCGGTCGCGCGCCCAGCCGAGAAGGACGCGGCCCTCGGCGGCGAGGCGCGGGGCGGCTTGCACGCGGATGGCGCGAAGGCCGCCGGCGATGTCGGCGGGCGCGATGCCGCTGAGGTATTGGCCGATGGTCTGGCGGACGGGAAGGATGCGCGCGAAGGCGAGATCGCGCACGGCCTCGGGAGACGGCCAGGAAAAATCGAGAAAGCCGTCGGGCGCGACGGCGGAATCGAGGATGACGCGGCGGGAGCGGCGCAGCAGGTATTGGTAGTCGTTCAGGCGGGTGGTGGAGGCGAAGCGGTGCGCCCAGTAATAAAGCGGGAGGTCGGTGGACAGGCAGATCGAGACTTGGTTTTCCAGGAACCGGCGCGCGCTCATGGGATAGGAGAGCATGACAAATTCGCAGCAACGGGTGTCGCCCTTGGATTTTCCGAGGTGGCATTCGCCGTAGATCTTGGCGCGGTAGTCGGTCGTGGTGTCGTCGATGGGGAGCGGGCAGAGGACGACGACGCGGCAGGGATAGCGGCGGGAAAAGTTGACCGCGATCTGGAATTGCGCGGTGCCGTCGGCGGGCGTGGTGCCAAAGCCGAGGTGCAGGACGAGGTTGATCTGGGTGGCCTTGGCGTCGTCGCTTTCGGGCGCGGGGCGTCCGGCGATTTCGTAGTCGCCCCACATTTTCGCGAGGCCTTTGCTGATGGAGCCGACGGGAACGTCGAAACCGGGAAGGGCGTGGAAGACGGACATGGGAATGGACGATTTACGAATTACGATTTACGATTGGGCGCTGCCGCGCCGAGGGCAGGGAGAGAATGGGTGGCGTCACAGGCATGCGATTAGGTGTGGCGTGCGAGTTTTCAAGTGGGGGGATTTTCAATCGTAATTCGTAAATCGTAATTCGTCCATTCCCTCACGGTTGTCTCCAGTTGTGGTGATCGGCGGCGAGGAGCGCGTCGGAGGAGGCCGGGCCCCAGGAACCGGCGGCGTAGGCGTCCATGCCTTTGCGGCCGGCGGCGGTCCAGGCTTCGAGCACGGGCGTGTAGAGTTGCCACGAGGCCTCGGTCTCGTCGCCGCGGATGAAGAGGGTGCCGTCGCCGGTCATCGCGTCGAGGACGAGCCGCTCGTAGGCCTCGGGGGTGTCGGAGCCGAAGGTCGTGCTGTAGCGGAAGTTCATTTTCACGGGCTGCGTGCGGGTGGCGAGGCCGGGGACTTTGCCGTTGAAAATGAGGCCGAGCCCCTCGTCGGGCTGGATCTGGAAGGCGAGGGTGTTGGGCGCGAGGTTGATGTGCGCGCTTTCGGAAAAGATGGTCCCCGGCGGGCGTTTGAACTGTATCGCGATTTCGGATACGCGGCGGGCCATGCATTTGCCGGAGCGAAGGTAGAAGGGGACGCCCTGCCAGCGCCAGTTGTTGATGCAGAGGCGGATGGCGGCGTAGGTTTCGGTGGCGGATTCCGGGGAGATGCCCTCCTCTTCGAGGTAGCCCCTGACCTGTTTTCCGCCCATCATGCCGGAGGCGTATTGGGCGCGGGCGGTGTCGCCGCCGGGCGCGGGATCGAGGGGCTGGATGGCCTTGAGGACCTTGACCTTTTCGTCGCGCACGGCCTCGGCGTCGAAGGACACCGGCGGCTCCATCGCGGTGAGGGCGAGGAGCTGCATGGTGTGGTTTTGGATCATGTCGCGGAGCGCGCCGCTTTGCTCGTAGTAGCCGCCGCGGGTGCCGACGCCGACTTCCTCGGCGACGGTGATCTGGACGTGGTCGATATAGTTGCGGTTCCAGAGGGGCTCGAAGATCGCGTTGGCGAAGCGCTGGACGAGCAGGCCTTGCACGGTTTCTTTGCCGAGATAGTGGTCGATGCGGTAAACTTGGTGTTCTTGGAAAACGGAGGCGATGGTGTGGTTCAGACCGCGGGCGGACTCGAGGTCGCGACCGAAGGGTTTTTCGATGATGATCTTCGAGTGGTGCGGCTGGCCGAGGTGGCGCGAGGCCAGGCCGCTGGAGCCGAGATGCGTGATGATGGGGGCGAAGACGGAAGGCGGGGTGGAGACGTAGAAGAGAACCTGCACGTCGCGTCCGAGTTTTTGCTCGATCGCGGCGATGTGCGCGGCGAGGCGGGTGAAGGCGGCGGAATCATCGTAGGCGCCGGCGACGTAGGAGGTGTTGGCGGCGATATGGCGCCAGACGTCGGGATTGAGTTCGCGGCGCGAGAACTCGCGGATGGCCTGCGTGGCGATTTCCCGGAATTCGTCGTCGGGAATGGGTTTGCGGCCGTAGCCGACGAGGAAAAAATCGGCGGGAAGCAGGTTGTCGAAGCCCAGATTGTAAACGGCGGGGATGAGCTTGCGGGCGGTGAGGTCGCCGGACGCGCCGAAGATGACGACGACGGTGGGCGGGGTGCCGCGGTGCCGGCTGAGACCTTGGAGAAACGGATGGCGGGTGGATTCGCTTTCGCTCATGTGGATGGCGGAGAAGGGAAGGAGATGCAGAATGACCGGAAAGTTTCGGACGGGGCGAGGGAATGGCAAGCGGTTATGCGAAACAAATTTGGAGGCGGCGGCCGTCACCCGGTGTCGCCGCCTGCCGCCGCCCGGCGATACAGCCCGCGCTCTCGGATCAATGCGAATACGCCCTGCGGAACGAACGCCTCGACCGGACGGCCTTCGCACAACCGCGCACGCAATTCCGATGAGCTGATTCGCGGCAGATCGCCCGCGCACGGATACAATCGCAGGCCGGGGATGCCGCCGTCCGCCGCGACCTCCGGCGCGTGTCCCGGGCGATGCAGCACGACAAATTCCACCAGCCGGGCCAATTCGTCGATGCCGCGCCAGAGGGACAGTTTCCCCAGCAGGTCGCTGCCGATGATCCAGAAAAGCCGGTCATCCGGGCAAGAGGCGCGAAAATGTCGCGCCGATTCGATCGCGTAACTCACGCCGCCCCGGCGTAATTCGTGATCGGATACCTCCAGCCAGTCCTCGCCTCCCGCGGCCGCGCGCACCATGTCGAGACGATCCCCGGCGGATGCGGCCGGCGGCGCGATGTCGCGAGCCTTGGACGGACTCGATGCGGCGGGCAGCAACACGACGCGGTCCAGCCGGCATTGTTCGCGCGCCAGTCTGGCGGCGGCCAGATGGCCGAAATGGACCGGATCAAAACTGCCGCCGAGAAAACCGATTTTCACGGGAGGCACGGTTGCCGGGCCGGCGGCTTCCATCAAGACCGCAATGCGGCGCCACGATGGTTTACTGTTCGTCCGTTTTCCCAACAAGCACGCTTTACCCCGGCCGATGTTTTGTATCATCGTCCACGTGAATTTTTGAAATCCCCGTCAAACCTCTGTCAACTTTCGGAAACCCCATTCGTCTATCTCGCTTTCAGCCATGAGAAACAACATCAACCGCCGCCGTTTTCTGCGCTACACCGCGACCGGCGGCGCAGGACTATTGGTTCCCGCAAGTTTGCTTGGCCAGTCACAGGCAGACATCGCCGCATCCTCGAAAAACAACACCGCCCCGGAATTCGAACAGCGCGTCCTCGGCCGCACCGGCATGAAACTCCCCATCCTGAGCATGGGTGTCATGCGCGCCGACAACCCGAACCTCGTCAAGGCCGCCATGCGCTCCGGCATCGTGCACTTCGACACCGCGCATGGCTACCAGAAGGGAAACAACGAGGCCATGCTCGGCAAAGTCTTCAAGGACGTGCCGCGCGGCTCGTTCACCGTCGCGACCAAGATAAACCTCGGCAAGGACGTGATGGCCGAAAAGGCCCCCGGGATGTTCATGGAGCGTTTTAATACGAGCATGGACCGCCTCGGGCTCGATTATGTCGATATATTGTTTCTCCATGCGATCGACAATGCCGCCGCCGTGCTGCACGGGCCGATTCTCGAGGTCATGGAAAAACTGAAAAAGGAAGGCAGGGTCAGGCACACCGGCGTCTCCACCCACAAAAACGAGCCCGAGGTCATCGACGCCGTCATAAAGAGCAAGGTCTATGAAGTGGCGCTCACCGCGTATAATTTTCGCCAGGAGCATGTCGCGGAGATGAAGACGGCCATCGCGCGCGCCGCCGAAGCGGGCGTCGGCGTCATTGCCATGAAAACCATGGCCGGGGCCAAGAACGTGAATGTGTCCGCCGCCCTGAAATGGGCGTTGCAGGACAAAAATGTCTGCACGGCCATCCCGGGATTCACGAACTTCGAGGAACTGGACGTGTGCCTCGAAGCGGCGGCCAACCTCCGCTACACGCCCGACGAGAAAGCCTTCATGGCGCGGGCCGACTCCGTGCCCACGCTTTATTGCCAGCAGTGCGATGCGTGCGCCGGGCAGTGCCCGCAAAACCTGCCCATCCCCGATCTCATGCGCGCCTACATGTATGCGCACGGCTACCGAAATCCCGGCCTCGCCAAGGAGACCATCGCCGCGCTCGATCTCCCCGACAACCCCTGCTCCGATTGCGCGGCCTGCACCGTGCAATGCCGCTCGGGATTCCTCGTCGCCGAAAAAATCCAAAACATCGCGCGCGTGCGCTCCGTGCCCGATGAATTCCTGGTGTGACATAATAAAATCCCATGATTAAAAAATATATAACCCTCCTTTTCCTTGCGGGCTGCGCATGCGCGGCCCGCGCCCAGACGCCGGCGGAACTCCGCGCCATGCTGCCGCCGGTGGACGGCTGGACGCTGTCGGACAAGGTCGAGGTATTCAATCGCGACAACCTGTTCGACCGCATCAACGGGGCGGCGGACGCGTTTCTGATCTGCAACTTCGAGGAGATGACCACGCTCGATTATCTCAAGGACGGCTCGAAGTCATATGTCACGCTCCAGATGTATCGCCATGCCACGCCCGCCGACGCGTTTGCCATCTACTCGGCTGAACGCACGCCGGACATGACGTTCCTGAATATCGGCGCCGAGGGATATCGCGCCGCGGGAATCGTCTATTTTCTGTCGGGCAGCATGTATGTGAAACTGACCACCTCCGACGAAAGCGCCGGGACCGCCGCCATGATGGAAAAAGTGGCGCGCGCGCTGGCCGTGAAAATCGACGCGAAGGCCGCGCTCCCCGGCCTGTTGCAGGTGTTTCCCGCCAAGGACAAACAACCCCGGTCCGAAGTATATATCGTGGAGAGTTTCATGGGGCATAAATTCCTCCACTCCGCCTACCGGGCGTCCTATGCGAAGGACGGGAAGGAATATCAATTGTTCGTCATCGATGGAAAGACAAAGGCGGGCGCGGAGAAAATGCTGGCCGACTACCTGAAGTTCGCCAAGCAACCGGAGAATCCCACGGAAGGGCTGCTCACCGTGCACGACCGCTTCAACGGCGACATCCCGATGCTCTGGCGCGGGCGTTACCTTTTCGGCCTCGTCAACGACAGCGGCGCGCAGGTGGATGCCGGGGCGTTGCTGGCCCAGGTGGCGGACGCGGCGCGGGATTGAGGCGCTGTGATCGTTCGCGAAACGCCTTGGGAACCAAAAGAGAGCGAAACGAGTAAGAGAACGAGAACGATTTTTTGGAGGCGGCGTCCCCGTCGCCGCCATCCAAGCCGAAGGCCACAAGACGCAACGTAGCCGCGCCAGCGACTGGGAGCGCCGGCATCTTGCCGGCAGACGACACGAAGTGTCGCCGGATCGAGTGGCACGGGCGTCCCGCCCGTGCGGCGGCGCTTCGCGCCGCCAAAGCCGGCTGGAAGCCGGCGCTCCCAGTCGCTCACGCGGCTGCGCATGGCCGGCACCATTTCCGGTTGCACCCGGCGCGCACTGCGCGGGAACACCGCGATTGACTACGATGCGGGCGGCGGACATTTTGCGCCCGCCCAAAATGAGCAACGCCCCGGCAGCCCCGCAATGTCCGCCGCCGCCTGCACGGCCCGCACGGAAAACGTGGACGGCCGGCGCGCTCACTTACACGACGGGCGGAGTGGCGGCGCTTTTCCTTTGGTTGTTGTGGGGCGATTTAGCCTGGGCGATGCGCGACCGGTCGGTCATGCCGATGGCGCAATGGTATCTCAACAGCCTGGGTATTCCGAGCGCGGTTTACGCGCTGCTCATCAGTTCGGTGCCCGCGGCCATCGCGCTGGTCGCGGGGCCGGTCATCAGCGTGAAATCGGACCGGCATCGCGGGCGGCGCGGACGGCGCATCCCGTTTTTGCTCGCGCTGACGCCGCTGGCCGCATTCGGCATGCTCGGAATCGCGCTGACGCCGTTTTTGGCGGACGAGGCGGCGCGCGTGTTTGCGCCGGGACACCCGGCGGGCGGCTGGCTGCGCGCGGCGCTCGACGGCTCGGTGGCGGGGAGTGTGCTGCAAGACAGGCAGGTGGTCGCGATCGCATGCTTCGGCGTGTTCTGGGTCGCGTATGAGCTGGCCGTCATCGCCGCGCAGCTCGTGTTTGGCGGGCTCATCAACGATGTGGTGCCGCGCGCCTTGCTCGGGCGGTTTTACGGGCTGTTTCGCGCCATCAGCCTGATCGACGGAATGATTTTCAACTTTTGGATCATCGGCCATGTGCCGGCGCATTTCACGCTCATCATGGTTGTCATCGGCTTGTTTCACCTGGTGGTCGTGATGTGGACGTTTTTGAAAATCCGCGAGGGCGCGTATCCGCCGCCCCCGCCGCCGCGCCCGGTGGGCGCGGGCAGGGCCGGGCGATTTCTGGCGGGCGCGGGCGATTATTTCCGCGAGTGCTTCACCAACTCCTACTATGTGCTGATTTTCGTGATGATGATGGCGGCGATGATGGCGTTTTCGCCGGTGAATGTTTACGCGATCCCGCACGCGCAGAGCCTCGGCGTGGACATGCATGTGTATGGGAAATTTCTCGCGCTCACGTTTCTGATTTCGCTGGGGCTGTCGTATTTTCTCGGCTGGCTGGCCGATGTGTTTCATCCGCTGCGCGTGACCATCGCGTCTCTGGCCGCGTATGCGCTGGTGGCGGGATGGGGAGGAATTTTTGCGCGGACGGCGGAGACGTTTCTCGTCGCGTGGGTGGCGCACGGCGTGCTGGCGGGATGCTATTTCACGAGCGCGGCGTCGCTCGGGCAGCGGTTGTATCCGCATTCGAAATACGCGCAATTCGCGTCGGCCGCGGGGATTTTCCTGGCGATGGCCAACATGGTGCTGATGCCGCTGGTGGGATTGCTGATCGACGGCACGGGGCGGACCTACCGGCACACGTTCACGGTGGCGTGCGCGCTGGCGCTGGTGTCGCTGGCGGCGGCGTGGGGCGTGCACCGGAAATTCACGCGGCTCGGCGGGGCTGCGGGTTATGTGGCGCCGGAGTGATTGCCCGCGGCCTGGCGCGAGGTCGGCTCCGAATGGTGCTTGGTTAAGAGAGAGTCGCTTGCGCAAGGAGGGGCGGTGTCCCCGCCGCCCGACGAGGCGAAAGCCTCGCCCGTTTGCGCGTGGTTCATCGAGATCGAGACACGACGGGCACGCGTTCCGCGTGTCGGGCGGCGGGACGCCGCCCCTCCTTGCGCAAGCGTGCTTTTGACGACAACAGACCCTATGGTCGCACCGCCTTGGGTTTTTGTGGTCGTTTTTTCGAGGGTTTGGTCGCGGTCTTCAGCGCGCGCTGCATCGCCTTGAAATCTTTCGGCGGCGGGGCGGTGAGGTCGAGCAGTTTGCCGGTGACCGGATGGTGCACCACGAGGTGCTCGGCATGGAGCATTACGCGGGACGGCTGCACGGGGAGGCGCGGATCGGCGTGCCAGCCATAGACCGTGTCTCCGAGGAGGACGTGTCCGAGGGATTTCAGGTGCACGCGGATCTGGTGCGTGCGGCCGGTGTGGATGCGGCAGCGCACGAGCGTGGCGAGCGCGCCGTAGCTCTCCACCACCTCCCAGTCGGTGTGGGCGTCGCGCGCGGCGGGATGGCTTTCCTCGAAAGCCATCATTTTGTGGCGCTGGTGCGGGTTGCGGCCGATGGGCTTGCGGATGCTGCCGCTGAGCAGCGCGGGCGTGCCGGCGACGAGCGCGAGGTATTCTTTTTGCAGCGCGCGGGTGGAGAACTGCTCGGAGAGGCCGCGGTGGGCTGCGTCGGTTTTGGCGACAAGCATCACGCCCGAGGTCTCGCGGTCGAGGCGATGCACGATGCCGGGGCGTTCGACGCCGCCGACGCCGCTCAGCCCGCCTTTGCAATGGGCGAGCAAGGCGTGCACGAGCGTGTCCTCGCCGGTCGCCGCGCCGGGGTGCACGACCATGCCGGCGGCTTTGTTGATGGCGAGGAGGTGCCTGTCCTCGAAAAGGATGTCGAGCGGGATGGCGACGGGCTTGAGTTCCGACGGTCTGGCGTCGGGCATGGAGAAGGCGAGGGTGTCGCCGCCGTGGACGGCGTGGTCGCGCTTGATGGGCCGGCCGTCGAACGAGACGAGCCCGGCGTCAAACGCGCGCTGGATGGCCACGCGGCTGTGCCCGGGAAATGCGATGGCGAGCGCCTTGTCGGCGCGGATGCGGCGGATTCCGGGCGGCACGGTGTGGGTGAGGGTGGCGTTGGGCATGGAATTTCTGGTCCGCCGCCATGACTGAATGGCGGCGGAATGACTCTAGAACGGGAATCCTATCGAAAGATGCAAGGTGCCTTTGGGGTCGTTGGGGCGGGGATTGAGGTTGCGCCCGTATTCGAGACGGAGCGGGCCGAGGATGGTGCGGTAGCGGATGCCGATGCCCAGGCTGTGGAGCCATTCGTAGCCGGGGTCCGCGGCCAGCTTCGCCTTGTCGGTGAGGAGATCGTAGAAGAGCACGGCCGACCAGTTTTCCGTGAGGGCTTGCTCGAGTTCGAGGTTCATCAGCGCGTATATATTTGCGCCGAGGTAACTGGCGCCGTCTGGCGCATAGGGGGCGGCTTCGCCTTCCTGATAGCCGCGAATGCTGCTCTGGCCGCCGGGGAAGTAGAGTTTGTTGAGGGGGAGGGCGGCGGGCGTGTCGCCCGCGATGGGCTCGATGAGGCCGAAGTCGATGCCGGCGTGTATCCAGCGGATGCGTTTCCAGGTGGTGTGGTAGCTGGCGGTGAAGCGGTATTTTTGGTAATTGGCGTCGCCGCCGAGGGTCTGGCTGGCGGTTTCGGATTGAATGAGCCAGTGCCAGCCGCGGCGGGGGAGCAGGGGATTGTCGCGGCGGTCGCGGCCGACGCTGAGTTTGATGCTGGCGGCAAGGGAGCGGTCGTCTTGGCCGGTGTAGGTTTCGACGGTGCTGTTTTTGTTGAGGAGATATTCGTAAGAATAGCCGATGCTGGTGTCGTATCTGGAGCGGCCGAAGAAGCGGCGGAAGGTGATGGCGGCGCCGTATTCCTCGCGGTCGAAGGCAACTTCCTCGCGATGGAGCCCGTAGAGGCGGATGGCGGTGCTGACAGAGCGGATGAGGTGTTCGGGCAGCGTGAGGTTGAGGTCGCCGCTGGTGCTTTTCATGGATTGCACGAACTGGAGCCGGGTCTGGTCGGCGATACCGATGAGGTTGTTGGAGCGGAGTTCGATGCCGCCGCGGAGTTCCTCGTAGCTGCCCCAGCCGAGGAGGAGGCTGGCCTGGTGGCGGGGGGCTTCCTTGACGGCGAAGGTGACATCGCGCACGGAAGCGCCCTCGGGCGCGGTGGCGAGGTTTACCTCGTCGAAGACGCCGAGTTGGGCGATACGGTAGCGGGCGTTTTCGAGCAGGACGGGATTGAGCAGGTCGCCTTCGCGGGGGCGGATGCGGCGCCGGACGGTGGCGGCGCGGGTGTGGCGGTCGCCGACAAGGGAGATTTTGCCGATGCGCACCTGGGGACCGGGGGTGACATGCAGGGTGACGGAAACGGGGACGGCATCGCCGGCGGAGGAGGATTCGCGGGCAGGTTCCGAGCGAAGCGACATGCTTGACATGCCCGCGCTCCCAGTTATGGCGCCGGAGGTGTGTTCCAATCGGAGCTGGATGTCGGGATAACCGTGGCGGAAATAGATCTGGCGGGTCTGTTCGGACAGGTCCTGTTGCCACCATTGCGACCAGGGGCGGCCGGCGAGTTTTTGGAGTTCGGCGGTATCAATGGCGGTCTGGGGATCGTTGATGGTGATGCTGCGGACTTTCCAGATCGGGCCGGGGGTGATCTTGATTTCGGCGGTGACATGACCGGTTGAGTGGTCGATGAGGAGGCCCGAGGCGTCGATGGCGGCCTGGGCGTGGCCGCGCTGGCGGAGCTCATCGAGGAGGGCGGAGATGGAATGCTTGAAGGTATTGACGGAATAGGGCGGGGAAAAGCCGACCCAGGCGGTGGTCGGGAGAAAGAGCGCGCGGGCGTCAGATTCCGGCAGGGCGGTGAGGCCGGTGAAGGAAAGGTGTTTCAGGTGGTAGCGCCGGCCCCGGGTGATCTCGAAGCGGACTTCGGCGGCGAGAAGGTCGCGGGGCAGGTCGAGGTCGAAGGTCTCGTCACAGGAATAAGAATCCTTGGCGCCGTCGGGGGCGGTGACCCGGATGTCCAGCTTGGGACGAAGATAACCGTCATCCACGAAGTAGGAGAGGAGAAGAAAGGCGATGTCCTCGATTTCGTTGGCGTTCACGGTCGGACCGCGGTGTGCATCGAGGACTTGGTTGATGGTGCGGACTTGCTGGATGTTGCCCCACCAGCCGGCGCCGCGGACGGAGATGCGGGCGCGCGGCGGCGGCGCGGCGGGCTCGCCGGGGAGCGCGGGCGAAAGCACGAAGAGGAGCGCGAGGAAAAAAAAAGCGAAGCGGGAAATGCGGAAGGAGGGACGGACTCCGTGCCGTCCGGCCGCCCCGAAACGGACGGCACGGAGGCCGTCCTGCCAACGACCATTTTTTCCAATGGGGCTTGCGGCGTGGTTTCGCGGGGAGATCATGGCGCGCTTTTTTTCTCCTCGGGGGGCTTGCTTTGATAAAAGCGCCATTTGAAGCCGATGTTGTAGTCGTCAAATTCGTCGTATTCGCCCACGGCGCTCCAGCGTTTGTCGATCTTATACTCAAGTTTGTAGGTTTCGCGGCCTTGCTGCGTGACTTTGTCGCCGCTGGTGAGCGAGAGGCGTTCCTCGCCCATGTCGAGGCCGAGGAGCTGTTCGAGGATGCCCTGGCCGAGGTAGGTGCCGAGGCGGACCGCGCGTTGCTGGTCGGTGTAGGCGAAGCCGTCGTCGGGGGACTGGCCGGTCATGACGAGGAGAAGGATTTCGGCGGACGAGAGCGGGGGGCTGGAGGAAAAAGCCAGGCGCGGGTCGCCGGGCGCGCCGGTGAGCGACATGGTGAGATCGTGGCCCAGCGTGCTGGTGGTGGCGCGGAAGTCGAGGTTGGGCGTGAAGGGGTTGGCCTGGGTGATGCGGACCCGCCCGGTGCCGACGGAAAAGTTGGCAAAGGGAAAAAGGACGCGGCCTTCGGACATGGTGAGCTCGCCGATGGAGCGCGGCTCGCCGAGGGTGCCGCCAAGCTGGAAATTGGCCGAGAGGCGGCCGGTGGCGAGGGTGGTGCGAAGACGGAGGAAGCGGTCGCCGCGGACATTTATGTCGAGGCGCCAATCATCGAAGGGCGGCGCATCGATGGAAAAAAACGGCGGGCGCGACGCAGGGCCGCCGCCCGGCGTGTCGGGCCAGAGGGCGCGGATATCGGCCAGAAAAAGGGAATCGCGAAGCGTGATGTCCCCGGTGAGCCGGGTGATGTCGCCGTCCGTGCGGGCGCGCAGATCGATGTCGCCGCGCATGAGGAAACCGGAGCGGCGGACGAAGGGGATGTTTTTCCCGCGAAAGGCAAGGTCGAGCGCGGGCAGGGCGTCGGGACGGAGGGTGGCGGAGCCGGTGAGGGCGACTGTTTCACCGCCGACGAGGGCGGTGGCCCGGGTGATTTCGATGCGCCGGCCGGCGAGGCGCGATTCGATTTGAATGTCGCGGATGGCCCCGAGCGGACCCACCGGGCGCAATGCTCCGTCGTGGAGGTGGAGCGTGCCGTCGAGCGAGCCGTCGGGCAGGAGGTGCAGGGAGGCGTTGAGGTGACCGCGGGGGATGAGGAGGTCCGAGGAATAGGGGGCGAGCGCGGCGACATCGGTGTCGGGAAGCTCGACGTGGAGTTCCCGCGGCAGTTTTAGAAAATCGGCCAGACGGGCGTGGGAGAGGGTTTGCCAGCCATCCTTGGGCGCGAGGATGCGCCCGCTGGCCCGGAGCGGCTGGCCGGCCAGGCGGATGGCGAGGGCGTCGAGATGAATCGCGTCGGCGGATGCGGAAAGATTGGCGGCGAGTCCGGTGACAGGAGGGAGGTTGTTTGCCGGCCAGCGGGCAGGATCGAACTCAAGCCGGTCGATGGAAATATCCACGGCGGAGGCTGGCGCCTGCCATGAGCCGGAGATTCGGGCGTGGAGGGACGGATTTTCAAGGGTGATGCCGATGGCGGAGGAGAGGTTTTGCCAGAAATGGCCGGCGGGCGCGGTGCGGGCGTCGATCTCGAAGGGGGCCGCGGGATCGAAGCGCCACGCCGGGGTTTGCCGGGGATGGATGACGAGGGGGACGCGGCCGGTGGCGGTGGCGACGGGGATGCCGTTTTCGCTCAGGGTGAAATCAGCAATGTCAATGCGGTCGGGCGCAGTTTTCGCGTCGATGCTGACGGTGGCGGCTGGAAACGCGGTGGCGCGGTCGCCGGGAAATTCGATGCTGGCGAGTGCCTTGATGGTCGCGGCGAGCGGGCCGTCCTGCTGCCAGTTGCCAGCAAGGTCGGCGTTGGCGAGTCGCAGGCGCGCCGGGCCGAGGTCGATGAGGTCGGTGAACCAAGTGGAGTCGAGATCGGCGGCGGAGAGGGAAAAGCCGGGAGCGCCGCCGAGGGCAAGGTGGAGGGCGAGTCGCGATGAAGCGTTTTCACCGGGCGCGGACAGGGCAAGGTTATCGATGCCGAGGGCCGGTTCCCATGCGATGCGGGCGGGAGCGGTCAGGCGGAGGCGTTCAACGGCGGCGTGATGGTAGGTGAGCCGGGTGAGTTCGATATGCGTGGAAGCGAGCTTCGCGGAGACGTGGATTTCGGTGTCGGCGGCGCGAATGTCGAGATCGGTGTCGGCCAGGAAGCCGCGTCCGGTCCACGTGGCGTGAAGATTGAGCGGTTTGAGCGGAGCGCGGCGAAGGCTGGAGACGGCGAGCGAGCCCCGATGGTCTGGATTTTTGAGCGGGCCGTCGAGGGTCGCCTCCAGCGTGGCGCTTTCGAAGTCGGGCGGCGCGCCGGCACCGGCGGGGAAAAAGCGGGCGAGCGCGGCCGGGATGATGGTGGCGCGGATGTTGAGGTTGGCGAAGGCGCGGGCGGCGTGGTCGTAGCCGCCGTCGAGACGGACCGTGTTACCGTCTGAAAGGGTGAGTTCGGCGCGGGTGATGCGGGTGAGCGAACCTTGTTGGGCGAGGTCGAGGTCGGCACGGGTGACGGTGATATCGTCGAGGGTGCGGAAGTGGAGATCGGCGGCCTGCAGGCGGGCTTGGATGCGGGGAAGTTTGTCGAGCGCGTCGTCGGGCGCTTCGAGGGTGATTTTGCCGGCCAGTTGTCCGGTGGCGTCGAGCCAGGGCAGGCGGGAAAAATCGGACTCAAGGGTGAAGCGCGAGGCCCCGGAGCGGAGGCGCCGGTCGCGGCCGATGACAATGGGCGCATCGAGGTGCGCGCTGGTGCCGGGGAGCAAAAGATCGAGCTGGTCGATGGAAAGCTGCGCGGTGTCGCCGCTGGCGCGGAGGGCGAGCGTGAGCGGTGGCACGGAAGTCGCCACGGTGGAGGGGGAGGCCGGGGAGGACGGTGCGTCCGCGGGAATGCCGCGGGCATCGAGCATGGCGGTGAAGCGGTTGTCACGCCAGTCCGCACGGGCGACGGCATCAACGCGGGCGTAGTCGGGAGCGAGTTGGATCACCGAGGCGGGAAGGGCGACCGCGGGGATGTCGAGGGTGGCCGTGACAGGAAGCCAGGTGCCGGGACCGAAACGGGCGTCGAGCGCGGCGGTTTGATTGAGAAAATGGAAGCGGGCGGCGAGGTCGGCGCCAGTGGAAACGAGGGAGAGGCGCAGCGCCGCGTCGGATGGCGAAGCGGAAGGCGCGATTGCGTTGTGTTCCTGGAGAAAGCGCAGGAATTTTTCGGAATTGGCGGTGAGGTCGAGCGTGAGGAAATCGGCCTCGGTGTGCCAGGCGAGGGTGACATCGGCGGTATGGCCGCGGCCGGCCAGGGACTTGGCCTCGATACGCGTGGAAGCGGCGTCGGCCCGATAGGAGACGGAGGGGAGGCGGATATCGCCGTCCGTATCCGTTGGCCATGTGATTTTGCCATCGGACGCTTGCAGGGACGGAAGCCATTCCGCGAGCGTGGCGCGGATTTCGCCCAGACGGGCGCGAAGCTGTATCCAGTCGTCGGATGCGCCGTCGCCGGTGGAGGAGGGCTGGGTGTAGCGCCAAGTTTCGATCCGGACGGGACCGGGCTGGGAAAACTGGTGGCGCAACAGAAAGAGCAGCGGCATGTCGGCCTCGATGCGGGCGGCGGTGAATTCCCCCGCTTCGGGGCGGGCGAAACGGACGTCGGTGAGAACCATCCGGGCGAGGCTGGGACGCTCGTAGCGATCGAAAGTGACACCCTGCCTCGCCAGAATATGGCGCACGGGAATGGAAATCCACCAGGGCGAAAGCAGCGCGGCGCCAACCAGGAGGAGGGCGAGGACGAGCAGAATTCGGCGTAGTCGGCGCATATTGCGGGTTGGTGACGTCGGCTGGATGCGCGGGAAATGTCGGGATTATGACGGCAGCGGGCAAATGATTTTTGTCAGACGGAAAACTATTGCTCGGCAGAGCCATCACGGGAGTAAAAACCGCATCCGGCGCCAAGGGCCGAACCGTATGCGGGCGGCTTTTTGTCATGATGCGATAAAACACACCGCCCGATGTATTCGCGGCGCGAGTTTTTTCATCATTGTCTTTTTACTTGGAAACTGTGCGCTGTTTGCGCCTGTTTTCTTGAAAACCAGCCACTTTGATGACCAGCACCAGCTCCAAGACCCTTCTGCTGCTTTGGATTGACGCGCATTTTTTCCCCGTGATTTGCGCGGCGGTGACGTGGTGGCGCCGGCTGGTCGAGTTGTTCTCGCGGCCGGACAGGAAGACGCCGCCGCGCAGCATCATTTTCCTGAAACTCGCCGAGCAGGGCTCGACCGTGCTGGCCGGCGAAATGATAAAACAGGCGGCGGAGCGCGTGGGTCGTGAAAATGTGTATTTTCTCATGTTCGAGGAAAACCGGTTCATCCTCGATGTGATGGACCTCATCCCCCCGGAAAACGTGCTCACGATCCGCACGCGCTCGGCCTGGGCGATGGCGACGAGCTGCCTCGCGCGCCTGCGCGAGATCCGGCGGCGGCGCATCGACGCGTGCATCGACATGGAGTTCCTCGCACGTTCGTCGGCGGTGATCTCCTACCTGATGGGCACGCGCATCCGCGTGGGCTTCCATTGCTATTTCGGCGAGGGACCGTATCGCGGCGATTTGTTCACGCATCGTGTGCTCTACAACGCGCACATCCACGCCTCGAAGATTTTTCTCACGCTGGTCAACGCGCTCGACGTGCCGCCGGAGAAGCTGCCAACCTTCAATTACGCGCCGCCCGCCCGCATCGCCCTGCCGATGTTTGAGCCGGCCGGGGAAGAGCGCGCGGTGGTCGAAAAAATGCTGGACGAGTTGAAAGGCGGCGCGGCGCGGCGCCTGATCCTGCTTAACGCCAACGCCAGCGACCTCATGCCCCTGCGCAAATGGGAGCAGCAAAACTACGTCGAACTCGCGAAGCTGCTGCTGGAAACTTTTCCCGACGCCTGCATCGGCTTCACCGGCGGCCCCTCCGAGGCGGTCAAGGTCGAGGGACTGGTGCGCCAGGTCGGCTCGCCGCGCTGCTTCTGCCTGGCCGGCCGCACGACGCTGCGGCAACTGCTCATCGTTTACGGGTTCGCGGAAATCCTCGTGACCAACGACAGCGGCCCCGCTCATTTCGCCGCGCTCACCCCGGTGGACGTGGTGGTTTTGTTCGGACCCGAGACGCCGCTGCTCTTCGGCACGCTCAGCCCGCGCAACCACAACATCTGGGCCGGCCTCGCCTGCTCGCCGTGCATCAACGCCTGGAACAACCGCCAGACCGCCTGCCGCGACGCCGCGTGCATGAAGGCCATCACCGTCAACCAAGTTTTCGAAACCGTATGCCAAGTCTACCGACAGAGAACCACGCAACCGGGCTGATCGAGCCGGATTCCAACCCGCCCCCGCCTCTGCCCGACCGCCGCCCGTGGTGGCGGGACGAACAGCGCATGCTGCGCGTCGCGATCATCCTCCTCGCGGGGCTGTTCGTGGCCGCGCCCGCTTTCAACGGCACCTGGCTTTGGGACGACGACCAGGAAATCACCGCCAACGGCGCGCTGACCAGTCTCGCCGGGCTGAAGGCCATCTGGAGCGGCAACGCCGGGGCGGACTGGCTGCCGCTGAAATCGACCATCCTCTGGATCGAGTGGCACCTCTGGGAATACAACAACACCTGCTACCACGTCGCGAACACGTTGTTCCACCTGCTCAACGCGCTGTTGTTGTGGCGGCTGTTTTCGCTGCTGCGCGTCCGCTGGGCGTGGGTGGGCGGGCTGCTGTTCGCGATCCACCCCATCCTGATGGAGTCGGTCGGCTGGGTGTCCGAGCAAAAGAACACCATCGCGCTCGCCTTCATGCTGCCGGCGTTGTGCGCGTATATCCAGTTTGACGAGGCGCGGGACGACGGCGGGAAGTGGCGGTATTATTGTATTTCGCTCGGCTGTTTTGTCGCGTCGCTGTTGTGCAAGAGCGCGGGCGTGATGCTGCCGTTCCTGCTTTTGCTCTACGACTGGTGGAAACACGACAAGCTGCGTCCGCGCGACATCCTGCTCATCGGCGCGATGGGCTGCGCGCTCGGCTTCCTGTTTGTCAGCGGGCTGGCGCTGGAGACGGGATTGCGCGGCAAATCGATCCCCTGGCTGAAATACGTCGTCGCCGGCCTGCTGTCCGGGGCGCTGGCCCCGGCCCTCGGGCTTTTGTGGTGGCAGGTGAAGGGCGGCGACTGGCGGCACGCGTGGCGGCTGGTGCTCACAAGCCTGCCGTTCTTCATCGTGTCCGTCGTGATTTCCGTGGTCACGGTTCACTTCCAGCTCAAAAATGCCATCGGCGCGGAGGGCATCCCCGTCGGCGGGCCTCTCTCTCGCGCGGCGATAGCGGGCGCGGCCATCTGGTTTTACCTTTGGAAATGCGCGTGGCCCTTCGACCTGCTGCCGATTTATCCCAAGTGGGAAATCGGCAAGCTCGGCATGGTGGACGGGAAATGGACGGAGCTGGCGCCGCCGGAGTGGCACCAGTTGCTCATCCCGTGGGCGGCGCTCCTCGCGGTGTTCCTCGTCCTTTGGAAATGGCGCAAAACCAGGACGCGTCCGTTGCTCTTCGGCCTCGGCTTCTTCCTCATCAACCTGGTGCCCGTGATGGGCTTCATGACGATGTCCTACATGCGCATCACGTGGGTGGCCGATCACTTCGTGTATATCTCGGTCATCGGCATCATTGGCTTGGCCGTGGCGGGCGCGGCCTGGGTCCATGAGCGGGCGATGCTCGACTGGAAACCGTGGGTGCTGGCCGCCGTGACGCTGGCCGCCGTCCGCGTGTGCATCGCCGCGCACCTCTACTGCGGCATCTTTGCCGGCGAGGCCCCCATGTGGCAGCACACCATGCGCGGCAACAACGACGCGTGGCAGGCGCACAGCCGCTATGGGAAAGTCATGCTCGACACCGGCAAGTTCGACGCCGCCTTTTATCACATCAGCCAGTCCAACCGGCTGCGTCCCGACCTCGCCGAGACCAACAACAACATGGGCGTGCTCCTGCTCCAGAAAAAGCGCGTGGCCGAGGCCATCAACTATTTCCGCATCGCCGCCGAGACGATGCCCATGCCGGCCTTTATGATCAACTACGCCAACGCCCTCGCCAACAACGGGCGGGGCGCCGAGGCCGTGCCGGTGTATGAAAAAGTCCTCAAGGACAACCCGAACAACCCCATCGTGCAGTGCAACTACGGGGTGGCGCTCGCGCAGGCCGGCCGCCGCGAGTCCGCGATCCAGGCCTTCGAACTGGCCCTCAAGCTCAACCCCAACATGCCCGACGCGAAACGCAACCTCGACGCCTTGCTCAGCAGCGCCACCGCCGCCGCGCAGACGACCGGCACCATCGCCCCGGTGCTCGGCTCGCCCGCGCAAATTCCCACCCAGCCGGGCGTGGACATGAGCCAGATCCCGGAAATCTTCCGGCCGCAGACCACCTCGACGCTCAACACCAAATAATTTTTCGCGACCATGCCCAACCTTCGCGCCATCTATCGCAAACTCACCGCCAGCGACTTCTCGCGCCGCCACCTCCTCTGGTGCCTCGCGCTCGGCCTGCTTTCCGCCTGCATGTTCGGCAAGTATCTCGTCTCCGCCTCGCAAGTCCTTTCCGCGCCCGGCACCGACTCCTTCGCCTACTACATCTATACCTACAAGCTCGCCTTCGACGGCTTCATCAACGGCGACCTCGTTCTCTGGAACCCCTACAACTACGGCGGCCAGCCCTTCCTCGGGCAAATGCAGTCCGCGCTCTTCTACCCGCCCAACTGGCTCGTCGCCTGGATGCCCGTCGCCACCGCCATGAATTGCCTCGTCTTCGGCCACCAATGGCTGCTCGGCCTCGGCATCTACGGCTGGTCCACCTTGCGCGGCCACCGCCCCGCCGGCGCGTTCCTTGCCGCCGCCCTCATGATGTTCGGCGCGCCCTACATGCTCCACGCCTATGCCGGCCACATGTCCAACCTGGCCAGCATGGCGTGGATTCCGTTCATTTTCTGGGGCATTGACGGCTGGCTCGCGAAGCGCGACTACCGCTGGATACTCCTCGCCGCCGGCTCCGCCGCGCTGCAAATCTACTCCGGCCACTCGCAGTATTTCTATTACACCGCCATCGTCGCCGGCCTCTACTCGCTCATTTTCCTGCGCCCCGTCGCCGGCAAACCCCGCGCCCTCCTCGGCCTCGTCCTCATCTGGCCGGTGGCGCTGACGCTCGCCGCCGCGCAATTTCTCCCCGGCCTCGCCGCCGCCTCCGAGTCCGTCCGCGCTGGCGGCGCCGGCCGCGAGTTTGCCTCCATGTTCGCCTTTCCTCCGGAAAACATCCTCACCCTCGTCGCCCCGTGGTTTTTCGGCAACATGACCGACGCACCCTATTGGGGGCGCTGTTACCTCTGGGAAATGAGCCTGTTCTTCGGCGCGGGCGGCCTCGTGCTCGCGCTCAACGGCCTCGCCGCCGAGCGCCGTCGCTGGCCCTACGTCATCCTTTTCGCCATCATCACCCTGCTCGCCCTCGGCGCGCGCACTCCCCTCTACGAAATTTTCTACCGCGTGCTGCCCGGCTTCAGCATGTTCCGCGGCACCTCGAAGTTCATCTTCTTCCTCGTCATGTTCCTCGCGCTTCTCGCCGGGCGCGGATTCGACGGGTTGCTCGCCGGCAAAAAAGCCCCGCGCTGGCTCTGGGCCGGCGCGCTCGCCCTCGGCGCGGTTGCGATTGTCGCCGGTTCGCTCATGGGCGGCGGTACTTGGGAAAACCTCGCCCGCGACCTCGCGGCGCTCGGCCAAAAGTCCGGCGAGTATTACCTCAACCCAAAATTTTTTGAAACGCCCGACTTCGGCGCGAAACTCGCCGCCGCCGGCGGCTGGTCCCTCGCCCTCGGCGGCGGCGTGCTGATCGCCGCCGGCGCGCTCCTGCTGGCCGCGCAAAAACAAACGCGCCTCGCCTGGGCCGTCGGCGCGGTGGCGCTGGCTGAAGTGCTCCTCGTCGCCCGCCAGTCCGTCGCCTCCTTCCCCGCCGCCGAGGCTGGTTATCCCGCCATCAAGGACTTCCTCGCCAAAAACCCCGGCGACTACCGCACCCTTAACATGCTTAACCCCGAGTCCGCCATCGAACTCAAGTCCGAGGGCGTCTGGGGCTACGACCCCTTCGTCCTCAAACGCTATGCCGAGTTCGTCCACTACGCCAACGGCCTCTCTCCCGACCGCGCCAGCCAGAGCATCCCCAAATGGGAATGGCGCGTCCCCGCCATGCTCGCCATGCTCCGCGGCCGCCTCGCCTTCGTCCCCGAAAACAACACCATCCGCGTCGTCCCCCTCCAGGATCCGCTCTCCCGCTTCTACGTCGTCGCCAACCACCGCGTCCTGAAAGGCCGCGACGAGATCTTCGCCGAAATGTCGAAACCCGGCTTCAACCCCAAAAACGAAGTCCTGCTCGAGGAAAACCCCGTCCTCGCCCCCGATCCCGGCGCCGGCCAATACAGCATCCGCCTCCTCAACATGTCCACCGACCACTGGACGCTTGAAGTGCAAACCCAGTTCTCCGCCTTCCTCGTGATGACCGACGCCTACTCCAAGGACTGGCGCGTCCGCTCGCTCCCCGACCCGATGAATCCCACGCTTTCCAATAGCGTGCAGGTCAGTTACGAGCTGCTCCCCGCCTACCACGCCCTCCGCGCCATCCCGCTTGCCCCCGGCGTGCACCGCATCCGCATCGAATACGTCCCCAGCGGCCTCGCCCTCGGCGCCAAACTCACGCTGGCCGGCCTCCTATTCTCCGGCTTGTTCCTCTGGGTTCCCTGCTTCAAGCGCGCCGCCAACGCCCTCCTTAATCCTTTGACAGCGACGCCGTCAGTCCCACCCCGCTCAATTGATTTGGAATATGTCGCATGTGCGGACTGCGGCGGCGGCGCTGCGGATAACGAAATCATGCATCGCAAAACCGGCGAATCCGGCGTGACCTACAACATTGTCCGTTGCAAAAACTGCGGCCTTGCCTTTGTCAACCCGCGTCTCACGCAGGAGGCCATCATGGCCACCTACCGCAACGCCGCCTACTTCCAGCGCGGCGAGGACGCGACCACCGGCTACAACAATTACACGGTGGACAAGGAACTCCACCAACGCTTCTTCCGCACGCAACTCGACGCCATTGAAAAACACGCCAAAAAAGGCCGCCTGCTTGATGTCGGCTGCGCGTTTGGCTACCTGTTGTCCGAGGCCCGGCAGCGCGGCTGGAAACCCGAGGGCATCGAACTCTCCAGCAACGCCTTCGTCCACGTGCGCGACGAACTCAAGCTGCCCGTCCACGACAAACCGCTGCGCGAGGTCGCCTTCCCCGCCAACTCCTTCAATGCGGTCGTGATGGACGATGTCATTGAGCACTACGGCGACCCTGTCTCCGAAATCGCCGAGGTCCGCCGCGTGCTCGTGAAAGGCGGCGTCTTCCTTCTGCACACGCCCAACTTCGACAGTTTGTGGCGCGACCTCATGGAAGAGCGCTGGGTGCACCTCAAACCCGAGGAGCACTTGTATTATTTCTCACCGGCCACGCTCTCGGCCCTGCTGAAGAAAAACGGCTTCGAGGTCATCTACGCCCGCACGCGCGGCAAGGCGACGAACCTCGCCTACATCTTCGGCGTCCTGAAAAAAATCCTCCCGCGGCTCGGCAACCTGCTGGAAAAAACCATCGGACGCCTCCCGCCCGCCAAGTGGCCCTTCTCCTTCCGCGGCGGCGGCTTTGAGGTGCTGGCGGTCAAGAAATAATACCATTTCCGAATTATAGTCAGGCTCCAGCAAGACTGTGGCATGGAGCCGAGCTCCCGCGAGGCCGTCGCCGGAAAACGTTGCGTCCGACTGCGACGGCCTCGCAGGAGCTCGGCCCTCCAGAAAGGTGAATTTCGTTCGGGAATGGCATAACCAACGCCGGCGGGGATCACGCCCGCTGCGCGCGGTGGTAGAGCCAGATGCCGAGACCGACGAACAGGAGGTTGGGCAGCCACATCAGCCAGTCGGGATGCAACTCCGGATGACGGTCGAGGCCGCCCGCCGCGCTGCCGAGCACGTGGTAAACCACCACCAGGATGACCGCGATGCCGAGGTTGGCCGAGGTCTCCTTGCGCTGCGTGCGCACGCCGAGCGGGATGCCGATGAGCACAAACGAAAACACCGCCAGCGCGGTGACAAATTTTTCCTGCACCGCCATCGAGACTTTCAGCCGGTCCAGGGCGGGAATGTCCGGCGCGGAGACGCGTTTCAACTCGGCGAACAACTCCCGCGTCGGCAGCCATTCGATTTTGTGCCGGGCACGGCGCGGGTTGAACAGCTTGGCAAGGGATATGTCGATGCTCGTTTCCTCAAACGAGGCGATGGCATCGTGCTTGTTGCGGATTTCCGGGTCCCCGGCCTGGCGTTGCTCGATGGTCGTGTTGCGAAACGTGATGACCATCGTCGCGGTGTCCTCGTCGATATCCAGGGTGGCGGTTTCGGCGTGGATAAGGCGGGTCACGCGTTGCTGGCTGTCGAGCTGCCAGGCCCAGACATCGCGCAGCTCGTCGCCGTCCTTGTGGTTGAAATAAACCACCGCGCCGGTGAACGCGCGGATGAAGGTTTTCGGAGCGAGGATGTTGAACGCGCTCTGCCGGAAGGCGCGGACAATCTCGACCTGGTAGGTCGTGCGTGCGCGCGGCATGATCTCGAAGTTGATGGCGAGCGCGAAGGCCGCGCCGCAGAGCCCGAACATGAGCACCGCGCGGGAGATCTGCCACAGGCTCAGCCCTGCGCTGCGCATCGCGGTGATTTCGTTGTCGGCCGACAGCCGCCCCATGACCAGCAGGGTTCCGACAAGCAGTCCGATGGGCACGGCGTAAACCGCCGCATAGGGCAGCAGGAGAACGGTGAGCTTGAGGACGACGGAGGCGGGCAGCGTCCCGTCGAGCAGCGGCGCGAGCAGTTCCTTGATGAAATTCCCGGCGGCAAAGACGAAGGTCGTGAAAACCACCGCCGCGCCCGAGGCGAAGAGGACTGACGAGAGAATATGGCGTTGGAGGACGCGGATCATGCGGGATGGCCGGCGCGGCGGAAGGGGAGGCAGGGATGGAACCGAGTGCTCAAGACGCGCCCATCGTGCGGTTGATCGGCAAAATGCCGATACGAAAAATGCGGGAGGCCCCGGCGTTTTCAAAACGCCCGCGCGGGCCGGCTTTTGCTCGCCGGGCGCGCATTTCCGGCTAGTGGTTTGATGTGATGCCGGTAATCGACGCACACGCGCATTTGTATCCGCCCGAGGTGAATGCCTCGCCGGCGGCGTGGGCGGCGGCGCGGGGCGAGGCGCATTGGGCGACATTGTGCACGCGGGTGCGCAAGAGCGGGCGCCCCGTGCAAGGTTTCCCGAGCGTGGCGGATCTGCTCCGCGCGATGGACGCGGCGGACGTCGAACGGGTCGTGCTGCTGGGCTGGTATTGGGAGAAACCCGAGACGTGCGCGTGGCAGAATCGTTTTTACGCGGAATGCCTGCGGTTGCACGACGACCGGGTTTCGGCATTTGCCGCGCTGCATCCGGAGGCGGGGCTGGCGGCGGTGCGCGAGGAAATTTCGCGCGCGATGGACGCGGGGTTCAGCGGGGTGGGGGAACTCTCGCCGCATTCGCAGGGTATCCCAGTGGATGACCCGGTGCTCGGCGAGGCGCTGGCGTTTGCGGGCGAACTGGGGCTGGCGGTCAACTTTCACGTGACCGAGCCGGACAGCAAGGATTACCCGGGCAAAATCGCCACGCCGCTGGCGGATTTTGCAAGGCTGGCGCGGGCTTATCCGGAGACGACTTTCATCTGGGCGCACTGGGGAGCGCGGGCGGCGCTCGATCCCGGAATCGGCGCGGAGGTGCGCGCGTTGAACAACGTTTTTTTTGACACGGCGGCGTCTCCGCTCACCTATCCGCCAAAAATCTGGCGGGAAATGGCCGACGCCGTGGGAGCGGGGCGGATATTGTTCGGGACGGACTTTCCTCTGGTGCTGTATCCGGCGCGGGAGACGGAGCCCTGCATGCTCTCGCTGGCCGATGAGGCGAGAACGAGCGAATTGGACGACGACGAGCTTGCCGCCATACTGTGCGGGACGGCCCGGCGCGTGCTGGGAATTTAACCGCGCCGCCCCATGCAATTTTTCGACGCCCACAACCACCTGCACGACCCCTGGCTCGAGCCGCACCTCGACGACCTCGCCGCGCAGCTCCCGGCGCTCGGCCTGCGCCGCGCGGTGGCCAACGGCACCTGCGAGGACGACTGGCCGGCCGTATCCGATCTTTCACTACGCCTGCCCTGGGTCGTCCCTTCGTTCGGCCTTCATCCGTGGCATGCGGGCAACCGCTCGCCGCACTGGCTCGACCGGCTCCGCGCCGCGCTCGCCGCGCATCCCGCCGCGCATGTCGGCGAGGTCGGGCTCGACCGCTGGATGCTCGACCGCGCCCGCCCGGACGACCCGCGCCTGGCCGGGCTCCGCCGCTCGCCTCCCGACGAGCAACGCGAAATCCTCGCCGCGCAACTGGCCCTCGCCGCCGGCCACGGTCGCGCCGCCACCATTCACTGTCTCGACGCGTGGGGGGCGCTGGTTGACCTGCTCGAAGGGACGCCGGTGCCCGCGCGGGGTTTCCTGCTCCATGCCTATGCCGGCCCGGTGGAAATGGTGCCGCGTTTTGTCCGCCTCGGCGCGTATTTTTCCTTCAACACCGCCTTCATCCACGATCCCCGAAAACGCCACGCCGCCACCTTCGCCGCCGTCCCCGCGGAACGCCTCCTCGCCGAAACCGACGCCCCGGCCATGCCGCCGCCATCCTCGTCGCGCCCGCATCAACTCCCGCCCGCCCCGTCCGGCGAAACGATCAATCATCCCGCAAACATCGTCGCGGCCTACACCGTGCTTGCCACGATTCGCGGTCTGCCCGTCGAACGGCTTGCCGACCAGCTTGCGCTGAATTTCCAGAAACTCTTCGGCCCGGCATGATCCGCCGAGGTCGCGGGCATAGCGGGAAATCAAGTCGGGTCATCTAAGAAACAGAGTCAGTCTTCTGGAGGGCCGAGCTCCCGCGAGGCCGTCACGGCCTGGGGCAACGTTTCCCGGCGACGGCCTCGCGGGAGCTCGGCCCTCCACCAAAACGGCGCATTCCGTTTTGCAAATGGTATCGGAACACCTGGGGTGGCCAGCCAAGGGAAACGCAACCGGCTTATTTTTTCTTCGCGGTTTTCTTTTTGGGAGCGGCTTTCCTGGCGGCGGTTTTCTTGGCGGGGATTTTCTTGAGCAAGGGTTTCCTGTGGTTGCCGAAGAGGCGTTTTTCCACCGCGATCCAGATTTGTTTCTCGATGGCATCCTCGCTCTTCGTGCCGTCCACCACGATGAAGCGTTCGGGCATGCCTCTCGCCAGCACCAGATAGCCGACGCGGACTTTTTCGTAGAAATCGATGTTCTCGCGCTCCATGCGGTCGGGGAGATCGCTGGCGCGCTGGTGGATGCGTTGCAGGCTCACGTCGGTCGGCACGTCGATGACAACCGTGATGTGCGGCATGACGTTGCCGACGGCGAAGCGGTTGATTTCGTTCACCGGGCCCTTGCCGAGGTTGCGCGCGATGCCTTGGTAAACCGTGGAGGAGTCGAGGTAACGGTCGCTGAGGACGACGGCGCCGCGCAGGAGCGCGGGGGCAATGGTCTCGCGGACGAGTTGGGCGCGCGCGGCGGCGAAGAGGAGAAGCTCGGTCTCGGCGCACATTTCGTCTCCGCCGGAGTTGTGGACGATGATGTTGCGGACTTGCTCGCCGATGGCGGTGCCGCCGGGCTCGCGGGTGGAGACGACCTCGAGACCGCGTTTCTGGAGGCGCTGGGCGAGGCGGGAAATTTGCGTGGTCTTGCCGCTGCCTTCGGAGCCTTCGAAGGAGATGAGGATGCCGTCGGCGTTTTTGTTTTTGAGTGGCATGGCGGTGGTAGTAGGTGGTGTCTGGCGGATAGATTGGAGGATTTAGCGCCAGCGGGCGAGGAATGTTTCGAGGTCGGCGAGAGTCGGGCTGTGCGCGCTGCGCACATAGTGGCCGGAGGTGCTGACGCCGAGGGCGAGGCAGGATTGCGGCGTGAGGCCGAGGAGCTGGCCGGTGGTGAACCCGGCGTTGAAGTGGTCGCCGGCCCCGGTGGTGATGAGGGGTTTCTCGCAGTAGGGGCCGGGGAGCCACCAGTCGCCGGCGGGGGTGGCGCAGGCGGCGGATTTGCGGGGGTGGACGACGACGGTGGAGAGGGCGAGTTTTTCGCGGATGGCGGAGGCGGCGTGGCGGAGGTCCTTTTCCTCCTCGCCGAGGAAGACGCCGAGGCCGAGGGCGGCGTAAACCTGCTGGGCCTCCTTGAGGTTGAGGCCGAGGGTGACGCGTCCGTGATACTCGAAGCGGGCGACGATTTGCAGGGCGGCGACGAGATCCTCGGGGGCGCGTTTTTCGGGGTCGGCGAGGTCGAAGAAAAAGATGCGCTCGCGGGGCGGCAGCGCGGGAAGGATGTTTTGGACAATGCCTTCGAAGATTCCGGTCATGTTCGGAATCATCGTCCAGTTGACGAGGGCGAGGAGGTCGGCGCCGGCCAGGAGCGCGGTGAAGCGGGGCGGGGTGATGGTTTCGATGAGTTTCGCGTAGGTGATTTCATCGAAGGATTTCATCTGGCCGAGCATGAGCTTGCCGTCGTCGAACTCGACCGCGGTGGTGTGGGCGGGGGCGCAGAGGGAAATAGTGTCGGAACGGGTCGCCATGTCCTGGAACACGGGGTGAAGCGTGTCCTTGCCGAGCGCGCCGATGTAGGTGAGGCGGGAGCCGGCGGCGAGCAGGGCGTTGGCCATGATGGGGCCGTTGCCGCCGAGTTTTTCCATGCGGGGGTAGAACTCGATGTTGGTGCTTTTGCCGGCGGCGCTGAGGACGCGCTGGCCGAAGGCGGTGATGGTGTCGATGGGCGTGAAGTCCTCGCCCTGGCCGGTGCGCAGCGCGACAGGGGTCACGATGGTGTCCACGAAACCGTCAAGGCCGACGACGGCATGCTTTTGCCCGATGGCGGCGCGTTTGGCGGCGAGTTCTTCGAGGGCTTGTTTTTTGAAGGACATGGGGAGTGGGAAAAAGAGGGAAGTAACGGGTGACAATCAACAAGCGGCTGGCGCGGGCGGTGTGTTTCTTTTCTTTGTTACTTGCCGCTTGTCATTTGGCATTCTTCTTCGCCGGGAGGGCGCGGGTGGCGACCTCGGTTTTGGCGCGGGCGAGATAATCGGCGAATGGCTGCACGCCTTCGTCGCCGTTGGTCCGGGTGCGGACGCTGACGGCCCTGGCCTCGGCTTCTTTCGCGCCGAGCACGAGGACATGCGGGACTTTTTCCAACTCGGCGCGGCGGATTTTGGCGCCGAGTTTGTCGCTATGCTCGTCGAGCGAGGCGCGAAGACCGGCCGCGCGGAGTTGAGCAAGGAGGTCGCGGCCGTAATCGGCGACTTTTTCCGAGATGGGGACGAGGCGGATTTGCTCGGGGGCGAGCCAGAGGGGGAAGTCGCCGGCGAAGTGCTCGATGAGCACGCCGCAAAAGCGTTCCATCGAGCCGAAGGGGGCGCGGTGGATCATCACGGGACGGTGCGGCTGGTTGTCCGCGCCGATGTAGGTGAGGTCGAAGCGGAGGGGGAGGTTGTAGTCAACCTGCACGGTGCCGAGCTGCCATTCGCGCCCGATGACGTCCTTGACGACGAAGTCGATTTTCGGGCCGTAGAAGGCGGCCTCGCCGGGTTCCTCGGTGAAGGGGACGCCGAGGGTCTGGGCGGCGGCGCGGCAGGCGGCCTCGGCCTTGTCCCAGTTTTCGGCCTTGCCGGTGTATTTGTTGGAGTCGGGGTCGCGGAGGCCGACGCGCACGCGGTAATCGGCCATGCCGAGGGTGGAGAGGACGGTTTTGACGAGGGCGAGGCAGCCGAGGACTTCTTCCGCGACCTGATCCTCGGTGCAGAACAGGTGCGCGTCGTCCTGGGTGAAGCCGCGGACGCGGGTCATGCCGTTGAGTTCGCCGGACTGCTCCCAGCGGTAAACGGTGCCGAACTCGGCGAGGCGCACGGGGAGATCGCGGTAGGAGCGCGGCTGCGAGGCGAAGATTTTTATGTGATGGGGGCAGTTCATCGGCTTGAGCATGAAGCCGTCGAGGAGGCGGGCGGGGTCCATCACGCGGTCGGGGGCGATGAGCTCGGTGCCCGCGCGTTCGTTGAGCTGCGCGGCGAAGTGGGCGGAGACGGCTTCGAGGCGCGCGGTCATGTCGGCGCAGGAACAGCCTTCGGAGGCGATCTGCGCGAGCTGGTCGGGCTCGGCGATGGCGGGAAATTGGGATTCCTTGTAGTAGGGGAAGTGCCCCGAGGTTTTATAAAGGGAGAGTTTGCCGATGTGGGGGGTGAAAACCTGGGAGTAGCCTTGTTTGCGGAGTTCCTCGCTGATGAAGTTTTGCAGTTCCTGGCGCAGGATCGAACCCGCGGGAGTCCAGAGGATAAGGCCTTGGCCGACATCCTCGTCGATGTGGAAAAGCTTGAGTTCACGGCCGAGTTTGCGGTGGTCGCGGAGTTTGGCTTGTTCGAGGCGGTCAAGGTATTGGGCGAGTTCGTCCTTCGAGGGGAAGGCGGTGCCGTAGATGCGCTGGAGTTGTTTGTTGCGTTCGTCGCCGCGGTGGTAGGCGCCGGCGATGGAGAGGAGTTTGAAGGCCTTGACCTGCTTGGTGTAGCGGACGTGGGTGCCGGCGCAGAGGTCGATAAACTCGCCGTTCTGATAAAAGGAAATGGCCTCGCCCTCCGGGATGTCGGCGAGCCGGCCGAGCTTGTAGCGTTCCTGGCCGATTTTCTTGATGAGCTCGGTGGCTTCCCCGCGGGAGACTTCGCGGCGGGTGAAGGCCTGGTTTTCGTCGATGACCTTTTTCATCTCGGCCTCGAGGCGCGCGAGATCCTCGGCGGTGAGTTTGTGGTCGAGATCGATGTCGTAGTAAAAACCGGTGTCCGTCGGGGGGCCGATATCAAGCTTCGCGTCGGGGAAGACGCGGAGGACGGCGGTCGCAAGGATGTGCGAGCAGGAGTGGCGGATTTCTTCGAGCGGTGTCATCGACATGGCGGACGGGTGTTGGAAAGTGGTGAAAATGGGAAAGCGTGGCGCGGAGCAGGGGAAAGGTGAAGAGAAAAGGTTATTTGCGTTTTCGCGGATGCGGCGCAATGCAATGCCGGCGCGAATTGAGGCGGCATGTCGGGGAGAGATGAGCCGGCGCGCCAGACTGCATCCGCGATTTCGCAGGACTTGTTTCCGGGACATCCTGCTGAACCTATCAAGGCGGGCAGCGGAAACCGGCCTCGCGGACGTAGTCGGTGATGATGCCGTCAAAGGAGCCGTTGCTGAAAAAGATAATCACGCGCGGCTGCGCCGGTTTGGACGGAAGCGTGGCGGCGGCAAGGGCGTCGCGTAGGGCGGCGTTGGTGTCGAAGGCGCGGGCGTCCACGTTTTTGGCGGCAAGCTGGCGGGCGACTTGGCGCGTGTCGAAGCGGGCGTCGTCGGCGAGTTTCTCGGCGCGGTTGACCGGGCCGAGAAAGACCTCGTGCGCGTTTTCGAGGGCGCGGGCAAAGTCGTCCTGAAGCCGGTTGGTGCGCGCGGTGTTGCTGCGCGGCTCGAAGACCGCCGTGAGCGTGGAGACGGGAAAGCGGTTGCGGAAGGAACGAAGCGTCTCGGCGATGGCGGTGGGGTGGTGGCCGAAATCCTCGACGACGGTGAGCGCGGGCGTGGCGAGGAGCGTTTCCTGGCGGCGGCGCACGCCGCGAAAGCGGGAGAGGGAGGCGAGGTGGAAGAAATGCGGGATGCGGAGGGCTGGATTTTCGATTCTCGATTCTCGATTCTCGATTGAAGGCGTTGCCACGCCAAATGCGGACGGGAGCGGAAGCTCCCCAATCGAGAATCGAGAATCGAAAATCGAAAATCCAGCGGCGGCGATCGCCGCCGCCGTGGCGGCCATGGCGGCGTTGCGGGCGTTGTAGAGGCCGGGAAGTTGCCAGTGGATGCGCGCCCATTCCGCTCCGTCCCAAAGCAGCGTGAAGGCGGAGCCGTCCGCGGTCTCGGTGAAATCGGTGATGCGGACGAAATTGTTCCCGCCGGTGCCGACGCGGAGGATTTTGCACCAGCGGATGTTTTCGAGAACGGGCGCGAGATTGGGGTCGTCGCCGTTGGCGATGATGGCGCCGTTGCGCGGGACGATGCGCGTCAGGTGCTCGAAGGTGCGGCGCACGTCGGCGAGGTCGCGGAAAATGTCGGCGTGGTCGAATTCGAGATTGTTCAGCACGGCGATGCGCGGCGCGTAGTGGATGAATTTCGAGCGTTTGTCGAAAAAGGCGCTGTCGTATTCGTCGCCCTCGATGACAAACGGATCGGCGGGCGCGCCGAGGTGGTTGCCGGTCGGCGGGTCCTGCGGGACGCCGCCAATGAGGAAGCCGGGGTCGCGGCCGTTTTCGCGGAGCAGAAAGGCGGTGAGCGCGGTGGTGGTGGTCTTGCCGTGGGTGCCGCAGACGACGATGTTGCGGCGCCCGGCGAGCACGTGGTCGTGCAGCATCGCGGGCAGCGAGGTGAAGGGCAGGGCGCGGGTTTCGAGGAGCCACTCGACCTCGGGATTGCCGCGGCTCATGGCGTTGCCGATGACAACGAGATCGGGTGCGAGTGCGGCGAGGCGCGCGGGGTCGTAGCCTTCGTGGAGAGCAATGCCGGCGGCGGCGAGCACGGTGCTCATCGGCGGATAAACACCGGTGTCCGCGCCGAGCACGTCGTGTCCGGCGGCGCGCGCGAGCAGCGCGGCGTTGCCCATCGCCGTGCCGCAGATGCCCATGAAGTAAATCTTCATTTTGATCTCACTTTCTCTAATTTGATCTCTCCTCTGAAAACTTCCTCTGAAAACGAGAGCCAAGAATCCCAAGTAACCTCATTTTGGCCCATTTTTAGGGACCCCTGGTATAAGAAAAGTGGTATAAAAGAAGGCCAAAAACGGTATAAATCCATACCGATCCCTTTGAGCTGCCTTACGCCAACTTGAGTCGCTGTTTGAACCGAGAAAAACATGGCCATCAGTTTGCACAAAAGGTACTGCTCGGGAAGAGCCTTTTTGCCACCTCCATCCATCAAACGACACAATGCCAAAGTGATTCAGCATCTGTCGTATGGCTCTCAATCTCCAATAGGGAATCGGCACGCGCCGAAGCTCTCCAATGCGCGCAAGTGATCGCACCATCACACATTCTGTGCACGACGCAGCTTTCTCTAATTCAAACCGTGAACTTCGCCGGCAGCAAAACGCCGCACTTGATCGCAAGGGATTCGCTTGTGCCGCAAACCCGGAATCGGGCGCAGAATTTCACGGGCAATTAATCGATAGATGGTTGGCTTGCTGACTCCAAGAGCAGCGGCCGACTCTTCCACCGAGTAGGTCAGACGCTCAATCGTTAATCGTGGAGGGGAAGAACCGGTATCCATATTCCATTTAGGGTTAACAGGTCACACGACGATTCTAGGCCGTAGGACATCGCTACGAATGACACCCGGACGAGTTGGAGAAGAAACCCTTTCCTTTCTTTCATTTATTGCTTTCTTAGCCGCTTCTTGACTTGGAGGTATATCAGCTTCGACTGTTGAGCTAGATTCTGTGGTGAGATCCCCGGAGCCGGGCGCTTGGGGCCGGGTCAAGTCCAGCGTTTCGACCAGCTCTGCCTGGCGCGCGACGGCCTCGTGGTAACGAGCCTCGTGCTCAAATGGGCGATCCACCAAGGCCGCGATTTCTCCGATTGATTTCTTGGTCTGCGTTAACTGTTCCTGCGCCCGCCCGATCCGTTCTTCGATGGAACGCATGGCGTGCTCCAAGGAACCGATGATTCCCGCCGGGCTGATTGAGACGTTGCCGTCGTAGGTCATGGTTCCATGCAATGTGAGCTTGTCCGGCACGGTGGGCCGAAATGCCAAACGGAAGCCCGCGAAGTGCCCCAACTCCACCGGTCCGCGCGCATGACGCTGGCGATCCACCAAGCCGATCAATGCCGTTCCCGCCTCGGCTCGATCCCCATACGTGCGGCCGACCAGTTTTATGACGAACTTATCACCGTGGGTATCCACCCGGCGTTCAAGGTCAGTTCGATGCCCGACGATGGCGCGCTCCAGCCGTTGCACATCCTCTTCCATCATCCGCAGCCTTCGCCGGGCGTTGTATTGATCCTCGCCATGCTGACCACGGAGCCGCCCGAGACGCATCACTTCGGCATCCACTTTCGCTTTCTCAATCACGAGCGGATTGCCGGATGCGATCGCTTTCACCTCGGCATAGGTCAACGCCGGTGAATCAAGGTCCTCGATCCGCCGGGCCGAGCATTCTCCGGTCATGATCTGGGCGATGAACTTCGCTTTCGTTTCGAGCGTTTGCCACATATACGCATCGAAACTGCCCTCCGTCACGTAGCGGGTGATTTGCACCACGGGATTGCTGTTTCCCTGCCGGAGAATCCGACCTTCGCGTTGTTCGATGTCGGCAGGCCGCCAAGGGGCATCCAGGTGATGCAAGGCCACCAGCTTGGCCTGAACGTTTGTGCCAGCGCCCATTTTTGCGGTCGAACCGACCAAGATGCGGACCTTGCCGGAACGGACATTTTTGAAGAGGGTCAGCTTGGCCGCATCGCTGTCGTAGTCCTGAATGAACGCGATTTCGGCAGCGGGAACGCCGAGCCTGACCAACTTGGTTTTGATGTCGTCGTAAACAGAGAAACCCTGACCGGGACCTTTCGGGGTGGAGAGGTCGCAAAAGACAAGCTGCGCGAGGCGTTGCTCGCGCGACGAATCCCAGATCGCGAAGATTTCCCGCACCGCCTGGTTTACCTTGAAGGCCGGATTGTCCTCAAGCGGGCCGAGCGCGAGTCGAAGGTCGAGCGCCGCTTTCCTGCCCTCGCCAGTAATTTTGAGCATATTGTCCTCCCACGGCGGCACGTGATTGGTTTTGAGCCTCTCTGCCCGAGCGGCCAGGGAGGCGACCAACGCCTTCAACTGGGGCGTCGCAGGTGCGCGCACGATCCGCGGGCGTCCGCCCTCGATTTTCGGAATCGGCAGTTTGAGCATGTCCGCAGTCTGAATGTCGGCCACCTGCCGGAAGATGTGCATGAGCTCGGGCACGTTCACGAAGCGAGCAAACCGCGTATTCAATCGATACCCGGCGCCGTCCGGAGCGAGTTCGAGTGCCGTGACCGATTCGCCGAAAGTCGCCGCCCACGAATCGAAATGCCGCAGATGTCGGCTCGCCAGCGTGTCCATTTGCAGGAAGCGCTGCATGGTGAACATCTCCGCCATCGTGTTCGTGATCGGCGTTCCAGTCGCGAACACAACGCCTCCGCCGCCGTTGGCACGCTGCACGTGCTGCACTTTCAGGAACATGTCAAAAGCGCGTTCCGAGGCCGTCTGCGGAAGGCCTGCCACGCGCGTCATTTTGGTGACATAGAAAAGATTTTTGTAGGCGTGGGCTTCATCGACAAAAAGGCGGTCCACACCCAACTCCTCGAAGGTCAACGTGTCGTCCTTGCGATGTTCCGCCGCCAAGGTCTTGAGCCTGGCCTCCAGACGCTTCTTGGACGCCTCCAGTTGCTTCACCAGCCGCGTGCCCGAGTCCTGTCCTTTTTGCTCCCGAATGCAGGTTTCGAGATCATCGAGCTGCTCCTGAATAAAACCTTTCTGGGCCTGCGACGATATGGCCAGGCGCTCAAAGCCGGAGTGCGTGACAATGACGGCATCCCAATTATTGGTGGCGATGCGGCTCATCAATTCCCGCCGGCGTGCGCTCTCGAAATCGGCTTTTCCTGCCGCCAGAATATTCGCGGCGGGATACAGCGTGAGCAGTTCGGACGAGAACTGTCCCAGCATGTGATTGGGCACCACGAAGAGCGGCTTTTGGCCAACCCAAGCCGCTTCAACTCCATCGCGGCCGCCACCATCGTATAGGTCTTGCCTGCGCCAACAACATGGGCCAGGAGCGTATTCGGTGTCTGGAGAATCCGCCACACCGCCGCTTTCTGGTGCGCGTGGAGCGCAATGGCCGGGCTGGCACCAGGCAGCGTCAGGTGATCGCCGTTGAACGAGCGTAGCCGATAGCAATTAAACTCACGATTGTAGGCCGCCACGAGACGTTCACGCCGCGCATCGTCGCTCCAAATCCATTCAATGAAGCGGTCTTTGATCTTCTGCTGTTTCTCTCTCGCGGCCTCCGTCGCGACAACGTTGAGATGAGCGACTTTCTTTTCGTCATAGTCATAGACCGTTGGCGTGCGAAGATTGAGCGCATGTTCCAGCAACTCATGGGCAGGCACCCGTTCGGTTCCCCATTCGCTCCGGTTGGCCACTCCCGTCTTGGCGTAGTAACTGGCCTCGACACTCCACAATCCGAGTTGCGCAGCATGACCGACCTTCACGTCCTCACGGCCGCTCCGCAGCAGTTCTCGCGCGAATTGGGCAATATCCGATGCCGGAATCCAGACCGCGCCCAGCCGGGCGTCGATCTCATTGGCTGCGAGCGGGTCGGGTTGCACGGCCCGAAGCGCTTCGACATTGCCATGAAACCGTGCGTCGCGCTTCGCAGCCATCTCGGCCTTCGCCAGCTTTTCGCGAACGTTGCCGGAAAGATACTCGTCCTCGGGCTCCCAACACCGGGTGTCGGGATTGAGGAAGATGAGCCCTTGCAGGTCCGGCAGGAACTGATCCGGAGGCTTGCCCAGCAGCTTCGCGATGTGGTCGAGATCAACGCGACTCCGCTCATTCAGCGTGACCACCAGAGCTTCGCGCGGGCTCGCCACTTGCTCAATGGGACGGCGGTGATCGATGGTGCGCTCACGGAAGATCGCCGTCTTCGTCGCCGTATCGTTGTCCTCATTGTAGTTTTCGAGCGAGAGCAGCAGCGGTAGATCGGGATCGCCAACGAAAGCGCGAACATTGGCTGACGAAGAGATCGGGCCAAATTGCCCAACGAACCGATCATACGCCTCATCGAGTCGTTCCCGCGTCGCCAGAATGGCCTCTTCGCTTTGGTTTTGAACTTGTACCGCGAGGCACGCGCGCGCGGCCTCTCTCACGCGTAACATCCCGCGAATCCGGCGCAGGGTTTGGGCTGGAAGATCCGTCAGGACGACCAACTCGGCGCCCTCCCTTTGTCCGAGGTCTCCGTCGTCCAGAGCAATGTAGGCCCCCGGCTTCAAATTCGCTGGTGCGGGCAGCGTCTGTTTCGCCGCCAAGCCGGTTGCCGATCGGTAGAGGCCGGTTGGCAGCGACTGGATCGCCCGCGTCAACGCCGTGCTCAAATCCCGGCCGTCGTCGCCGAGTTCGGCCTCATCCCGCCCATACATACCATGTTCCCGACGTTGCATTTTACCGAGCATGTGCTCGGGATGGGCGTGGTAATATTCGTTTACGAAGAGGGGCTCTCCTTTCTCGACTTGGAGCGGCCGACTCTCCAACCAGGCCAATCCGCCGGGCTTTTCTCCCGGAAGTCGCTTGCGCAGGAACACAATGTCGGTCGTCACCCGCGTATTCGCATTGTGCAGGAAGGCGGTGTTGGGCAACCGCAACGCCCCGACGAGATCGGCCTCCCCGGCGAGCAATCCGCGCAAGCCGTCTTCCCGTTTATCGAGTGTGCCCCGGGACGTGATGAATGCGACCAATCCCCCGGGACGCACCCGTGCCAGCGCGGCGACAAAAAAGTAATCATGAATACGGAATCGCCGTGCGTTGAAACGTGGATCGTGGGGGCGATAGTCGCCGAAAGGGATGTTCGAGACCGCCAGGTCGAACGAATTGGTCGCGAGGAGCGCGGTCTCGAATCCCTCCGCCCGAATGTCAGCGGCGGGATAGATCGTCCGAGCCAGCCGGGCGGTGAGCCCGTCAAGCTCGATTCCGGTGAGCTGCGAACGCCCGTGCATTTCAGGCGGCATGAAGCCAAAAAAGTGACCGAGTCCGCAGGCCGGCTCCAGAATCTGGCCTCCCCGGAACCCCAGCCGTTCCAAGCCCGCATACATCGCCCGAATCACGGGCGGCGACGTATAGTGGGCATTGAGTGTCGAGGCGCGTGCTGATGTGAATTCCTCCGGCGTGAGCAGGTTCCTCAGCTCGGCCTGTTCCGCCGCCCACTGTGGCGCTTCCTTTTCGTCGGCGAAGACCTGCGGCATTCCGCCCCAGCCGACGAAACGGATCAGGATGGACTTGTCCTCGGTGGTCGCCGAACGCTGCTCCGCCTCAATCAGGCGAAGGCGTGCAATGGCCGCGACATTCTGCCGATACTTCTGCTTCAGGGATCCGGTCCCGACTTGGTCGGTCTCGGTCGGACGGTAATTTCGTCCGTTGAACTGCGAAATCAGTTCTGCTCCGGGGGAAGCAGGATGTATTTCTCCCGCACCAGTTCCCACGCCCGGCTGTGCGCCTGTTCCGGTGTCAGCCCCTGCTTGCGAAAGTCCCGCAGGAGTTGATCCATTTCTTCCGCCGTGCGCTCCTGCGCTTCCAGCAGGGCTTCCTGTAACCGGCCCTCCGTTTCCAAGCCACGTACCATCTGCGGGCAATGTTCCCGCCAATGGGCTTCCGCCATCCGTCCGTATGCGAGGAGTCCGTTCATGGGTTAGCTCGGCAAAGAAATCGAGTTGATCGTCGTTGATCTTCCTTAGCGCCATGCCTCATCTCGATTCAATCATTATTCGCCGCACCGTCGGACCGTTGCGGGCGGCGGGTTTTCGCTCGTGCTGCCGAAGTTCGATCAATCGCGACTCATCCAGCGCCGAGCGCACGATGGACAGCTCCTGACCTTCGACCGTCACGATTTCCTGACCAGCGGTGATAACGAGTCGCTCCGGATTGCCGGCGATATGCTCCCACCGCTTCAACTCGCCAATGGGAAACGAGACTACCCGGTCGCTGAGCACGAACCGCACGGCTCCCGCCGTCTGATGCTCCGACGCCAGTTCACCCCACACATGCGGCGCGGGCGGAGCCAACGGCACCTTCGTGGGATGCTGATGAATGCTCATGCCACCACACCTCCTGCCACCATCCGGATGCCGGTCCGAACCGGACGCAAAGCGCGGTTAGCCGGTGGAGGCATTTCGAGCACGAGTTTGCGGTCACCGGATTCCATCATCGCCTCGCGGGCGGCCCGCTGGTCGGCGACGTAGATTTTCTGACTCTCCCGAAAACGGGAGTTGGAGACGTAGGCTTGTTTCAGATCGGCCGCCAGGATGCCCGCGCGTCCCAGTAATAAGATCCCATGATCGACGGTCTTGCCTTGGGCCGCGTGCGAGGTCGTCGCATAGCCATGCGAAAACTCCCGAAACAAGGAAGGAATCGAGCGCCCATCTCGCAGGGTGATGCTCCCGTCCGGCGCAAAACCAGCGACCTCAACCAAGTCTCCGTTGCGCAGCCGCGCCGTCTTCTGATTGGCCCGAATCAAAAGGCGGTCTCCGGCTGCGACCTCAATCTCGCGCCGAATTCCGACATCGAAACCGCGATTGTGACACGGGCTGAACCATGCTTCTCCGCCATCCTCAAAGCGCAGCAGCAGAACCGCGCCATCACGCCGCACAACCGTGAGTTGATCCCCTTTGGCATACGAACCCGACGAGCGATGAAACAGCAGCACCTGGCCCGGCTGATAATTTCGCGCGTCCCGCATTTGCGCCTTCGTCCATTGCAGCGAAAAGACCGTGGACAGGTGGCGTCCGTCGCCTTGCAAAAGGCCAGCCTCCCGCAGTTGACCGCGCACGATGTCGGTAAAGGCATGGATTTCTTTCCAGACCGGCGAAATCGCCAGGCAGCATTCGGCGCGGCGGACATGAGCGACGTAGGCGCTCGCGGCCGTTTGGAACAACACGTCCTCCTGCGGGATTTCCTTTACCGCGCCGAGCCGAGAAAAATGGTTGAAAGCCCCAAATGCGTCACCTTTGGCAAGCAGAGCCACCGCCCGGCGATACTCCGGCGAACGTTGCCGGCGGATTTGCGTCAGGCGGAAGACCGGCACCTGCGCGAATTTTTGCAGACAGCGCAAGGCGTCGCCGGCTTCGACTGAGGAATGCTGCTTGATGTCTCCAATCAGGATGACCCGATTGTCATTCGCTGCCGCCAGCCGACAGAGGTCTCGCATCTGCTTCACGGAAATCAAGCCGGCTTCATCCACGAGCAAGATGCGGTCGCGTGTGGCCCGTTGAAGCGATTCGTTGACGAGTAGTTGCTGCAACGTGTCGGCATGCGGGGTGAGTTCCTGACGCAGCACATCGGCCGCCCCGGAAGAAGGAGCGCACCCGAAGACCCGTCCGCCCGCCTGCTCGATGCCGGCCACGACTGACTTTAGGCTGTTCGTCTTCCCGGTTCCGGCATCACCGGCGAGGATCATCACCCGTGAATTGCAGCCAAGCATGCCCTCCACCGCCCGGCGTTGCTCTTCCGACAATTCCGCTCCGGCTGGAAGCGTGCCCAACGCACCGCAACTCGTCCGGCCGGCATTCGCCCAAGCGATGAACTCCTCTTCCGCCTGCAAGGCCGCGGTGGCGGCGATTTCCTCCCCCGCCTCCCGGAGGACACCGGAAGCAACCTGCTGCTTCAGGGCGACCCGCAGATCGGCGAGCGGCACGGAGCCTCGCCCGTAGATCAAGGCTTCCCGAAGCAGATCACGTGATACAACTACGGACTTGCGCTCGAAAACATGGTCCGCCGTCGCGGTCAGCGCCTCGTCGGCGCTCATCTCGGGCGGCGGAACCGGCTTGCCCATTGTGCCGGCAATCACGGTGCGCACGACGGCCAGGTCGTCGCCCGCCCGCGCTTCCCATCCCGTCCGCAAACTTGCGGACGTTGCGTGGGTCTTTGCCGCCCGCGTTTCCGCCGTGATGGCTTGAAGCTCGTCTTGTGTCGCGGCTCCGCGTTCGCGGGCCGCCGCCAGAATCTCCGTCCGCCGTTCGCTGAACTCCGTTCGCAGGCGTTCCGGAAATCCCCGAATGGTGAAACCGATGCCGGACTGGCGTTCGAGTTCGTAACCACCCTCGCGCATCCGTTGCGCGAGACGGTTGTAGCACACCTCGCGGAAATACCCCTGATGCCGGAGATACCCGTAGGGTTGGACGCCCTTCCAACGCTGCTCCGCCGAGTCGAAAGTGACGTTGAGAATGCACATGTGGGTATGCAACTGGGGATCGAGCGCCCGGCTGGAATCATGCGTGACCACCGCCGCCACCATGTTGCCCGTCACCCGGTCCGCGTTGACGCCGCCCCGTCGCACGCGGGTCGCTGTCACCGCCTCGACCTCCTGCAAGGTTTCCTGCACCGCTTCCTGCCACCACGCCTCAATCCGTCGATCACCGCCGACCAGCAGCGCAATCGAAACGTCCTTGGGCGCCGAAATCTGCCCGAAGTAACAGACTCGGCGTTTGGCTCCTTTGTCCCTTACTCCGAGTCTTTCTCCCGTTGCCGGATGCTGACCGGCACACAGTCGCTCCAATGCCTCCAATTGGCATACCCTGTTCAAACCCAACCGCGCGGCGCCTTGGCCGAACCAGACCATCTCCGCCTGACCTTCTTCAGTCAGATAGTCGCCCACGCGCAAATGCTGCCGGAAGTAGTTTACGGCGGCATCCACGCGAATGCAGGGCTTATCAAATCTAACCATGCTGGGAATGAAACATAAACCCATAAGAAAAGCGAGAGTAAACCCATAAAATTTAAGTTAGGGACGCATCCGCAGCAAATTTTTTTGCGCAGTTTACTGCTCATCATTCAAGGAACCGATGATCTCACTGAAGCATCCGCCTTAAACCTATCACCTATGAAATGCGTGACACGCCACCCCTAACGTCCGTTAGGTAGCGGAGCGAATTTCGCCACTACACCACTACTCGATCACCACTATATTGTCATTCCGGTTATTTATAAACCCATAATATTTTGTTTTACTTTAATCCCAAGAGAAACGATACTGCCCGCCAATGGATTCGCCCGAACTATATGCCCGACTGCTGGAGGATGCCCAGCGTTACGACCCGACCGCTCATAACCGCGGCCTGCTGGCTCCGTATCGCGACGTGCTCCTGCTCCAACGGGCGAAGTTCATGAGCTACGAGCAGATTGCAGCGACCTTGAACCGCCACGGCCTCAAGGTGTCACCCGCCGCCGTAGGCGTTTTTTGCCGGCGGAACTTTACCAAAGCCGAAATCGAGCGCGTCCGCCAATCGCCGTCGACCACAACGACGAATGTGGCTGGCAGACGACCGGCAGGCTCGTCAGCCGGCGCTCCAACTTTTGGGGTTTCCGCGCCGGGATCGAGCGTAGGGAGCTTGGGGAAACGCGGCCCCAAAATTGCCCGCGATAACTACTGACCAATGCAGCCATGAATCCGACGAAACGCATCATTCTCTTCCCTCAAGACAAAGGCGGCATCGGCAAGAGCTTTGTCGCCGCGCTGCTCTACGATTACTTGGGCGACGAAGGCGCCCGAGTGAAGGCATTCGATTTGGACCATGCCAATTCGACCTTCAACCGGCTCGTACCGGAGGCCGAGTTCATCGATACCGATGTGGACGTGGACAAGCTCGGAGTCCTCGACCGCATGGTCCACGCCTTGGACGACGCTGACACGGTACTCGTCGATAACCGTGCTACCGGCGGCGGCAAGGTGCTCGCTTATCTCGACGAGGCTCGGCTTCCGCAACTCCAAGGCGAACTGGATCTCGCCCTCGTGTTCGTCCTCATCGGCACCGACGATAAAGATGCGAATTCGCAGATCGCGGAATTACTCGACGCCTATGGCGAATGCGTGCGCTGGCTGGTCGCGCGCAACCTGCGCGACAGCGACACGCTCCCCCTGTTTACACAGAGTAATTCGCGCCGGCGTCTGCAAGAACTGGGAGCCGTCGAGATCGATGTCCCTTGTCTGTTCGAGGTCACACGCAACCGGCTCCAGCAGGCCAATCTCACCGTCGGACGCGGTCGCGCCAGCGAACAGCTTCATCTCCTCGACCGATCCCGTTGCGTCCGCTTCCACGAACGCATGGCGGCTGAGTTTACGAAAGCCCGAGCGCTGCTCATCGGATGAAGCCCGAGGATCTGATCGACCCGGCCAGTCTGCCGGAAGAATTACAGTGGGTATCGTCTCACTACCGCCTGCATCCCGATGATCCGGTCTATTTGCTCATCGCCTGGCACTGGCAACGGGTAAAAGCATCGGAGGACATCTTGCAGGCCGCCATTGTGGAAATGAAGACGGCCTTGGATGCGCGCATTGAAGTTTTGGCGGATTCCGCTGATGCTATCGCCGGAGTCAACGCCGTGCTCAACCAAATGCAGCAGGAAATGGTCAACCGTCCAGCGATCTTCGGCAAGGAGCTTGAAACGCAATTGCGGCAGCCGGTGACCAATGCCGTCGAACGCCTCCGGGCGATGGAAAAGGTTCTGGGCTTGGCCGCCCGGACATTCCGCGTTGCCCGACGTCGGCACCTCCTTGCCACTTTGCTCACCGGTGTCGCATTGGGCGCGATTGGTGCCATCGTTCTCTTTCGCGCATGAAGGCGGTGGGGGTGGTCGTCATTTGCCTAGGTGTGGCATTTAGCGCCCGGAGCCTGCTTCCGGGCATGCCAGGATACTGGTTGGCGGTGGCCGCGCTGGCACAGGCCATTTGGAGCGCATTTGAATCACTCGACCGATGGGGCGAATCGGCACAGCAGTTCGCGCTTGAGCTCTGGGGGCTCACTTGGACCCGGGACGAAGCGTGCTGCCATTTTCTCATTACGGGAGCGACCGGCACGGGCAAAACCGCACGAGCCGTCGTGCCCATCGTCCACGGCTTGCGCTCGACTTTGCCCGATACCGGCATTCTCGCGGTGGACTCCAAAGGAGCGTTGTGGAAACCACTTTCCGCGATGGCGCGCAGCTTGGGCCAGGAAGAAAGCCTGCGGCTCATTCGGGTGCGGCCGACGCATATTCCTCTTGGCAATTGGAGCCCTCCTCTGCGCCTGAATCTGCTCTCCATGCCCGACGTGCCATGGACCACCTACGCGAAGATGATTGTGGATACTGCGACGGCCGCCGGACAACGTGGCGGTCAGACGTTTTTCAAAGAAACCGCCCGCGATGTCATTACCCATGCGATGCACGCCCTCGAAGCGGCGGATTTGCCGGTGACTCTCGCGAACGTGCACGATATGATCTGCGTCTCCAGCGATCTCGCGATGGTGCTGGCCCGGCTCGCCGAGCGACCGGGTCGCGCCGCCGAAATGGAGCGGCAATACTTTAAGGATTTTGCCGAGCAACCACCTGAACAGAAGAGTGGCACGGTCTACACCGTAGCGAACTACCTGCGACCTTACACGCCGCCGGACATTGCCGAAGTCTTTTGCTCGGTGGAACCGAACTTCTCCCTAGCTGAGGTCGACGAGGGGCGGCTCATTTGTCTGTCGATTCCACAGACCTACCAAGTCGAACGCCGCTACCTCAATCTCCTCGCGAAGCAATTGTTCTTTCTTCATGCCTTCCGGCGGTTTGATCTCGAATCCGAGGAACTGCATCGACGCAATCTGATCGTGCTCGTTCTCGACGAAGGTCAGAAGACCACGCTTGTCTCCGAAGATGGTTTCGCTGACCACGCCACGGTTGATGAATTGCGTGAGGCGGGGGCTTGCCTGATTTCCGCGACGCAAACACCTTTGTCATTCTATGCCGCGTTCGAAACCGAGCGCAAAGCAGATGTTTTTATGGCCAACCTGCGCACGCAGATTCATTTTCGAGCCGCGGATGAGAAAGGAGCAAAGATCATCTCGGAAAAAATGGGCGGACGGGAACTCCGCCGATATAGTGGCGGTATCAGTGCCGGCCGGACATCGCGAAACTGGCAGATGATCGATGAGCCGTGGTTCAAACCCACGCAACTTCAGGCGTTGCCGGAGGGCAGGGCGGTGATCCGCCATCCCCGCCGCACAGGGAAACCATTTCTGCGTAAACTGCCGTTCACCGGGTTTACCCACGCCAACGACTTCGTGGCAGAACTGGCGGACTTCAGCACGAAACCGGTGCGGTGATGTCAATTTCGACTTGGGGAGCCGAGGCCAGTGCGAGTCAGTGTTCCCCGTCGGCGTTCGGTTTGGCTCCGATGCGTGGTCCGGTTCTTTGAAGCATGGGATCCCCGCGTCTCCAACGGCCATCCCACTGCTTCCAAGTAGTCTTCAACCAGGCCGCGAGCATCACGGCGACGGAGGGTATGGACGATCAGTGCGATTGGGTTGGGCGCCTTTTTGCCCATTATGCGTCCCAGGAGGCGAACAGCCTGCGTATAGATAGTATAATCGCTAAGGGGTAACGTGATAATGAGGTGAACGGGCGGGGACAAATGAGACATAGAACACTATAAGTTGAGGGTTGGATCAAGTGCTCCGCCCCGGCCTGACGACGGGAGCACCACTTTGCTGATTTTACGTGGCGATAGTGCCAAAATAAGCACTCCGTTTTTAGGTATCAATCATAGACCACCGTCCATCGTACGTCTTTTATTTATCCACGATTTTCTTGGGTTAAACCGTGCGAATTCGTGGCAGGTAGGCACGAGGCGGCACCCCGAACTGTCGTTTGAACTGAGCCGTCAAATGGCTGTGGTCCGAAAATCCAGTCATGTAAGCGACTTGATTGACCGTATAAGAGCCGGTTTTGAGGCTGCCCCGAATTGACAGACACAGGCAAAGGGGAAAAAGCAGAAGGAATCCTCATTAAGATGCAGTTAAGCAAATCCGTGATCAAATACGCAATCTATGACTTGTGTTCTGTATTTTAAAACTTAGTAAGATTTGACACATGCCTGCCGAGTATTTTTACAACGGTCATTTACGTTGGAGCGTGTATTGGGGAAACCCTAACTTCATGGCTTGTTTTTTTTCGTGTGCTCTTGTGTGGCTCTGGCTGGTGGAACTTCGTTGGGCGCGTTCAAACAGGCTGGGCTTGCGCATTGGAGGGCTTGCATTACTCTACGGTTTGGAGCTGTGCAGTTGGTTTGTGCTTGTGAAAACTTACTCGCGGGGAGGGTTACTCGCAGCCTTGTGTGCGTTGCTATGCTTTTTTACAGTGGTGAAGCAGGGTAACTGGAATGGACTCAGGCGCAAAGGGCTAAATCTGATCGTACGAGTCGGATTGATTCTTTTCATTTGTGTGTTCACTGGATTTGCAGGTCGGGTTTCGCCCGGATATCTGGCCCAAGATATGTCAGTATCCAATCGTTTGGAACTGTGGCGAGGCGGCCTCGCAATGATCTGGGACTCTCCATTCGCAGGATGGGGTTTCAAGCAAGGTGGAATGGCCTATGTTAATTGGTATCAGTCAATTGAGCAAACAGTAAGGCCAACAAGCTTCGTAAACGGCTATCTGGAACTCACGGTTAATCACGGAGTCCCGGCATTATTTTTATCGTTATCGGTTCTCCTGGTCGCGGTGGCCATCGCGGTCACGATGCGCAAACATAGTTGGTGTGTAGCTGCTGGTTCGTGCGTAATCGCATGGATGATAGGCAATATCTGGACCTGTTGCTGGTATGAGTGGTCGCTGTGGCTGCTTCCCTCCGCATCGGCGATTTCTCTTTTCGTCATTGGAATCCGAAACAAGGGGACACTGGGAAGCTGTATCTGCGGTGTTGGCTTGGCACTGTTTATTGTGGCTGGCGCGCTCAGTGCTGGATATGCTGCGGCAAAAAACACTTACTGGCAGGCAAAACCCTTGGATGGCGCTGATGTGGTGAAGCTTTCAAGGCGTGATGCCTGCACAGCTGCGGACAATCCAAGTGCTTTATGGGTCGATGGCACAATCTTTGGCACCTACTATGGCAAGTCGATTCGGGCATCTGCATCTTCCTTTGATGTTTTTTCTTCGGAATCGCTGATTGTGTATGCGCCGTGGCATTGTTCAGATCCGCATACCAGCTTGCGGCCTGAGGTTTGTGTTTATTCGGGTTTTCATGCGAGCCGCGTTCGATTGGGTGGGGGAGGATTGAAAAAAACAATCGTTTTATATCCTTCTGTATACCCTCCGGAAGGTAATCCGCCTGCTAATCACGAAATGGCGGTCTGTTTGCCGTTAGCGGATACGTCCCAGTATGATCGTGCATGGCGTATTTGGACAGCGAAGATGGGGGCTAAACTGGTTTATTCGTCCCAGGGAGGACGGTTAATCTCTCCTGCAAGCAATCCTGTAATCTTTTCGACTGCCAATGCCGAGCAGCGCGTTTTGCGCTCAGAAATCCTGTTGAACATGGGCAAGGTTGATATGAATGGCTTGCCGCGACTGTCGCTGGAGCTGGGTGGAGTATCCGTGCTTTCTAAGTTGGGATTTAATTTCCAGCTGACGCATGGAATTCGCATTGGCAGCAACCGGAGTGCCAGAAGCGAGTGGAGTGTAACCGGGTTGCGGACATGCGTTTATTTCGAATCCCACGATCAATTGGTCTGGGTCAAACCGGCTGGCCAGAAAATGAGGTATCTCCGACAAGACATGGGATTTGGTGACGGCAATGACGGTTCATCCGTAAACGTTTTTGAATCCGGCGTTATAGAAATAAAAACCTGCCAGGGTTCGGTTTGGCGGTATAAGGACGGCTTCCTTGAAACTATCACCGATGCACAACTGGGGAGATTCGCTGTCGTCAGCGACAGGGAGTCTATTCTGGAAATCTCAAGGCTGGCTGGTGATGCCCGCATTGCAGTCGCGCGCATCGGATACGCCGAAAACGGACTGCTTCAACACTTGATATTTTCAGGCGATAGAAAATGCAATTTTGAGTGGAGTCATGATCATCGTCTTTTGCGTGTTGAGAATATCTCTGGGGTGCGGACACAATTCGAGTATGATGATGCATTGCTGACTGGCTGGCATGGGAGCAATGGCGCATCGGGGATATATAGGTGGGCGCCACGTGACGACGCAAAGCGAGGCGTTGCGGTTGGTCGAGCACCGGTCGTGCTCACTGAGGATGACGTTTTCCGTTATGAATATGCCCGTGACGGCAATGTAAACATCATTCTGGTTCATACCGTGGATGGTTCTTTTGTAAGCGAGACAAAGATCGGGCCAGGGGGGATTTTCCAAAGAACCGCGAATGAAATAAAAAGCGTCCGAAACCGCAGAAATGCACGGTGACAATATCGCCCGCTTTTTGGCTTTGCCAGCCACCCCTTCCACAAATCGGGGTAATTTCACCCCAACGCCGTGAAAACACCACTCTGGATCGCTCTGTGCGTTTACCTCCTCATCACCATCCTTCACAAGCAACTCAACATCCCTTCACTCTCTATAGAGCTATGCAGCTTTTGCATTCATCATTTTTTAAAAGTTATTATTTAGCAGCTGTTGATTGAGAAATACTATAAAAACATGATGGCTATATGCCTAACTATCTGATTATTTGTGATTTATAACCAGGCGACCGTAATACCTGATGGTAATTTATATGCTTTGCAATAATAAACAAAGATATATCATTAAAATAAATATTTATTCTAAAAATAATCCTTTACACCGTAATATGGCACCATAAAAACACTTAAAGTTTGTTTCCCGTTCCCCCATTAAACTCCGTTGGTATTTCTAAAGGCGTGACATAGCAACGCAACCACCTATACGCCGTTCCTCACTACCCATACCTATGAACACTAAAATTGTGACCTTTCTGGCCGTGTTTTTTACAATATTGTGCCCACTGTTTGCCGAGATTCAATGGGATCCGATGGAACAGTCGATTACTTTGGCGGTAAATCAACAACAGGCGGACATTAAATTCATCTTTAAGAACAACGGTGCCGAGCCGATTGCCATCCTCTCGGCAGTGCCCTCTTGTTCATGTCTGAAGCTTTCCACCATGGAGAAGGAGGCATATCAGCCTGGAGAGGAGGGCGTTCTGGAAGCCCGGTATACTCGCACCAGCCGAGCCGGCCCGCAAAACTACAAAATTACGGTTACCACCACCGATCCGCAAAATTCCACGGTTACGCTCCGGGTGAACGTGGCCAGCACAACCAATTACGTTGTCACGCCCAGCAACGCGCACTGGGTGATGGGAGCCCAGTCTGGAAGCAAGGTGCTGCTTTTCCGCGACATCAGGCAGGCCGGAGTAAGGCCCACGGCGGTGTTTTCAACAGACCCAAATTTTGTCGCTGAGATACAATCCAAAAACGACGACGGCGCGTATCCAATAGTCATAACAGCGATTTCCACAGAAAAAGTCACCGCAGGTTTTATCTACATCGATGTCACTGCGGAGGACGGCACTGTTGAAAAGGCCAGAATCGTAGCCGCAGTCAAGGATCCCAATTCCCAAAGGGTCATCGTTCGGTGATGCGTTGCAGTTCGTACGCGCGCTTCCGGTTGCCATCAACAAACATAGGTAAGCCGGGCAGTTGAAGGTCTTTTGCTGCTCGGAAACTGATCCGAATCCAATTGGCGAAACAAGACATCAAACAGTATTACCCCTCACGACAGCGTCAGCGTGCAAACATACCGTATCATCATGAAGCTCCAAAAATCGATTCGGAATCTTTTTATAATCCTCGTGATGGTGTTTTTCATCCAACCTGCAACGCGAGCCGGATATGTCACCCGCTGCCAGACGGATTATGAGGAGTATTGCTGGACTGAAACCGATTCTTATTTGATATCATATTACGAGTGCTGGACGGAGTATGAGTGGGTCGATGACGGTGAATCAGGCTATTACACATATTTTGAATTTTGCGAGTGGGTAGAAGAGTGGGTGGATGAAGAAAGGGAGGTGTGCGAATGGATTGAATCTGATTATTGCTGGGAAGAATGGGTGGACGAACCGCACACGGTTACAATCAACCCAAACAGTGCAGTCACCCTCACGCTTGGCCAGTCGCGCACTTATTCATCCGAAGCTGCCGCAGGATCCTACGAAGCGGAAAATCGCACGCTCACGGCGCACAGCATTGATTGGAAAGCTCCCGGAGGGCAATGGGTATCTGCGTCAACAGGTATTGCAACGCCAGGTTCGTCAAATTTGGGTGCGCTCACAAGCGGTGTGGCAAGAGGGATTTCCTTGAGCGGGGCGACGCAAAGCTCGCACTCGATCACGCTCACCCCGACACAGGCGGGTGCATACACAGTGCGGTTCACCGCGCAGGACAACATCGGCAACACTTGGCATTCGTCGTCACATGACTTGGTGGTTGTCAGCCCTCCACCCGCCACGCCCGCCAATCCCGTCATCAGCAACACTACCGCCACGAGCACTACGCTCACATGGGAAGGCTCGGCTGATTCCGGCATCACTTACGAAATCGAACGCAGCAGCGACGGCATAGCCTTTGTCAAAATTGCCGAAGTAACAGGTTCGCTTTCCTTCGCCGACAGCGGCCTGACTCCGGGTGTCACCTATTATTATCGCATTCTTGCCCGCAACAGCACTGGCGTATCGTCCTATACAAGCACGTTCCAAACCACGGCCGCCCCTGACTCCACGCCGCCCACGGCCCCTGCCAACCTCACCGCATCCGGCATAACAAGCAATTCAGCAACCATAACATGGACGGCATCCTCGGACAACGCGGGGATTGCGGACTATCTAATCTTTCTCGACGGCGAGGTGATTAATTCGACAAACAGCACCTCGTATGCGCTCACCGGCCTTGCGCCATCCACGGCATATGCTATTGCCGTGAGGGCGAGAGACGTGGCTGGCAATGTTTCCGGCCCAAGCAACATGCTCACCGTTATCACTAGCTCCACCGGGTTTACCCTCACGGCCCGCCAGTTTAATGTGAATTACAATACCCCCAATTATGCCGGGGTAATCGCCCAGCTAATGAACTATAGCAATAATGTCGACGGCATGTATATAAAGGCAACAGATCCCTCTTTCTATGAGGACGGTTCCATCAATCTATCCAGCCAGCCATTAGTCATACAGAGGGCGACAAAAGACGAGGCCATCCGAGATTTCCTGATGTCTGTATGGGGAGGCCTTTTGACATATGAAGGCATCGTTGATGGCGATCATGGGACAATAACGAAGACGCAACAGTTGGAGCAGCTTCGCGGGTGGATACGAAATAGTATCAGCGTGAGCGAGGATGGTTGGCTGGAAAGCATCGCTCTTGCGTTCACACTCGATTATGATGATCCGAGTTATTGGGATTATGACGATGATGGGAACGGATCTTATGTGGAACTGCCATTGTCTATCGTGGGGCTCACCGGGTACGCAATTGAGCTGTCGGGATCTGAAATGCTCATGCCCACGGCGCCCCAGTTTGTCGATCCTGATTATGATCCCAGCAATGGTCCTGAGCATGAATACGAATGTTACGTCGTCATCCCCCATGTCGAGGGAGTTACCTATTACATCGATGGCGGGGAGGGAGTGCCTGGAGAAGATCAATATTATTCCTTGGGCGACACCGTCACCGTTACCGTCGTCGCTGAGGAGGGCTATCATTTCCCAAACAATGCTGTCACCACGTGGACACATACCTTTGGCTCCAGCTCGCCTTATTTTATTGTTCCCGTCGCACCTGTTTTTGTCGATCCGGGGTATGGGGGCGACGAAGCTTTTGTGAATATTTCCCATTCAGAAAATGTCACCTACCGCATCAATGGCATGTCAGTTGGGGGAGGCGAATATGGCTACTTCGTTGGCAATACCGTCACTGTTACCATCGAGCCTGCGACGGGATATTTCTTCGCCAAAGATGCCGTCACTGAATGGACCCACTCCTTTGGCCACCGTGTCGTTCCTGCTGCGCCTATGTTCATTCATCCCGAAAGCAACGACGACGACCCCATCGTCGATATTCCCGGGACCGAAGGCGTCATCTATCGCATAAACGGCAACGAGGCATCGGAGGGTGAGAATCATGTTTCAGACGCCGACTATGTCATCGTCACCGCCGAGCCCGCTCCGGGGTGTTATTTCCCTTCCGGCACTACTACCGAGTGGACGCACTTGTTCGTAGCCATCACGCGTCCGACTGGATTGATAGCAGGCGGGGAGGCGGTCGACTCGTTCACGCTTTCATGGACTCCGGCCATGAGCAAACACGGAACCATAACCGGCTACGAAGTGTGCCGGGACGGCGTGAGCATTGGCACAACGAGCGACACGCAATTGCGCGTGACCGGCTTGGCCCCTGGCATCGCCTATTTGTTCGAGGTGCGCGCCAGCGACTCGGCGGGCAATTCCTCCGATTGGAGCACGCCGTTTTCATTTACCACCGGGCAAACGCTTGTTGGCAGCGGCACTACGCTTCCCGGCGCATGGGCCGCCCAATACGGGCTTTCTCCCTCCGACGTGTTCGGCGACCCCGACAATGATGGCCTGACCAACATCGCCGAATACAATCTCAGCACCAATCCGACCAGCTATGACGCGGGCACGAGCACCTTGGGCAACACCGTGCCGGCGGGCTGGCCATCCCCCGCCACCGGCGGCACCCATGCCGTGGGAACCACCGCCGGTGAATTTTCCGTCGATAAAAATGGCGCGGCCACTTATACGATTCCCATTGCCGTCACGCCCGGCACGGCGGGCGTCGAACCGAAGGTCACGCTCAATTACAGCAGTCAGGCTGGCGCTGGCATCGCGGGCTTCGGCTGGTCCATCGGCGGCCTTTCCGCCATCTCCCGTGGGCCGCAAACCAAGATGGTGGACGGCCAGAACCGCGCGATGGCCTTCACCGGCGCCGACCGTTTCTATCTCGACGGGCAGCGGCTGGTTGTCATCGGCGACAATGCCTATGGCGCGGAGGGTGCCGAATACCGCACCGAGATTGAATCCTTCACCCGCGTCGTTTCCTACGGTGCCAGCGGCAACAGCCCCGGTTGGTTCAGGGCGTGGACCAAGGGCGGCCTCATCATCGAGTTCGGCCACACCGACGAGTCGCGCTTCCGCCCGCAAAACCAGATGGCTCCGCTCTCGTGGGCCGTGAACAAAGTTTCCGACACCGCCGGCAACTACATGACATTCCACTACTCGGTGGATGCCGTCAGCGGCCAGCAGGTGCTGGACGAAATCCGCTACACCGGGCACGACGGCGACGGCACGCCATCGTCACCGTCATTGCAGCCTTACGCCTCGCTGGAATTTGTCTATGAGAACCGGCCCGACACTTCTTTTGGCTACATCCACGGCGCGAAAATCTCCTCGCTCAAACGACTCCAAAAAATCAGGTCGCTTTACGGCGAGACCGAGGTGCGCGCCTACACGCTCACCTACACCCAGCGCCCTTACAGCAACCGCTCCCTGCTCGCGAGCATCACCGAGTCCGGGACCGGCGGCGCAGCCTACCTTCCACTCACCTTCGCTTATTCCGATCCACCGGGCGGCTTTGATGTGCCGGGCTCCGCCTTCCATCCGCCCCCGGTCATCGCCGGGATTGACGGCCAGGGCCGTCTGGCCGACCAAGGCGTGGTTTTTATTGATTTGAACGGCGACGGACGCGCTGATTGCCTGCAAAAACTCGGCCTCAGCGGCACCGCCGCCAACATGGCCTGGCTGAACACCACGGCGGGCTGGGTGGAGGCCATCGGCGCGAACGGCCAGCACGACTACCGCCTGCCCGACCCGGTGACGCTTTCCACCAATGATAAGTCCAATACCAGAACCGGCGTCCGGCTTGCGGATTATAACAACGACGGGCTGGTGGACGCCATGTATTGCCCCACGGACCTGGGTGGAACCGGCTTGGGTGGCGATGTTTATTTGAACACCGGAACCGGTTTTGTTTTCAGCAATCGCTTCTCCCTGCCCGCGCAACCGCCGCCTCCCACGCTTGAGCCGGGGCAGGTGGTTCAATATTTCTGGCGTGAGGAACTGGAGACATTGGACCTCGACGGCGATGGGCGGACGGATGTCTCGGGATTCCATTCCGATTTTGTGCTGGTGAAGAACGGAGGCTCGGTCACACGCCAGCTCGCCAACGACACCTGGCTGAACACCGGCGGCGGCAGCGAGGCCGTCCGCGGCTCGGCCTGGACCCACGCGCCGGAGCACGAGATTCCGACCGACAGGTATCATCCCGGCACGCGTTTCGTGGACCTGAACGGCGACGGCATGACGGACATTCTTCAATCCGCCGGCCTGGCGGTTCACGCCTATATAAAAACATCAACCGGCTGGAATGATGACGCCGCCTACCATCTGCCGGTGCTGCTTTACAATTATGGCACCCGCCCGGCCCCCCCGGGGGTTGACGGTGAGGTGGGCGATCTTAACGGCGACGGCCTGCCCGATGTCATCGCGCGCAACAGCGGCGACGGCGCGAACAATCAAAACGCCGTTTATATCAACACCGGCACCGGCTGGACGCCGGGGCCGGCCAGCCTGCATGCCCCGGATGGGATTGCAATTTATCATAACAATGAACCGCGAGGCTCCGCCATTCTGGACATCAATAACGACGGCATCCCGGATTTTGTGCACCGCTACGGGGATGGCACTGATTTTACCACGCGGCTTGGCACCGGCGCCGGCTGGTCATCAAATGCGTCCGGCTACCAGATTCCGCGCATGCTGGCCACCGGCACCCTCGGCAATCCCGGCAACGAGTTCATCGACCTCAACGCTGACGGCGCCGCCGACCTCGTCTGGGCGTGGAAGAACATCATCATCTCCAAGGGCGCTTATATCAACCGCCGTGTGAACCCCGACCGCCTCACCGCCGTGACCAGCGGCCTTGGCGTCACCGTGTCCGTCGCCTACGCGCCGCTCACCGAGCCCGCGCCCGTCGGCGGCGAGCCCGTCTATGAAAAGGGCGCTGGCGCGACCACCCCCGTGGCGGACGCCATCGGCCCCCTGCATGTCGTGAAAACCGTCTCGCATGACGACGGCGCGGGCGGCACCTATGGCATCGGCTACCGTTACGGCGGGCTGCGTTCCCACCTCGACCGGGGCAGCCTCGGTTTTGCCTGGATGCAGGCCACCGACACGCGCACGGGCATCCGCACCGTGACGCACTTCAATCAGGAGTGGCCCTGCATCGGACTGCCGACCGACATCATCACGCAAACGGAGGATGATGTCGTTCTGTCGCAAACCGCCACCGATTACGCTTATCTTTCATTAAACGGAGGCAAAACCGTTTTTCCCCACATTTCCCAAACCATCCAGAATACCCGCGAATTAAACGGTGCACTCACGTCCGAAACCGTCACCACCTACACCTATAATATCTATGGCAACGCCACCGCAGTCGAAATCGACACTTCCGGCGGCGGGGCTGTGTTTACGAAAACCACCACCAGCACATATGCTGACGATGATGACTGGATACCACCCGCTCCCTCGCAAACATCGCTCAACTGCTGGATGCTCGGGCGCCTGCTCAGCAGCACCGTGACCACCACCGCCCCGGCCCCCGACGGCGGCACCCCGGTCACCCAGACCCGCACTTCCGATTTTGAATACGACTCTGTCACCGGCCTGCTCACCGCAGAAATTATCGAGCCCGGCGCGCCGGACGCCTCCCCGCTCAAACTCACGACCACCTATACCCACGACGCCTTTGGCAACACGATCTCGGCGACCACCACCGGCACGGGCCTCGGCTCCGGTCGCACCGCCGCCACGACTTACGATGACATCGGGCGCTTCCCGCTGGGCACCAGCAACGCCCTTGGGCAAACGGAAACCTACGAATATGACTCCGCCCTCGGCGTCCGCCTTTCCACCACCGGTCCCAACGGACTGACCACATCGTGGGAATATGACGGCTTTGCCCGCCCCGTGCGCGAGCTGCGCGCCGACGGCACGCAGAGCGTCACCCGCCACCGCTGGGCCGGCTCCGGCGCGCCGACGGGAGCCTTGTATTATATGGAAACCGAGTCCACCGGCTCCGCCCCCGCCGTCACCTTTTATGACAAGATGGGCCGCGCCATTGCCACGTGGGGCATCAACCCCGGCGGCACCGACGGCCTCGCCCGCATCGTCACCACCGAGACGCTTTACGACGGCATGGGCCGCGCCTTCAAAACCTCGCTTCCGTATTACCTCAACACCCCCGCCCCCGGCTGGACGGAAACGCTCCTCCACGACCTCCTGAACCGCCCGCTGGAAATTTCCACGCCCGACGACGAGGCCCCGGGAGGCACGGTGCTCAGCTCCATCGAATACGACGGCCTCACCACCCGCACCATCAATCCGCTCGGCCAGGTCGAGGAGGTCGCCAAAAACACCCAAGGGCAGGTCATCCGTCGCGTAAACAACGCCGCCGGCACCGGCGTCAACAAAGGCGAAATCCACTACTATTACGACGCCTACGGCAGTCTCCTCAAAACCTCCGTTTATCGCGAGGACGGCTCCACCGTGGACACCACCTTCGCGTATGACAATCGCGGGCGCAAAACCGGCATGACCTCGCCCGACATGGGCACATGGACTTACGCCTACAACGCCCTCGGCGAACTCGTTTCGCAGACCGACGCCAAGGGCCAGACCACGACCATGACCTACGACCCTCTCGGGCGGCTCGCCACACGCACCGACAAAAACTCCTCCGGTGTGGTCAAATGCACCACCACGTGGACGTATGACAATGATACCACCGAGCCCGGCACCGGCGACGCCAAAAGCCGGGGCAGGCTCCTGTCTGTTCTCGTGCAGACGCCCGGCCAGCCGGGTTATCAGGAAACCTTCCTTTACGACCATCTCGGACGGCAGTCGCGCCTCACGCGCCGCATTGATGATATAGATTACGCCGTCAATCAGGAATACGATTCATGCGGACGTCCTTCCGTGACCGTCTATCCCGGCGGTTTCCGCGTGAGGAATGTATATAATGACCTCGGCTTCCTCAAGGAAGTGCGGGCCGATGGCGGCGTCATGCCGTCGGGCTGGCTTAACGACGTGCGCCCCAATCACCGCTTCTGGCAGGCCGATGCCTATACCGTCACCGGGGCGCTGAAAAGCAGTTCGCTGGGCAACGGTCTGGCCAGCCACCGCGTGATCAGCTCCGTGACCGGACGCGTCCGCGAAGTTTTCTCCGGTGCCGGGACAGGCCGTCACGCGCAATATCACACCTATAATTACGACGCCCTCGGCCAAGTCGTGAACCGCACCGACTACGCCTTGGGCCGCGAGGAAACCTTCGCCTACGACGGCCTGAACCGGCTGACGCAATGGCAGTTGCAGGGAGCGGGTGGCACGGGCGTCCCGCCCGTGGTTCCGAAAGCCGTCGCCATTTCCTACAACGCCATCGGCAACATCACCCAAAAATCCGACTACGGCGTGTATTCCTATACCGGCGTCAACGCCGGCCCCCACGCCGTCACCTCGGTCTATGACGCCGCCGAAAACCTCACGCGCAACTACGCCTACGACGGCAACGGCAACATGACCACCGGCGCGGGCCGCGAATTGGCATGGACGGTGTTCAACCAAGTCGAAACCATCACGCAAGGCGCGACGAGCACCAGCTTCCGCTTCGGCGCGGGCCGCGAGCGCATCGTGCAGGAGCACAGCGACGGCACCAAGACCATCTACATAGGCGACCTCTACGAGCTGGTGATCAACGCCGCCGCCAGCTTCACCGAGGAAAAATATCATGTCTGGTCGCCGCTGGGCAAGGTCGCCACCCGTACCATGCGCAGCGATTCCCTCATCGAGACGCGCTACCACCACCTCGACGGCCTCGGCTCCATCGTGGCCGTCACCGACGAATGGGGCCGCGTCGAAAAACGCTTCGCCTTCGACCCGTGGGGCAAACGCGAGGCGCTGGTTGACACCCACACTGGGCAGGGTGGCAAGGTCACGCGCGGCTTCACCGGCCACGAGCATTTGGACGACTTCGGCCTCATCCACATGAACGGGCGCGTCTTCGACCCCGCGCTGGGCCGCTTCCTGTCGGCGGACCCCTTCGTGGGCGACGAGGGCGCGTCGCAGGCGTATAACCGGTATAGTTATGTGGACAACAATCCGCTCAACGCGACCGACCCGAGCGGGTATTTGAGTTTTGACGACGTCTTCCGGGTGGTGGTGGTGGCGATAATCGTGATCGCTGTCGCTTACTCGGCAGGCGTGGCGGCGGGCGGACTGAATACATTCTGGGGGGCCACGGCTGCGGGTGCCGCCGGCGGCTTCACGGGGGGATTCGTGGGCACGCTGGCCTATGGCGGCAACCTCAACGACGCTTTCAAGGCGGGACTCATAGGCGGAGCCATAGGGGCGGTGACCGCCGGACTCACCCATGGCATTGGCACGGCGTTTAATGATGCCTCTGGGATATGGGCGAATGATTACGTGAATTGGACAGGACGCACACTGGCCCACGCGACCGTGGGCGGTCTGGCGTCGGAGGCTCAGGGCGGGGAGTTCCGGCACGGGTTCTACTCGTCAGCCTTCTCAAACGGCATCATGCACCTGGGCGGGCCGCAAAGCGGGCCGCTGGCCGGGACGGGAGGAGTAATGGGCTTCATGGGCGGAACCGAGGGCGGCTGGTATGTCGCCGCAAGGACCGCGACCGCCGCCATTATCGGCGGCACCGCCGCCGAACTGACCGGAGGAAAATTCGTCAACGGCGCGGCCACCAGCGCCATGCAGCATTTGTTTAATGCGGAACATTCGCGTCCCGAGGACAAGCGTGATGAGAAGGTTAGTTTGGCGTTTTATGATAATAAGGACCCGGGAAATCCAGTGGAAAGGCTGGCTGGTCATGAGGATTTTGAAGCAGCCGCTAACCAACGGAGTTCCAAGGCAATCCGTGTCAATAGGGAAGGTGATATAAAAGCCTATTTCAAGGCGAATCCCGGACAGGTGGACAGCATCGGATTTTTTGGGCATGGCAACAAGGATGGAATATACATAAATGGGAAAGCGGTGTCCTCAAGCACCATAAGACTGATGATAAAGCACCTGACGCCATCCGGTAGCCTTTACATGTTCTCTTGCTATGTCGGCGATTACCAATATATGAATAGATTCGCAAGGTATTTGAGTGCGGATCAATCAATATGGGCGCACAAGGACAGGGTAAACTATGGAATGCAATACACAAATAACGGAGTCGTTCATACCGGAAACATAAGCACCTATGGCGAAAATCAAACGCTTTGGATGTATAAATATACAAAAAAATGAAAATACTAAAAATTATAATTTTTATGATGATTGCACTTCATGCCATCAAAGCCGGCGGGGGCTCGAACGCGAGGGTCCAAGCCAGCGCGCAAGCGGGGATACTGACCATCATTGAAAATGATGACGGGGAAACAGGGAAATATCATCTATTTTTTCGACTGTATATAATAAATACAGGAAAAATGAAAATAATGATCCCCACGGCAGGATTTCGCAAGGGCGGCGAAGGCGGCAGAGATTATTATACAAGCATTTTGAGATGGGATTTCTACCATACGCGCGAAGGCTCAACGATCATCCCTCCTGTCTCATCCCTAGGCATTGCAGAGCTGCTCCCAGGAGAATCCGCATTGATTTCATGGGAGGCTGATACTTATTGGAAGCCCCCTATGGAGAAAATATCTGTCAAGTTGGAAGTAGATGCTGACTTCCGTTCCAGATTCAACCTCGCGTTGACCGACTTGATGGTCGAAAATATTGAAACTGGCTTCATAAAGGATGTTAAAGTTGTAAGTGAACCGCAGAAACCCCCGCAAGAGGCACCGCAAGAGGCAAACAAAAGGGGCTAGGGGGATTATTGTTGATTTCTTCTATCTCGACCAGAAAAGCCCTATGCCAATCAGCCCAATCCAGCATCCTTTCAATTTTCCGCCATCTATCCGCGATTTCAGGCCTATGAAAGAAACGAAAATCAACAATAATCCCCCTAGCCCCTTTTTTTTGGGGGTTAACCACACGCGCCCCTCCCCTTACGGTTTTCTCCGCAACCACAAACCCGTCCTGTCATGAAAACACACCTGTCCAAACTGGCCCTGTTGTCCATCGGTCTGCTCTCCGCCGGCGTAATGCTGTCCGCGCAAACCGCCGGCTTCGTCAAAAAAACCAGCTACGGCATGACCGTCGGCGCGAACGTCGCGCGGCTGACCATCGAAGGGATGCCCTCCGGCACCTTGGCCAAATCCAAGAGCGGTTTCCAGTTTGGAGCCTTCGCCGACTGCGCCTTCCATCAAAACTGGTCGCTGATTCCCGAGCTGCGTTACATCCAGAAGGGCGGGAAATATGAATCCGGCGGACTCATCGCCGAATTCGAACTGGACTATGTGGAGGCTCCCGTGAACGTGGCTTTCAAAATCGACATGGGCGACGGCGGCAGGGCGCTGCTTTTCGGCGGCGTGTATCTGGCCGGCAAAGTGGCTGACAAGGCCGAGATCGGGGGACAACGCGAGGGCATAGATGACGTCAAAACCCTCGACTACGGCCTGAATCTTGGCGCGGGCTACCAATACGGCAGGTTTTCCTTGAAACTCCAATACAGCAAGGGGCTGGCGAACATCAGCGACACTTCCGGCATCACGGTCAAAAACAAGGAATGTGTTTCCCTGTCAGTCGGCTGCTCGTTTTGAGCGCGAATGGGCGGGTTCAGCCATTTATTTCAAGATCGACCCGATGGCGCGCCGAGGTCTACAACGGCAAAAAATTCACCCTCACCGAGCCGTAGGTTTTTGGACCAAGCTGAAGGAGTCAGGTCGATGTTTGTTGATTTCTCCCATACCAAAATCCTTGTAAATAATCCAATCACCACCAACTGCTCTTTTATTCCGTGTCACAACCAATGCAAAAATCAACAAACATCGACCTGACCCCTTCGGCTTTGCTTAGAGACAGGGCAGCTTTCGCCGACGAATTATCCCAATCCAGATCCTCCCATGTCGGCAGCACCGGCCCGATATGAGCCTACATCGGAGGGCGAAGTCGTGAGAATGAGGGAAGGTAAAGGCCCTACCACTCAAGCAACGCATGGAACGGACAACATTGAGGCGCATCACCGTCAGCAGGTTCCGGTATCGGAGGGAGGAGTTATTGACGAATTGACCCAAAGCACGCACAGAGGCCCAGGAGCGCATACGCGTCACGATAAATCTTCGCAGTTGACCCCGGCACAACGTTCCAAAGAAATCAGAGAGCACTACAAGACGCGCGGTTCAGAATACATTTTACCAGGCGAAGGAATATGATGACGAAAGACGAAATTCGGTTGATGTTGCGTTCGATTCCCGACGTTAGGGCTGCTGACTTTAATCAGCCCACTGAGGCGGATTGGGTTTCGCTCGAAGCGACGTTCAATACCCGATTTCCGCCAGAGTTTAAGGCGTTCATCGAGTTGATGGCTGAATTTTCTTTTCCGGGAGACATCTACAATGTGACTTCAGCAGGCCAAACGAACGGTAACGATTCGATCATGACGGTTTACGCCAACGAAAAGTCGTCGTCCAGTTGGCCTGAGCGTTTGGTTCCGTTCTACGGAATAGGAAATGGAGACTACTTCGCACTGGGGGTCGATGATGGAGCGGTTTATTATCGTTATCATGAGGATCAATGCGTCGAAAAATATAGCGCGTCATTTGACGAATGGTTGCGGCGACTGCCCTCTTTCATGAACGGAGACCCAAATTAGGGACAGGTTAAAATGAAGATGTCGAAAAAAACTTTAGAGGTGGTTTTTGACCGAGTTCTTCAAACTGCCGGATTCACGAAGAAAACGGCAGCTTGGTATCGGCAAGCGCCCGGTGCGCTTCAACTCCTTGACATCCAAAAGTCGGCTTATCGGGCACAATTTTATGTCAACCTGTGTTGTGTGCCTAACGGGATGGTGGTGGAAGGTATGCCACTGCCTAAAGAGCATAAATGCCCCATAGGCATTCGTCTTACTGCTGCGTTTAGCGAGCGAGCCAAGGAAGTCGAAGATCTACTCAATCTCGAAAACCCGATTGATCCGATACAACGTTCAGAAAAGTTAGCCATGATTTTAGAAACATTGGCACTCCCTTTTTTTGAACACATGAGGGACGCAGTGTCTTTGAAGATGGCGATTGAGAAAGGTGTTTTTCAACGAGGTCGGGTGAATTTAAAAGCAAAGGTCTATCTGAAGGTGAATGAACCTCAGCAGTGACGTCGCTGGCAACGCAAACGCCTTCCAATCCCATGCAAGCGCGAGTGGCAACATCGTTCGGAGCGGAGTGAACCACTCCAAGCCAACCATAGCAACCGATATGCCAAGTGAGGCAGAACGCAATGAACAGTTCTTCGGCTGCAATCCCTTCTACTTGGAAACTTCGAAGTCAAAACTCTCCTACATCAAACTGAACATCCCAATGACTTGTCCGCCACGTGCCACTTTTGTGCTCCTCGCGTCCGCTATGCGGGCACCCGTAGCAGAGCATCCCTGCGCTTCGCTTCGGGACCGCACCTTACGGTGCCGGCCATCTCCGCGCTGCCGCGCTCCGTCCCGGGTCAACCCGATTACTGTTCCCACGGTCTCTTTTATCCGCGATGAACTCGTCGAAATCTGCGGTAGGGATGCGACTGCCCATGCTATGTGAAAAACAATAATCCTAAACGTCCGGATTATTGTAAATTGCATTCTTTTGATTTCCATTTCGAAAACTATTGCATGTTAAGCCGCCCCAGATTCCAATTCTGTCGTTATTTGAGTCTCGCAGGAAATTTCTCAAGCATAACGCTCGTCAGCATTCCGCGCTGACAGCTACCCACACCCACATCATCGATACCCATGAAAAACCCAAATGCTAATACCGCAATCCTCATAGGTTTGCTCCTGATTTTGCTTACTGCCTCATGTTCAAAAGACACAAGCGCCGTTGCACCGTCCAGCGATGATGCAAAACTCAAGGAGGCGCTTGCGTTGCCGGTTGCGGATGTATTTTCACTGGAAAGAAACGGCGAGGTGGTGAAGTGCAATGTAAAGATAGATTTTGCGCCGTATAAGGATATCTTTTTTACCCGAAACCAAACGGGAATTGCCAAAAAACGTATATTCGTGAGCAGGCTCAAACCCGGGGTGCTGGCCTTTGAGGATGCTCTTCCCGATGCCAAGGCTTACTATTACTGGATGGCTGTTATCCCGCTCAAAGGACCGCGTCAAAACTTTGGTCCAATAAGGGTGGACCCTGACACCAATAACAAGGGGACCTACGTTGACGTGGCGACTGTGTATAAATGGAAGGCCATGCGAACCTATTCGAAGGCAACCATTGCCTGGAGTTTTCCCAAGGAGAATATAGAAGTGATAGAAATTCTTCGGAAAACCAGCATAACTGATTACGCCAAGCGCAAGTCAGTGCTTAAAACGCTGGAGAGAGAAGGCAGCATGAGTGATCCTTTGCCTGATTCGGAGGCTGATTATTGGTATTGGGTCGAGGTCACGCTTACCAATGGAAGAATCATCGCTCAAGGCCCCTTGAAGGCGGAGTTTTCCGAATAATAGCGAGGCGTGCAAAAAGGCCAGGCGAAACGCGCCAGACAGGCGTCAGCAAAACCAGCCTGGCCATTCACTTGGCTGTTTTCTTCCTCATCAACCAGCGAGAGTTGCAATAATATAATTGGTCGTGACGATATTTTAAACAGAGCCGGCATAATGAAATGATCATGCGAAACATATTTCTCCTCAAATTCTGCACAAGCATTCTCATGATTAGCGCCGTATGTTGTGCTAATGCAACCGCTGGTTTCGATTATGCATTCTCGAAAGACGAAATACCAACGTTTGCACTCAAGGATGAGAGCAGGGATGTAAAAAAATACATGAGCCTGGGCACATGGAGTGCAGCAGGAGGCGCAGGCTGGAAAGATGCGGCGCGTGTGACCCTCGATTATAACCTGATTCAGGTCGGGGCGAAAGAAAAGCCAGAGGAAGGTACCGCGAAGAAACTGATCTCATCGGTGGAGGACATGCATGCCTCCACCTCGTCCCGGAAAAATCTCCAAACCTCGATGGTCGCATTCGCCGGGGTTTCGGAGCGTCGCAAGACGATGGTCTTTGAAATAAACACAGACGCCCGCGTCGCATTGTACAACAACGGGGTGCTTGTGAAAGAATTGCCGGATGACAACCTTGGCACACACGACCGGGCGGTCGATTTCTACATTCCTGTGCCGCTCGAAAAGGGTGAGAATATCATAATAATAAAAACACTGTCGAACGGAGCCCCGTCTGCATTGCAGATTACGGCAATGCCCGACCTAGGCACGGAACTGCAAACGGCCTTGGATGCAAACAATGGATTGTTATCAGAGAAAATAGCCCGGCAAAACGAGCCGCCGAGACTCAAATGGCCGTCCGCATTAAGCCGGCTTTGCGTTACAATAGACGTTGTCGATGCCATGGACGAAAAGCCGGTGTTCACAAAAATGAACATGAGGAATGGGTATGCCATCCGAAACACCACAAGCAACCTTGCGGACGGCCTCTACAGAATCACCTGCAAGGCGGCCCAGGAGTCATTCGAGGAATATTTTGTCATCGGCCGACCGAGAGCGTTGTTTGAGCGCATAAAAAAGCGAATCAATGAAGCAGACATCCCAAATGACGACATAAAATTGAACGTCGATGCTCAGCTCAAACGCGGAGAAATCCTGTTCGCACAGGCCAATTATGACCCGGACGGCAACGAGTGGCAGGAAAAGACCGTTTATACGCTGACCAGTCTGGCCTCCATGGCCAACACATTAAAAAACAATCATCAAGACATATCACAGAGCATTCCCGGGATGCATATTAGAGGATTTGTTTCGAATATAGATAAATCAATACAACATTACAGATTGTTCGCCCCATCCGGTTATAATCCCGACCAAGGCATCCCGTTGTTGATCATAATGCCGACCCCGTTTGCAGCCAAAGAAAATCCTTTCATCGCCAGCCCATTTGTGGCCGCGCACCAAAATGCTGTTTTGATAGGCAGAATCGCAGAGAAGCATGGTTTTGCCGTGCTCTGGCCCGGCTATAGAAGCGCCCCCATGGGGTGGACTTATGAATCGGCGCATGTTGACGAAGCAATCCGCGCGGTGCAAAAAGACTATGCCATCGATAAAACCAGAACCAGTGTATACGGCTCCTGCGGAGCAGGTTTTTTTGCGGGTCGATTAGTGTCAAAATATCCCCGGCGTTTTGCCGCAGTCGTGTACAACAAGGGCATATTTTCCAGAAAACTCTCGGCTCAAGACAACATGGGCCCGATACAGCCTTGGATTGAAGCCACAAATCCGGATAACCACATTATTGACAGTAAAAACATCAGGATACTTCTTGTTCATGACGGCTCCCGAAGAATGGGGCATGGTGAGATCGAGTTATCAAAGGAGTTTCTGGAAAAAGCCCGTCAGAAAGGTGCCGTTGCCGAAGCGCGCTTGGACCAGCCGTTGTATACGACGCCCGACTGGGACATGATCTTTAAATGGCTGGAATCATGCCGGAACGCAAATGTGAGCGAAGCACCATCCGACTTTCTCAAAACCGCGGGTTATGAAGGCCCCGTATCTGAAATCTTCTCAACCCCATTCATTATCGTGAGGGGAACGGCAGGTGCCTCGGCAAACAATATAACCTCAATGGTGGAGTTCATCAAAACAACCTATGCAAAGCAATTTTATGGGGCCGAACCGATTGTGAAAAACGATTATGAGGTGACCGAGCATGAGATGAACAATTATTCGCTTGTTTTGGTTGGAAACCCGAAAAGTAACCATATTTGGCATAAACTTCAAAAGGATATTCCAATCAGCACCACTACATTCGATCTTAGCATAGGCTCCCATATTTTCGCCAAGGATTCGGCTTTCGTCTCGATTTTCACGCATCCAAAAAATGCGAATAATTTTATTCTTACAATTGGTGCTTTCGATTTAAAATATCTGGCACTGGCCAAAAAAGCGGACTTGTACAAGGCATGGTATGATGGTCAAGTTTTTGAGCCAAGAGGCAGCGCTCACCAGACACACACAATTCCAAAGCTCAACCTGTTTGGCAACTAATTCCGCGGAGGACTGGTTACAGTCCTTTTTTCAGCGCAACTGGTGTTTTTTTAGGGTTCCTCATACGTCTTTTATTTATCTATGACTTTTGGACTAAGTCGTGCGAATTCGTGGCAGATAGGCACGAGGCGGCACTCCGAACTGTCGTTTGAACTGAACCGTCAAATGGCTGTGGTCCGAAAATCCAGTCATGTAGGCGACTTGATTGACCGTATAAGAGCCGGTTTCGATCAAGGCTTTCGCGCGAAGGAGCCGGGCGCGTAACACATATTGCTCCGGAGTGACACCGAGCGTAGCCTTGAACAGCACGCTGAAATGGTTCGGACTTAGCCGAGCCTCCCGCGCCAGCATGGCCAGGGTGATTTTCTCGCCGAGATGAGCTTCGATATAGTCGGTAACTCTGTGGAGCGTTGCGTCACCAAGCTGGCGTTTGGCTGCCGTCCGGGGTTTGTGCCTTTCCGCTAAAACAAGGAGAACACGAGCGGCCAGACAATGGCCCAAGGCGGCAACGTGGTCAAAAGCGTCCATTCTCTCGCGGTGGCTTTCACGTTTCAATTCGCTTGTCAGACCAGCAATTAAGGGATCCTGCATCGAATAACATTCGAGTGGTTCCACCAACACCTCGGAGACGAGATTGGGACCAAAGCTATCCACCCAGCTTCGCTTCAAATTAAGCAGGATCGCGCAGGCGTCGTGCAGCCATCGCTTGGAATGCCGAATATCGGCGGGCAGAATGCCAACTTCCCCTTGCCGAAGTGTATGGCTGAATCTGTCTCCGCGCCGGGCGTGCCAGGCTAATTCGCAAGCGCAGGCTTCGCATGGGATCAGAATTTCGAGTTCATTCGGCAAAGCGTCCGTGGACCAATGAGCTTTGACCCGTCCGCAAAAGACGCACACTTCCGGTCGCGCTTTGACACAATGCGGAGATGGCTGATGCGTCAGACGACAAATCAGCGACCTTGTTATAAATGAAGGCTCGTTCTGGCCACGATGGACGGACATAACCGCAGCACACGCCACGGTGACAGTGATGCGGCGGTGGGGGATTCATTATAGCTTGCTCATTCGATATCGGCTTGGAAATAACCATGAAAAGCTTTTATATAAATATGATTGGTTCTCCGCAGGCGAATCGGTCGCTACAGTTGGCAGTTGTCGCTGACGGATAAATCGCATTCCCAAGTGTTGTAATTGAAAACACTACGATGCGTACGGATGATGACCGAGGAAATTTGATGGTGTTTGGTTCTCGCGAATCAAGATCCGCCCCGCCGGGTGGCGACGTGGGCTTTAGTCACCATCACGCGGCCGATAGCGGCCGCGATGAAGACGCACCGCTATCGGTGAGAAGAATGCCAGCTTTGCCTTGACGATACGTGTGACTGAATCTGTCTCTGCGTCGGGCATGCCCACGAATTCTTGTGGCAGAACAGGTCAGAACTCGACGCCGGCAGTCACGAAGAAAGTGCGCGGGCGCACCGGGCCGTATAAATAGGTCGGATCACGGTCTTCACCGTTATCGAAGAGATCCTTCTGGCGGTCATCGAAGAGGTTGCGCACGCCAGCGCCCAGTTTCAGCTCCAGGTGCGGCGAGAGGTGGAAAGTTTTGGAGACATTCAAATCGAGCTCCCAGAACTTGGGAGTCTTGCGATAGATGTCCGCTTCTTCCCCGACGGCCAGCATGCTGCCCGTGTAGTTGAGCAGGGACGCGATCTGCCAACCCGAATCGTGTTCATAGATGACGGAAAACAGGCCGGTCCATTCGGGCCGTTCGATGAACTCGCGTGTGGTCAGGCCGGTGACGCGGGTGATGGGATCGTCGAAACGCGCGCGGATGTAGCTGATGCTGCCCTCGAGGCGCAACCCACGGCCCACCACCCATTGAAAACCGTTTTCCCAGACAAAGACCTTGGCATCGGGGCCGTTGACGCGTTCCCAAATGCCCGTGTCGTTGGGATCGCTGTCGTCGATGTCGAAGGTGTCGTGCAGGAGCGTGTAGTGAAATGTCGAACTGAGCACGAGACGTTTGCCGAAGGAGGGAACCCACCAATCGGCGCCGAGCGTAAAGGAATCCGAGCGTTCCTCCTCGAGGTCGGGAGAGTTGCGCAGAAAAATGGCGCCGCCGGAGCTCACGCCGATATGCAGATCCTCGTTATAGGCGCCGGGGGCGTTGAAGCCCGCCGAATAGGAGGCGCGCAGGGTAAGAGCATCAATCGGCTCGTAACGCAACGCGATGCGCGGCGAGAAGATGGTGCCGTCCACGTTGTCATGCCGGTCCACCCGCACGCCTGGGACGAGTTCGAGCCCGGGCAGGAGGGTCCAGATGTCTTGGACGAAGAGTCCGTAGGTGCCGAAATCGTCGCTGGTGTCAGCGAGGGCAGGGTCGTTGGGGCGGCTTTCCTCCAGTTTCTCGTAGCGGTATTGCGCACCGTAAACGAGTTCGTGCGCACCGAGTTTTTGGGTGATTTGTCCGTCGAGAAAAAGGACTTGATTCCGCGTGTCGCTCCAGATGCGGCTGGCGACGGCGTTGATCGCGGCCTGATTGGCGGGATCAGCGGCGAAATCGGCCAGCGCAGCCTCCTCGGCGGGCGTGGGATTGTCGGGATCGGCGAATCCGCCGGCCTCGTCGAAAGCGGTGAACTCGGCGTCGGCTCGTGCGCCATAAAAGGCGTCGCGCTGCAGGTGCAGATAGGAGCCGCGCACGGAGTAGAATAGGCTGGGCGTGAGCTGCTGTTCCCATTGCAGGTTCAGCATGTGGATTTTGTGTGCCAGCGATTCGGCCACACGGGACTGCTCCTCGGGCAGATCAAGCTGGTCGCCGCCGCGGTGCGACTGGTCGATGTATTGGTAGGTGGCCTTGAGCAGTTTGTTCTCGTCGGGACGATAGAAGAACTGGAGACCGCCGACTTTGCTTTTGAACTCGGGCAGCTCGGTGAATCCGTCGGTCGTCAGATCAAGTCCCTCCCGATCTTCCCAGAGACCATAGGCGGTGAGGGCAAATTTCCCGGACTGACTCAGGTGGCTGGCCTTGAAGGTAAACTTCCACTCGTCCGCATCGTTCTTCAAGTTGGAATAGGTCAGCAGGGCGCTGGTGTGGTTGTGCGTCGGCATCGCGGTGATGAGGTTGACGACGCCGGCGATGGCCTCCGGACCGTAAAGGACGGAGCTGCTGCCTTTGACGATTTCGATGCGGTCGATAAAGATTGTTGGAAAAAGATCGGCGCCATAAACCTTGGCGAGTCCCGAATAGAGCGGCGCACCGTCGAACAGGATCGCCGTGTAGTCGGTGCTGAGACCGAGGAGTTGGATTTCGTTGAGACCGCAGTTGGAGCAACTCGACTCAAACCGGGCGCTCGGCACCAGCCGCAGGCTGTCGGCGAGGGTCACTCCACCGTGAGCTTTAATCTCGGAAGCGAGAAAAAATTCGGTTTTGATGGGTGCATCAGAGGCCAAACGCTCCGTGCGCGTGCCGGTGGAAACGGTGATGCGTTCCATGTTGATGACCTCGTCCTCAGGATGAGGTGCGCTGTGGGCATCATAACCATTTGTTATGATTGCAGCTGCGATGACGAACTGTGCGATTTCGCGTTTCATAATATATGGATTGAGAAACTGTTTCGGAAAAATTGCTTCATGTAGAGGTGAGGACTCAGTACCAATATAATATATTCCCTATGCTCTATTCATTATAAGGATTATCAAATGGATTATATTATGCCGATTCTCCATAGTCTTAACCGGCGTGTCCCTTTTCATTTCGATAGTTTCTGATTGGATCTCTGTCCCGGCGGCTCACCGCTGCGGCAGATGCGTGTTCAGGACCTTCGCGTTGGGCGCCAGGATGGCCTGCCTGGGATGACCGCAGCCCCCGACACGCCCCCAGGGCGATCAGCGCGGACGCCGCAAACAGTGCAACCAGTGGGACCAACGTCCGCCTCGCGGCCGCCCCGGCGGGTTCGTCCTCGAATGCAAACGCCGGAGCGCCGTCGAAATCGGTGAACGTTTTTTTCGCCAGCACCAAGGGCTGGATGTAGCCGCGCAGCGTGTCGTGATACGCGTCCGCCTGCGCAACGAACAGGCGGTGGCGTTCCGGCCCGGAGCCGCCGAGGTCGTTGAAGGCCGCCTGGACGAGGAGCGCAGGCGAGAGGAAGCGCAGCGCGTCAACCAGCTTTTGCTGGCGCGCGATCCGCTCCGCGTGGCGGGCGCGCACCGGGGCGAGCAGGCGCTCCTGCTCGCGGTAGCCGGCGTCGGCCACCAGTGCGGGATCGGGCGCGCCCGCCGACCGCGCGTCCGGCGACGCGAGTTCGGGGTGATCCTCGAAGTATGCCGCGAGCAACTCGCTTTGCCGGTTGCGCGCGTCGGACTCCGCATCACGTTGCGCCCCGACAAACTCCAAGTGCGAGGGTGCCGGACCGAGTGTCTTCGCCACGACGTTGATCGTCGCGGGGACGACGAGGGTGAACAGCAGCCACGCGCCCGCCAGCGCAACCGCGTTGGCCGCAGAGGAGCCGCCGCGCGCGTTCGCCGCGAGGGCCAACGCCACCCAGAACACGCCGTAGGCGACCGTCAGGACCGCCCACAGGGCGAAACGTCCGCCTCCGCCTGCGGAGAATCCTCCGGCCCACGCGAACGCGGCGGACGCGAAGAGCAAAAATACGCCGAGAACGTATCCGCCCGCCACGGCCCCACGCGCCACCATGACGCCCGTGATCGAGGATCGCTGGAGCAGCAGCAGGGAGAGCGTGCCGCGCTCCCGCTCTCCGGACAGCAGGTTGTAGGTGAGCGCGAGCAGCAACAGCGGCAGGATATAGACCACGACGAAGGCCGCGTCGAAACGCCCGAGTAACTGGTGCTGCGGATTGTCATACCCAACCCCGGCGAGCGATTGCTCGCGCGACCGATAGGTGACTTTGAAAAGCGATGGATAAAGATCGTCCTGACCGACGGTGAGCATGCCGGCGGAGAGCGGAGGCTTCGCGGCGTAACCGGCGAGGTAGAAGCGACCGAAGCCGGCCGGGTTGCGCGGGTCGCGGAAGGCGGCGACTTCGGCCTCGCCGGCGTCGAGCCTCGCCGCGAATGCGCGGGCTTCCCGGGCGAGCGCGACCGTGTTGGCCTGTGCCTCGGCCTGCAGCGCGCGACGCGCGTGAGCGTGGCTCGCGCCGTTGGCGACGGCAAAAAGCGTGAGCGCGGCGAGCAGGGCCGCGAGCAGCCACGGAGCGAGGTCGGCCCGCAGGTGACGGAGTTCCCATTTCAAAAGACGGCTGGACATGAGGAAGTCAAAGAGGGTTGAGGGTGCGCGCGGCCCGCACGAGCAGCAGGGGCGCGAGCATCAGCCAGAGGGCGAGTGCAAGGAGGAGACGGACTGGGCGCGCAGCGCCGCAGAGGGTGACGGTGGGTGGTAGACGAAAGGGGGCATTTTCGCCCACAGGCCGGCGTCGGCCAGATAGGTCGAGCCGTCGCGCGGGCCGTTGAAAATCAGGTCACCGTTCAACTCGCGTTGAAGCAGGCGGCGGTGCTGTTCGGCGGCGCCGATGAAGTCACGGTGGTGCGCGAAATCGGTGCCCGCGAGGGATTGCGAGACCTGCCGCACGGCCTGAAAGGGCGCGATCCACGCGAGCGAGCGGACGAGGTCGTTTTGCGCTTCGATGCGGTCGAACAGCCGCCCGAACACGTCGTCGAAGACGCGGTTTCCCTCCTCGCCCGCCTGAAGGAAGAGGCCGCGCGAATTGACCGGCAAATCCTCCGGGCGAGACACACCGAAGCGGCCCATCAGCTCCGCCTCCAGTCTGCGCTGCTCGGCGAGGTGAAAATCGGGCGCGCCGAAACGCATGCGCAATTCCTCGCGCACTGCGACCGGAGAGGTCAGCGGATGAAGCCGCGCGGCCAGCTCGATGGCGGCGCGCGGCAGCAGCAGGCCGTTGAGCGTCCATAGTCCGAGCAGGATGACAAGCGAGGCACGCGAGGTTCGAGCGAGCGCCGAGACTGCCAATGAGCCGGCCAGAACACTGCGAGATAGACGAGATGCACGGCGGCGAATAGCACGAGGCGAAGCCACGTGCCGCTGGTGAGCGTGCCTTCGCGGGCGAGCCATACGGCGAGCGAGCCCACCACAACGGCGGGGACCACTGCGAGGGTGAGCGCGGCGGCTTGTCCGAACATCTTGCCCAACAGCCAGCGAGCGGGAGAAACGCCGAGGGCGAATACCTGCCGGAGCGTTCCGCGCTCGCGTTCGCCGGCCACGGTGCCGAAGCAGTTCACGATGATGAGCAGGGGGAGCAGGAGCTGCAGCACGAGGACGGCGGTGAGCTCGCCGAAGCGTTGCGCGGCGGTGGCGTCCTCGGCGGGTTTGCCGGTAAAGTCGTTCTGGTTGTGCGCCTCCAGCCAAACGACCGAGCCCACATAGGGTTCGATCCCGGGATCAAGCAGGGCAGGGGAGAGGCGGGGCTTGAAGACGTGGAGGCCGTAATGAGCGGCGGAGTGCGGGTTTTTGTCCGGCTGGCCGATCCAGTGTGCGTGCTCGTGGCGGACGGCGGCGGCACGGCGCGCGGCGAGGTCGCGCTGGAACGACCAGCCCGCGAGGAGCGCGGCGGCGAGCAGCAGGCCCACGAGGGCGGCGCAGAGGCGGAAGCGTCCGTCGCGGAGCGTGGCGGTGAATTCGTGGCGGGCGATGACGGTGATCATGGCGGCGGGGGAGCGCGCGGCTTTTCGGGAGGGAAGGCCGCGCGCGGAACCGGATTTCAGAAAGCGAAGCGCACGCCGGCGATGACTTCACATTCCGGGCGCGGATCCAGCGCAAGATCTCCTCCGGATGCGTAGGCCACCTCGCTGCTGTTTTTGATGGGCTGCCAGGTCAGCCCGAGAGTGAACTGCCAGCGTTTCATTTCGTAAGCCGCACGGAAGTCGTAGCGCGCGTAGGGCCGCGCGTGGTGGAGCACGCCGCTCAGGAAATAGGGGATGCCGGAAATGTAATAAGCGTCTGCATTGAGCAGGATGAGACGGGTTTCGGCCAAGGTGAGGGTATAGGCAAGGCCGGCTTTCCACGTGTCGCCCGGCACGGACAAGCGGTCGGCCGTGCCCGGGGCGGCAGTGTCGATGCGGGCGCGCACGATGCGGGCGTAGCCAGCGTAAAGGGAAAGGTTTTTCGCAGGCAGCCATTCGAGCTGCACTTCCCAGCCATCGCGGGTGGTCTCGCCGACGTTTTCATAGACGCCGGGCGAGACTTGCGTCGTTTCATCGTCGTTTTCCGTATGATAGCCTTCGACCGAGAACCTCCAACCGGGCGCGAACCCGAAGCGCAGGCCAAGATCGAAGGACCCCACCGTGGACGACTCCAGCCCGGACACGGACGCACCACCAGGTGCATCGAGCGGACCGGTGCCGGAATAGGGACTGAGCTCGTTCGATGCAGGCGGGCGGAATCCCTGTCCGTAATTGGCGAAAATTTCCAACCGGCTGGCCGGCGTGAGCACGAGGCCGATGCGTGGAGTGAAAACCGGACGACTGTAGGTGGCCGAAGCATCGGGCTGGCGACGATTCCCGATATCGTAATCGAAACCATCGGCGCGAATGCCACCAACGAGCTTGAGCGCGTTTGCGAGCTTCCACTGGGCTTGGACAAACGCGCCGTAGGCAGCAGGTCGAGATCGTAGTTAAAGGCATAGTTGGTGGTCGGAACGTTGTCCGACCAAAGGCGCGACTCGGCGTCGCCGCGGTCATAGCGTCCTTCAAGGCCGACAGTCAGCGAACCGCGGTTGCCGACAAGGAAGTTTCGCAATGCACGGGCGCCCAAGATATCGCGTCGGTCGTAAAGCACGTTGAGGTTGGTTGCCGTGGCCCCTACCGCACGGGTGCGCTCGTAATACTCGTAGCCGAGGGAGGCATTCCAGCCTTCTTCGCTTCTGGCGGGCGCGCGGGTGAAGACGAGGCTGGCCCGGGTGGCCTCACCCCACGCGGGCGCAGTATAGGGATCGCGATCGCGGGCGCTGACCGCGCCGGAGCGCAGATCGCCCAGACGCAGCATGCCGGAGGCGTTCCAATAGGCGCGCTGAAAGGCGGCGCGGGCGGCCCACACACCATCTGCATGGAGAATGGAGGTCTTTCCGAAAAGACTCAGCCGGTCGGAGTCCGCGTGGTCGCGGTATCCGTCCGAGTGCCGGGCATCAGCGGCGAACAGTCCTTGCACGCCACGCGTCTGGCCGGAGGCGGTCAGCGCACCGTGGAGATAGCCATGGCTGCCCGCGTCCACTCGGGCCGACGCATCCGGGGCCACCGAACGCGTGACAATGTTGACCGCACCGGCGCGGTTCTGATTGCCATAGAGCGCGGAGAATGGTCCCTTGATGACCTCAATGCGCTCGATCATCTCCGGTGTGAGCCAGCTCAGGTCATTCATACCGTCGGAGAGCGCGGAGGAGGGGAGGTTTTGCGCGATGCCGTCCACGTAAACCGCGACGTCGGCGCCATGGGTGCGGGTAAGAAAACCGCGCATCTTGATTGAAGTGCCGGTGTCGCCTTGGTTGAGATTGTGCGCCATGATGCCGGGCACGCGGCGCAGGAGACCGCCAAAGTCGCCCGTAAAATTCGTGCGCTCCAGCGAGTCGTGGTCGATGATGCTGACGGACGCCGGCAGGCCCGTGCTTTGCAGCGTGATGTCGCCGATGCCGAGCGCGTTGTCACCGACGACCTTGTAGCGGTCAAGCCTGACGATTTCCCCATCGGACTCCCCGGTTGGGGCGGGAACGATGGTCTGAGCCGACAGGGCGGATGTGAAAAGAATCAGAGGGATGGATAACAAACGAGTATGATAAGGGGAGTGCATGGGTTGGTCTGGATAAATGCGTATAAACACAATCCGGCCGCCAGTGGCGGACGCGGACAAATGACAGGGTTACGAATAAAACACCGGACCGCGCAGGGACCGGCGGACGAACAATCAAGCCAATTTAGACCCGCGGCGGCGCACGCCCCGGCGGCAACGCATGCGGATCACCGCCAGTACCGGCACCGGTGGAAAAGTGGCCACCCGTATGGCAAGCACACGCTCTATGAAAGCCGTCGCCGGCAGCCCGATTGCAACGAGCACGTGGCCGCTTGAGAAAAGTGTGATAATGCAGCCGGAGTCATCATGGTCGTGTCCATTCGCGCCGGCCATTCCTTCGGCAAGTTTGCCATCGTGCGTGTCGGACGCAGGGGAGGCATGATGCTCGTCACAGTGCACATATCCGGAATGCCTGAGATGGCCGCAAAGCCATTCGTGCGCGGCAGAACTTGCTGCAAACACGTTCAGTGCCAATATCACCATCACGCCCAGCACCGCCATGAGGCGGTGCAAGCGAGGCGTATAATGGGTGCGGGGGAAGGTCATCGAAATGTGTGGTGGAATGAGCCTAGCAAAGTCGTCAAGCCTCCGCGATCCATCAGGCACTGCGTGCCCTGCAATCACTCCATCTGTCACCAAGCAGCGTTTAAATCCTTCGACCAATTCATCTCGGTTGAGATTTCGGCCGATAAAAACGAACGTGTTCACGCGCGACTCGTCGCCCCATGGGCGGTCGAGGCGTCCGTCAAAGAGCATGTGCACCCCCTGAAAAACCAGCCGTTGGTCGCTGCCGTGGACAGCCAGCACGCCCTTGCTGCGGAAGATGTCGTTGCCCTTCGTGCGCAACAACACGTCCAGCCACTCGTTCAATCGCTTTCCATCGAGATTTCCGGGCAGGCTTACGCCTACGGACGTCACCTCTTCGTCGTGCTCATGGTCGGGCTTGAAGGTGTGCTCCCATTTCGGCGCAACGCCTTCGCCCGCGATGTGGAGCGCGGCATTGAACTCATCCGGATGGTGCTGGGTGAACAGAGCGTAAAGCCCTGCCCTTTTTACAAGCACGGGAAAAACTGCCGGAAAAGCAGAAAAACTCAGTTGTTGGTGCGTTTCACCCGGCAGGATGGCGTCACCGGGGCGCAGAACCGTCTCCCAATCCGAAAAAGTCCGCACCGCCGCCTCGCGGGCGGTCGTGATGTCAGTCTCGCTCAGACTGGCAACCGGCAGCAATGTCACGCTCATCTCGGGATCGGGTCCTTCATCGATGGTCAAGGCCGCTTTGCCAGCGGGCAGTTCATAGACGCCCGCCCACTCGAACGGATATTCCGGCTCCAAGAACTGCGGGTCGATTTCCGTGGCCCGAGAGAGATTAAAGCCGCCTACGCCCAGCACCCGATCCAAGGCAATCTCCCCGTTGCGCGTCCGATGGATTTTCGCGGCAGCGTTCATTTTCCGCAGACGAGCTTCCAATGCGTTTAGCTCGTTTGGTTCCACGAGATCAATCTTGTTCAAGAGGATCACATCCGCGAATGCGACCTGTTCCCGCGCTTCATCGGAGTCGTCGAGATGCAGCGCGATGTGTTCGTCTACGACGGTGACGATCGCATCGAGGCGGAAGACCTCGCGAATTTCGGGGTCGGTGAAAAACGTCTGCGCCACTGGACCGGGATCGGCGAGCCCAGTAGTTTCGATGAGCACCGCATCAAGGGGCTCCTTGCGCTTGGCCAGCCGGGTGAGAATACGGATGAGATCGCCGCGCACGGTGCAGCAAATGCAGCCATTGTTCATTTCGAACAACTCCTCATCGCTTTGGATGACGAGTTGGTTATCAACGCCAACCTCGCCAAACTCGTTTTCGATGACGGCGATCTTCTTGCCGTGCTGTTCGGTGAGAATGCGGTTGAGCAGCGTGGTCTTTCCTGCGCCGAGAAAGCCAGTGAGGATAGTCACAGGGATGGGATTCTTTGGGTTCATAATGGAAATTCGTTCAGCCGAATCTCGCGTGCATCGCCGCGATGGGAAAATTTCGGCCGGGACAAACGGTGCGCCCGGGATTGATTTCGCGGTGCACCGCGAAACGCACCGGAGTCTTTACTACATCTGCTTTGAGATATTCGACCAACGCGATGAAAGAACGAAGTTGCCCCGGCGTGGGTTGGGTTTCCTCAAAATTCCCAACGCAACAAATGCCGATGCCGACTTGGTTGACCGCCTCGTCGTGGACATGTCCCCCGGCGAACTGCTTCAACCAGCGTCCGCCAATTTCAATTTCGCCGTCACCCGATCGGCTTCCGTTGCCAATGACGAAGTGATAAGCGAGGCCATGCTCCATGCCGTGAGACCGATGATAGCGGTCGAATATCGCCGCGTTCCCGACAGCGGTTCCGCTATGATGACCCACAATGATTTTCCAGCGGTCGGGAACGATGGTGAGCGCTCGGGTCGTCGCTGCGACACGATCCAATGCCGCCGGGCGGCTTCGCCCCGCAATCGTCTTGGCTGCGCCGCGAAGCGCCACCGAGCTTCCGAGCAGAGCCAGCCCAATGAGAAAGGTGCGACGGTTATGCTTCGAGATCATTTTTCACGTCGCGCATACCAAGCGTGAATCAACAGGGACTGCGAAAATTGCACGGCCGAGGGGAAGCCTGCTTCGGCGAGCAATGCTTCCATTGCCTCGGCCGGTAGCAGCCCGACCTCGCGAGCGTAGGCGGCAAGCATGCCCTGAATCTGTTCCTCGTTCGCTCCCGAGTAACGCATCATCCGCTGCCAGACGCCAAGCAGGCTCTCGTGCTGGCCGCGCGGAGCAGTCGTGAGATCGGCGCTGACGAGCAATCCGCCCGGACGAAGCCGGGACGCGATCTCGCAAAAAAAACCAACGCGCTGCGCCCGGTCCGTGAGAAACTGAGAAACAAGAATCGCCGTGGCGGCATGGAACTTAACCTCGGCAGGAAGTTCATGCACGTAGGCCGCATGGAAATCGCAGCGGTCGGCGATGCCCGCCGCCGCAACGCGTCGCTTGCAAACGTCGAGCATAGGCGCAGAGGGATCGACCGCCGCGAAGCGCCAGCCGGGAAAGAATCGTGCGAGGGCGATCAGTTCTGCGCCGGTGCCGACGCCAAGACAAAGAACATGGGCATCGCGCGGCAGTTCCTGAAAAACCAAGTTCATCTGCAAATGCAGACTGTCGCGCAACGGTGCCAGTTTTGTCCAGCGGTCGTCGTAAGACTCGGCGTGTTGCCGGTCGAATTTCATGGGAGCATTGGATGGATTCATCGGGATCGAAGGTTTGTTTAGAAATGGAATGTCTAGGCGGCCTTCGCCGCGACTGCAGTCTGCGTCGGCATCATGTGCATGGAATCGGCATCGTAGCCTTGGTTGGAGGCACACACTCAGGCGCGCATGGTTTCGAGGTAGAGTTTTTCGAGATCAGCGTGACTGATTTCTGCGGCGGTGAGTTCGCGCACCAACTGACCGCGGCGCATGATGCCCACGCGCGTAGCGTCTTCCTTCGCGCGGAAAAGATCGTGCGTGGCCATGAGAATGGCGACGCCGCGGCTTCGGAGTTGTCCGAGCAGTCGGCTGAACTCATGCGATGCACTTGGATCAAGGCCGCTGGTGGGCTCATCAAGCAGGAGCGCTTTCGCCTTTTTTGCCAAGGCGATCGCGATGCCGACTTTCTGTCGCATGCCCTTGGAGTACCCGCTCACGCGGCGATCATGGGCCTCGCACTGCAAACCGGCATCATCAAGAAATGCGTGTAGCTCACTGTCGGAATAACGATGCCCGCCGAGTTCGGCGAAATAAGCCAGATTTTCCACACCGCTGAAGTGCCCGTAGAGGTTTACCTGCTCGGGGATGTAGGCGAGACGGCGTTTGGTTTCCAGGGGCTCGATTGCGACATCGAGTCCATCAATCAAGGCACGCCCGGAATCAGGCTTCAAGAACCCGAGCAGGCAATTGATCGTGGTGGTCTTGCCCGCGCCATTGGGGCCAAGCAGGGCAAAAAGCTCACCCGATGCGATTTGGAAGGAGAGTACATCGATGGCGGTGTTGCCGTTGAAGCGCTTGGTGAGGTTGTCGATGATGAGCATGGTGGGAGAGGGTGAGAGTGTGTGTTTAATTGGACTTGGGAAACGTCTCGCGCAGGCACCTGTCGGCTGCGGTGTGTGATACGAAAGATAACAAACGGTTGTGTAAGGACATGTCTGGCCTGTGTTCGGGCAGAAGGGCACACTGCGTCCGTGAACGGACTGCGGATGTGCGGGCACTCCGGATTGCACGGACCCCGGAGATTGCTCAGCGATGCGAATTCAGGCCAGCGGAGGGCCACAACCGTGCGGCCACCTGTGATCAACAGAAACGAGCGCGAGAACACGCGTGGGAAAACCCGACACTATCCGCACGATCGCGATAAAAAGCGACAGAGCGAAGAACAGCGCAGCCAATACATGGCCTTGCGCAAAAAGGGTGACCACACACCCCTCGGCAGAGTCGATGTCACCGGCCTCGCCGTGCTGATGGGCTGGCGAAGCGTCCTCACGGTGTGAACAGGCATGAGACTCCGCTTCGTGATGGCAAAACAGCTCGTGCCAGTCGGACCGCACCGCCAGCACGCTCAACATCAGGATCAACGCCACGCCCAACACGCTCGCAATGCGGTACAGCGTCGTTGGGTGGAGGCGGTTGAAGGTGAACATGGCTCGTGTTGGAAGAAGTAGAGTAGCAGAGTCGTCAAGGGGCAATAGATCCAGCGGATTATGTCTTATTCTGTCGTCTAACCTAATCGGATACGATCTTTACGGGCAATACTGCTATCATGATCCTGATAATATCAGTCGAGGTCTTTTGGCACTTATTACATTGATAGGCATCAATATACTAAGAATGTGTAAATGAGATGACTTGCTCATTCAAGGCCCGACCCAATGCATCTGCGTCTAGGTTCACGCCGATCAGCACGATTTCCTGACGTCGATCGCCGGACGGCTCCTGCCAGAATTCGCGGAGGGAATCGGGTATGGCGGAAAACGGCACGCTCCCGCGCTCGACCAAAGCAGCCGCCCAAGGGCCGAGATAGTCGATCCGCGTCTCGCGACCGGCGACAGAAAGGAACCCGATGCGATTGGGCTCCTCCACACTCCAGAAAAATCCCTTGGCGCGCACCAGACCGGGCCAGCCTTGCTCGAAAAATTTCCGCAGACGCGCCGCCGCACAGGGTTTCCGACCCGTGTAAAGAAAACTTCCAAGTCCATAGCGGGCGGCAAAATCACTGCGGCCCGGCACCGGAAATAATTTGCCGGCTGGCGTACGGACACAATGAGTCTGTGAGCGTATTCTTAACTCCGGTGAGGAACATGCTATTTTTCGGGCTTGATTGAGTGCGTCCATCCAGTTTGCGCCTCGACGCGTTTGGATTGGATCGAAACGACAAGCCCCAGGCCAGACACCATCCGGTAGACAGGCGTTCTTGGTCTTGATGAGTTCCGCTCGCAAATTGAGCCCCCTGATTTGTGCGGAAACCGTTTCGCTCTCTGCTGAAGTTACGAGGTCTATCTTATTCAAAAAAATGACATCAGCACATTCCACCTGCTCTACCATCAATGTGAACAAGGATTGATGCGCGCCGACAACCTTCCCCAATGCGTCTGCGTTCAATCTATGTTCTTCCAGCGAGGCCTGGAACCAGGCGGCAGCATCCACCACAGTGATGAGCACATGAAGGGTCGCCACCTCGTCCAGACGTGGACCAACGATGTTTGTTTGATAGAAAAGATCCGTCACCGGGCGTGGTTCTGCGGCCCCGCTGCTCTCGATGATGATGTGATCAAACTTGCCGCTGGTGGCCAATTCCACAATGGCATCACCGAGCGCGTCCCTCGCCGTGCAGCACACGCAGCCATTACCCAAGGCCACGGTGGAGGCGATGCTCGCAGAGGACTCGGATGGTAGCATTTTCTCCAGAAAGAGGGCGTCGATATTGATCTCGTTGAGATCATTGACGACGATCGCCACACGCAGGCCATGTGGAGTTTTTTTTAGGAGTTGCTGTAACAGCGTTGTCTTGCCCGCGCCGAGAAAACCGCTGATCACGGTCACGTCGGGCCTGAACTTCGACCCGGATGCCAACTGACCAAGCAGACTGGGATCAAACAAGCGCATGGTTTCGCTGCCTTCGCGGTCAATTGTTGATGATGATCCTCGAACCGAATCAGACTTTCGGCGGCGTAATGCGCTGTTTCTGGTGCTGGTATTTCCCTTCACGGGTCCGGTAGGATACCTTGCAGGGTTCGGCAGTGAAAAAGAGCATCTGCACAATGCCTTCGCCAGCATAGATGCGACAATCGGCGGCCGATGAATTAGAAAATTCCAGCGTGAGATGTCCCTGCCATCCAGCCTCGGCCGGAGTAACGTTGGCGATAATGCCGCAGCGCGCATAGGTGCTTTTGCCCACACAGATTGCCGTCACGTCTGGCGGCAGGTCGAGCTGCTCCACCGCTACTCCAAGACCGTAGCTGCGACCAGGCAGGATAAAAAAACGACCGCTCGCGTCTTCCTGTAGCAACACTTTTTCCAAGTTGCGTGGATTGAAATTCTTCGGATCCACTACCGTGCCCGGCACGTGACGAAATACCTTAAATTCCCGGGGCGAAAGCCGCAGGTCGTAACCGTAACTGGACAAGCCAAAGGAGAGTGTGGGATGCCCGTCGGCCACGCGCACGAGTTCGGGCGAGAAGGGACGAATCATGCCCGCGCGGGCACGGGTGGAAATTTGGCGGTCGTTGAGGATCATGTTTTCGAAAGAGGCCGGGCGAGGAGAATTGCCAGACACGGATGCCGGTGACGCAAGGTCAAGTATATCGAGGACGGTGCGCAGGTTCGCAGCCATGTCTGCGGGGAGTGGTTTCGCGTTCGCTCTCAAATTGTTCAAGCGCGGAAAATTGGCAGATACTCTTGTTGTCCACGTCGGTGAGCATGGCCATCTTCAGGCAAGACCGGTTCCTCCGTGTTGCCAAGGGGGGAGCAGTAAACTCATGTGCAGGCAGTGGCGGTTGCTGTTTCAGGATTGGCCTCGGCTTGCACACGCTTGAAGAAGGCGTCCACGCTGATCACGCCCTCGTCGCCATTCACCCGTGAACGGATGGATACGCTTTCAGTGGCGACCTCGCGCTTTCCAAGGACCACAGCAAACGGCACCTTGTCGGCCTGCGCCCGGCGGATTTTGGCGCCAACCGGATCGCGCTGGGCATCAATCGTCACTCGCAATCCAGCCCGGCGGGCGCGGGCGGCGAGTTGAGTAGCGAACTCCGTCTGCCCGTCGGTGATGGGCAGAAAACGAATCTGCTCAGGTGCGAGCCAGAGCGGAAAGTCGCCGGCATAGTGTTCGATGAGCAGCCCCATAAAACGCTCGATGGAACCGAACACGGCGCGATGAATCATCACAGGACGATGCGGTTTCCCGTCGCGGCCAGTATATTCGAGCCCGAAGCGTTCGGGCAGGCTGAAATCCACTTGGATCGTGCCGATTTGCCAAGAGCGCCCCAGCGCGTCGAGCGCCATGAAATCGAGCTTTGGTCCGTAAAACGCCGCCTCGCCGAGTCCCTCGGTGTGCTCCAGCCCGAGTTCCGTCACAACCGTGCGGATACATGCTTCGGCCGGTGCCCAGAGCGTATCCCCGCCTGCATACTTGGCGGTATTGGCCGGGTCGCGCAGCGACACGCGGCAGCGTGTTTTCAGGTCGAAAATGGCCATCACTTCCTGAACAAGTCGCAGGCATTGTTTGAATTCATCTTGCAATTGCTCAGGCGTGCAAAGGATGTGCCCGTCATCCTGAGTGAAGCCGCGCACGCGCACGAGGCCGTTGAGTTCGCCCGATTGCTCCTGGCGATACACGGTGCCGAATTCCGCATAGCGTTGCGGCAGGTCGCGGTAGCTGCGCGGCTCCGACGTGTAGGCCATCAGGTGCATCGGACAATTCATCGGTTTTAGTAAAAACTCCCGATCCTCGATGTGGATGGGCTCATACATGCTATTCGCATAGTAAGGATAATGACCGGATGTCTTATAAAGATCGATGGAGCCGATATGCGGCGAGTAAAGTCGCTCATAGCCATATTCGATGAGTTTGGCGGAAATGAGTTTTCCAGTTCGGTTCGGATGATCGCGCCTTTCGGCAGCAACAGGGGCAGACCGCTGCCGATGCTCGCATCAATACGAAACAAATGGAGCTGCTGTCCCAGTTTGCGGTGATCACGGCGTGCGGCCTCGGCGAGCGCAGCGAGGTGTGCATCCAGCTCTTCTTGGCTGGCGAAGGCCGTGCCGTAGATGCGCTGGAGTTGGCCAAGTTTTTCGTCTCCCCGGTGCCAGGCGCCGGCAATGGAAAGCAGCTTGAACGCCGCGACCTTGCCGGTGGAGATGACGTGCGTGCCGGCGCACAGGTCGGTGAAATCGCCGTTGGTATAGAGTGTCACCGGCTCGCCTTCAGGGATATCGTCGAGTCGGCCGAGTTTGTAGGTTTGTCCGCGTCCGGTGAAAAAGCGGAGCGCCTCCTCGCGCGAAACCTCACGGCGAACGAAGGGTTGGTTTTCGGCTACGATGCGTGCCATCTCTGCCTCGATGACGGATAGATCTTGCATCGTGAAGCGTTGAGGTCCGCCGAAATCGTAATAAAAACCGGTGTCGGTCGGCGGCCCGATATCAAGGAGCACCTCGGGAAAGAGGCGCGATACGGCGGCACCGAGCACATGCGCGGTGGAATGCCGAAGTTCCTGCACAGAAGTCATGGACATAAAAGAGAGAACGAAAGAGGATTACGGAAAGATGTGGTGCTTAGTCGAAAAGCCATGCCTGGGCGGCGACCTTGTTTTTCTCGTCTGTCAGCACGACAAGGCCGCCTTCACTCACCGCCCGCAAGTAATAGGCAAAGGCGAGCAACTTCACTTCTTCCATGGTGCGGCAGCGCAGCAGGAGCGTGGAGAGTTCGTTGTTATTGGGCTCCGTGGAAATCACCATGGCCGTCGCAGAGAAACACTCCGAAAGATTTCGATCCCGCAATGTGTCAATAATCGCCAAGGGTGCGGGGACGGAAGGCGGTCGAGGAAAAACGGCAATTTCATGGAGGGTAACTCACAGCCTAGCAAAGTCGTCAAGCGGGGCGCGTTCCATCTGCTGGATTCGCATAACGACATCACACCGGGCAGCATTCGCATGGAAGGGGAGGTGGAAACATTTCCCCGGCGATTCGTGTAAATAATATATCGTGTCCCCGATCCGACCACACGACCGGCCAGGCCCGCACCACGGCAAATTTTTCCGGATGCACGGTGCGCAATTCCCGCAGGTCTTTGAGCACGCAGTCACAGACATCGACAACGCCGTCGATTTCGTAGCAACGCACGCGCCGGTCCGTTTCCAGAATCGCAGACACTTGCTGCAATTTCCACGGCTGACCTTGAAAGATTTCTGCCGCTTCCGGCGCGGCGAGATTCAATTCGCGAAAAACCCGGCAGTCGCGCAGTACTCGCGTCATTTCGTCATTCAAGCGGTGAAGTTCGTCTCCATCTGGTGCGCATGAAAGACCAAAGTCCGCATAAAACCCGGTGGCGGTTTCACCGCTGTCGCCCAGCGTTGCCTGCGGCCATTGCCGTATTCCCGCGGCCACCAGCACATGCGCGAGCAGGTGTTTGGCCTTGTGTAAGGTAACAACGGCGGGATTCATGACGCTACTCGGGTTGACTTGGACGGGAGCGAGGAGGCGGCCAAGCCGTAGGCTTTCACGGGATCGAAAGTTTTTTGGGCTTCAAGAAAAATGAGGGAAAAATCCGTGTCTGCCGTGGGCCGGGCAAGCTGGCGAAAGAAACAGGACCGGTATCCAACATGGCATGACGCGCCGCCATCGACTTTTACCTTGATAAGCACGGCATCCTGGTCGTCGTCGATGATAAGTGAAATCACATGCTGAAAGAGGCCGGATTGCTCCCCCTTCTTCCAGAGCTTTTGACGCGAACGGGAATAATAATGGGCGAGGCCGGTCTCGATGGTTTTGGCTAGCGCCTCAGGATTCATCCATCCCAGCATCAGCACTTCGCCGGAGGCATGATCCTGGGTAATGCAAGGGATGAGGTCGTGCTCATTGAATTTGGGGCGCAATTTGTCGCCTTCTTCGATCTCGAAAAGAGTGGTTTGCGGGAGGAATTGCATGCGAAAACTGAAGCGTAGCAAAGTCGTCAAGAGGGTTTCCGAGTACGGGCATCTCAACCATTCAACGCAGGGGGCATACTGGACACTTGCTGACTACTCCCATTTTGGAAATGGATCGTGCAACTCGCGCCACGCGCTTGGCATTTTGCGCATCTCCGTATCAGTAAGCAGGCAGGCGTCGAGTTGCGCGGTAATGGCCTCGCGATCCATTGCCCCCGTGCCGATAAATACCAGTTCCTGGCGTCGGTCACCAAACGGCTCTCGCCAATTTTTCATGATGGCGTTAAACGATGCGGTTGATGCCGGCCAGTATTCCTCACTCATGGCAGCCCACCAGTTGCCCGATGGCTCGCACTTGCAGATGCCTCCCGCGTGCGACCATTCGCCGACCCAGTCCATGCGCGTGGCGAGGAAGAAAAAACCCTTCGAGCGCACCACGTTTTCCGGCGGATGCGAAGCCCATGCCCAAAATCGCTCTGGATGAAATGGTCGTCGTGCGCGGTACACGAAACTCATAACCCCATGCTCATCCATTTCCGAATGCGCCTCACCACGCAGGGTTCGCAGCCACATCGGAGATTTCGATGCGTCATCTAAAGAAAAGCGTCCTGTGTTGAGCATTTCCTGTATCGGTACACGTCCGTGTTCAGCGGTAATGAAGCGTGCGTCGGGATTGAGCGTGCGCACCATATGAGTGACGAGCGCTAGCGTGTCCGCATCCACGAGATCGCATTTATTGAGCACAATGACATCGGCGAATTCAATTTGCTCGGCCAGCAACGGTGCAAGCGAGCGCTCGTCATTGCTCCCGTTCACCTGACCGCGATCTCGCAGTGAGTCGCCGGAACTGTAGTCTTTGAGAAAATTAAATGCATCCACGACCGTCACCATCGTGTCCAGCCGCGCCACCGCACCAAGGCTCACGCCGTCCTCCCCGGCAAACGTAAATGTTTCCGCCACCGGCAAAGGCTCCGCTATGCCCGTGGATTCAATCAACAAATAATCAAAACGCCCTTCACGTGCCAATCGAGCCACTTCGACGAGCAAATCCTCCCGCAAGGTGCAGCAGATGCAACCGTTGGACAATTCGACGATTTTTTCTTCTCGCAACGACACCGCCGCCGCACCCCGTCCGACGAGGGCCGCATCGATGTTAACCTCCGCCATATCGTTCACGATGAGCGCGACGCGCAGCCCTTCGCGGTTGGTGAGGATGTGGTTGAGCAAAGTGGTTTTCCCGGAGCCAAGAAACCCGGACAACACGGTGACAGGCAGACGTGGATCGGTGACCTCGATTTCGATGGCGCCATCGAGCGGCTGTGTTTTTTTTGCAGTATGCATAGGGAAGAGATAATGAATTCTGGTTTGGGATGGATTGGTTCTGGAAGCCATCCAGCATTCACTTGGTCGTCTCTGTCAGAGCTCGTTCAAACCAACCGATGACAGACTCGAGATGCGCCCGGCCATAAATACGAATGAATTCGCGTGTTTGCCGGTCCTCGGTGTTGCGTAGCGCCGAGATGCGCCGATTGCAAAATTCAGGGCTAAGCGTAAGGGCGCATCTTACTTCGATGCAATGCCTCCATTCGCTGTAATTTGTGGGGATAAAAACATCTCGCATGGCTTTGGTTGTGTTTAAAATCAAATCCACCCACAATCCGAAGCGCGGGTGGCGAAACAGTAGCTTAGCAAAGTCGTCAAGCGGAGCCGATGCGAACGCACTCGCTTAAGAAGCCCCTGAAAAAATTTCTAATGACGACGAGCGGTTGGAACTCTCAGCGCTGGTTCCATCGGCAATCGGAACATCGCCCTCATCAACACCGGCACCACCCGAATCTCCATCCAAAATGTCATGGTGACCGAAACGATTGGTCCCGGTGGTCTTGACCAAAATCGGGCATCTACACGACGGCTGGCGTGTGAATTTTGTCGCCCTTGGCAAACCCTTGCGGTCGATGGGGCTCATTGGCACCATCAGGAATGTGGATGCGGCACGCTTGACAGCTTTGTTAGGCTAGATCGTTTTTATCCAAGTCATGATCTTCGCGCAACTACGTCGACACCCGTTTTGGCAGCGCCTTATCGCGTTGACAGGTGTGACGTTAATCATCGCGCTCAGTCTGTTGGCGGTCAACTCCGCGGCTCATGAATGGGTGTGCGCGCATCATGGCAACACATTGGATAATGAATTGCATCATGCCCGCGACAGTTATGGTGCGGGACATGACGGTGCATCAGCCTCACACACCGTCAACCATGCGGACGACTCTGCGGGCGGTTGCATCGTTACGCTTTTTGCCAATGGCCATGTGCTTGGTTTGCTCGTTGCGTTGATAGCGCTGGCCATCTTGCAGCCGCGTCTCGAACAGGTTTTCTCCGAGAAAAAGTTTGTTTTTTCTCGCATGGCGCATGCGCTGCCACCGGGACGCGCGCCGCCGTTGAGCTGAATTCCCTTTCTTTTCACGCAAAACATACCGGCCGCACACGGTTCGGAGTTTGTTTGTCGTTTTATCTCACGCTCGTCCACCTGCCTGCTGACGCATTGAGATCCGTCGATGCGCAGAGCCAGGAGCGCATGATGGACCGGAAAATTCCGCCGGCAAGCAGCATGCAGCTGCCATGATTGGGATAATTGCATGAGATTCCACTAATCTTAAAGATTTTTGATCATAGTATACGAAGTCGCCACGACTTGTAGTCTTGGCCTCCATGTTCCGCCTCAACCCAGTCAGTAACAATCCGAGGTTGCAGTCTATTCGGTTCCCCATCCCCGGATAAAATCCACCAGTCATTTCCATGTCCGCCTCTCAATTCGCTCAGTCAATCGCAGGTCCTTCAACAACTAATTATAAACGCAATCGCTGCCATCTTCATATCGGCCTCACAAGTTCCCTTATTCTATTCATTGCGACAAATATACTGATACGAGCGCAGCCCGCATCCGTCGCTTCTGCCCATGATGAATCGCCTGTATCGCTGGAACGCTTTGTGGTTACTTCCAGCCGGAGTATGCAGCCGCTGGCCGACATTCCGCAACGGGTTGAATTGATCGATGGGGCTGCGGTGTCCGAGGCTCCTTCCTGGACTTTTGTTGATGTGTTGAAAAAGGGCGCATCCGTGGACGTAATCCAATATCCGACCGGCTCGTCCGGTATCGGGTTGCGTGGTTTTCGGCCGGAGTATTCCGGAACCAATCAGCATGTCCTGATTCTGATCGACGGCCGGCCTGCCGGGGTGACGGGGCTCGGCACGCTGCCGATGGTCGCCGTCGAGCGTGTCGAAATTCTCAAGGGTCCGGCCTCGTCGCTTTACGGTGCCTCCGCCATGGGCGGTGTGGTGAACATTATCACCAAGCGCTCTTCCGGACCGGTCGGCGGATCGCTCCAGACTAACGTTGGCAGCTTCGAAACCGGCGATATCTGGGCCAGCACTGGCGGGGGCAATCCGGCCAAGCTCGATTTCGATGTGGCGGCCCGCGTCTTCATCCGCGATCACGACGTGCGTCTCGGCAATGGAGAAACCTGGGAGCACACCAAGGCCAAAAACTACTCCGGGCTGGTCCGACTCGGTCGCGACCTCGGCAAACACTGGCGGATCGATCTCAAGGCGGGGGCATTTCTCGGACGCGACGTGGAAAACCCCGGTGCTTATTCCGGTGGTGGAATTAAGCAAACTTCGCTTGATCGCGACCAATACCACGGCGACGTGCGCCTGGTCGGATGGCTTGCCGATCACACCGTGCAAACGACCATCTTCGGTGCTTACGAGTCTGAGGATACCAACACGCAGACCAAAGGCACTTCCCCCTATCTGTCCAGTCGGCGCAAGACCGACTGGCAGGGCATCCAGATTCAAGATTCCTGGCAACCTGCCCATTGGCTCGCGTTGATTGGCGGATTCGATTACAATCTCGTCGAAAACAAAATCATATCCTACAATGCCAATGGGACACGCAAGGCGCCCTACGCGCCCAATAATACCCAGGCCACCAACGGTGTTTTTCTCGAGAACATAATGAAATTTATCGATGATCGCCTTATACTTAACGTCGGTGCCCGCTATGATGATATTGAACTGGAGTTGAATGAAACACCCTACAGCACCGGAGTGACTCCAGGCACGGAGAGCTTCGACACCATCAACCCGCGGGCAGGTATCGTATATCGACTGGATTCCGCGTGGCGGATCCACGCCACCATGGGCAGCGCCTTTGTGTCTCCCTCTGCCAACCAAGTCGCCGGAAGGACGGAGGAAGTGGTAGGCGACCAAATGCGTGTCGCTATCGGAAATCCCGATCTTGACCCCGAATCAAGCACGACGTGGGACGTCGGCATCGGTTACGACCGCTCTTGGATTGCGGTCGATCTCACGTATTTTCACACCGAGGTGAAAAACATGATCGGCAGCAAGTACGTCACGAACACGCCGACCTATCGGGAAACGCATTATTATAATGCCGACACCGCGACCCAGTCAGGCATCGAGGCCCAGGTCGACCTCGACTTCAGTCGCTGGCTGCGCGCGAAAAAAGGTTCCTGGATGTTTCACGGATCAGCAACCAAGCTCATCGAGCGCAAGCAGCACTCCCAGGTGGAAGGTGATTCTGTGATCAGAAACGTCGCCGACCTCAAGCTCAACGCCTCACTGTCTTGGCGTCATGCTTCCTGGCGTGCCAGCGTGTCGGCCCGCTACGTCAAGGGCATGTGGGATGAAGACAATAGCACCGGCAAGATTTATACAAACGGGATCGGCGGCGCGTATGAATATCCGTCCTTTGTGATTTGGGATGCCTCGATCGGACGTTATTTTGGAGAAAAACACTCGGTATGGCTGAAAGGGGAAAACCTGACCGACCGGTTTTATTACGAGAAAGGTGATTATTATCAGCCGGGCTTCTCCTTTTCCGCGAGCTACCGCTTTAATTTCTGACCAGCCCGGCAAAATGGAGAAAAATCATAATAAATCATGACTGCGATTGATCAAATCCGCGAACTGTTGCACCACGTGGCCGGCGTGCTGGTCTGGCCCGTGCTCATCGGCCTGATCGGCCTGGCCGGCGCCATGCTGGTCGCCTTCGGGTCGTTTCTCCGGGAGGCATGGGACCGGCGCAGAGGCCGGCGGACCTCGTTTCAAAATGACTGCCGCGAACTCGATGCGACGGCGAAAAGCGACCCGGATGGTCGCCTTGACTTGAGACTGGAGCACCTCCTGCAAGCAGCCGAGCGTCGCCGCTGGCGCTCACTCGGACGCCTGCGCCTGGCGGTTCGCGTCGGCCCCTCGCTCGGCCTGATGGGCACGCTGATCCCCATGGCGGACGCGCTGCAGGGACTGGCCGAGGGCAATCTCCCGGCGCTGGCCAGCAACATGGTCACCGCCTTCGCCGCCACCGTGATCGGGCTTTCCGTGAGCGTCTCGGCCTATCTGATCGCCGCGGCCCGCGAAAGCTGGGTCCGGGCGGACAGCGAGGCGCTGGCCTTCTTTGCCGAGCATCTGCTCGATAAAAATCCAACCTCCAAGGACACATGAAACCGGCCCCCCTGCGCTTTGTCTCCCGGCGACGTCTGGCCCCGCACGGCGCCGCCCCCGGTGAGGATGAGGATCCCCTCGCCGGCATCGCCAACCTCTTCGACGTAAGCGTGGCCTTCATCGTCGCGCTCCTCATCGCCCTGTTTGCCTTGTTCTCGGCCGGCACGTTCCTCGACAAAAACTCCGAGGTCACGCTGGTCAAGACCACCGCGGACGGCGAGACCGAGATCATCACGAAAAAAGGCGAGGAGATCAAGGTGCAGAAAGTCACCGATAAAAACCTCTCCGGCCAAGGCACCCGCCTCGGCACCGCCTACCGCCTCGCCAGCGGCCAGGTCGTCTACGTGCCCGAAACCGACACGCCATAATTCCGCTCCGATCATCCTTTTTTAATATGACCCGATTACTCGCCCTGTCTGTGTGCCTCCTTCTCCACTCCTTGCTTTCCGCCGAGCCAGTGCGCCTGGCCTTCGTTTATGCCGGTGGCGAAAGCACCGGGCCTGATACCATTCGGCGTGCGACCGCATCGCTCGCGCCCGAGGTTGAACTGTCGCTGTTTGCTCCGGGTTCAGGCGGAGACGCCCTCACGCCGGATGTCGATCTCGGTTCGTTTGATCTTATCTTCATCGACGGCTCCGACGAGGGTGAAGAAAACCTCGCCCGTTTCGTTGCGGCGAGGGACCGGACCAGGGTCGTCGTGGTCAATCCCACGGCCAAACTGACCGGCAACGTCTCGTTGGCCGAGCACCCTTGGCTCGAAACCTACTGGGCCAACGCCTCGCAGGACAACTACCGCGGACTCGTACGCTATCTCGTCAGGCGGGTGCTCGATCGTCCACTGCCCGGCGGCGAGGCTCCCGCGCCCATCGTGTATCCGCCGGTCGCGTTTTATCATCCCGACGCCCCCGCCTTCTTTTCCACGCTGGACGATGCGCTCGCCTGGTACGGCCGGCGCCAAGGTGAACCGGGCGCGCATGTCTTCGATCCGGCCAAGCTTACCATCGGCATTTATTTTCACATGGCGACGTATCGCTCGGGCAATCACGCCCAAGTCGACGCGCTCGTGCGAGCGATCGAAAAACGAGGGCACAACGTGCTCGCCCTCATGCGGCGAGGTAATCCGGATTTTACCACCCTGCTCATGCGCGGCGGGAGACCCGTCATCGACGTGCTCCTCACCATGGGAGAGAGCTTTATTAGCGACCAAAACGAAGAAGAACGGCTGGCTCCACTGCGGCAGATGAATGTGCCCATCCTCGGAGCCCTCACCCAATACCGGCTGACGGAGCGGCAGTTTGCGGAGGCGCCCAGCGCCATCCACCCGGGCCTGACGCCTTTCGTCATTTATGCGGAACGCGCGGGCGGGATCGAGCCGATGGTGGTGGCCGGAAAAAACGACGCGTCCGGACTGGATCGCCGCAGCGTCCCCTTTCCCGCCCAGATCGAATGGCGCGCCGATCGCGCCGTCGCCTGGGCGCGGCTGCATCGCGCGGCCAACGCGGAAAAACGCATCGTCTTCACCTACTGGAGCGAAGGCGGAGGCAAGGCCAATGTCGGCGGCGATCCGGACGATTTCCTCGACGTGCCCGCCAGCCTAGTGAGCCTGCTGCGTGAAATGCGGGCGCGCGGTTACGACACGGGGCCGGACGCCATGCCCGATCGCGACGGCCTGGTGGCGCGGATGTCCCGGGAAACCTCGAATGTCGGCAACTGGGCTCCGGGCGAACTTGCCGCGCGCGTGAAGAATGCCGAGGTCGCGCTCCTGCCGGAGGCGCTTTACCGCTCCTGGTTCGACGAGCTGCCCGCCGCCCGCCGGGCGGAGATCGTCGAGATGTGGGGTCCGCCGCCGGGCGACATCATGGTGCACACCGACGACAACGGAAACCGGTTTCTCGTCCTCCCGAAGATCCAGCTCGGCAACATCCTCATCGCGCCGCATCCCGACTGGGGCTACCTCCAGAGCAATCGGGCGCTCATGTCAGCCGGCGCCCTGCCGCCCCATCACCAGTACCTCGCGTTCTTCCTCTGGCTCCAACGCGAATGGAAGGCCGACGCCTGGGTCAGCCTCTTCTCCAACATCGTGCTCCAGCCCGGCAAGGCGGCGGACGACCACATCGGCATCCTGCTGGGGAATCTCCCGCACATCCATCCGGAGCGACTGGGCGCGAACGGCAGCATCGGCAACAAGCGCAAAGCCATGGCCCAGACGGTGAGTTGGTACAACATCGTCACGCCGGCCGACGCCGGGCTCCCACTCACGGAGTTGAAGGCCCAACTCGCCCGCTACGAGGAGCAGCCCGATCCCGGGCTGCGCGCGCAGGCCGAGTCGGTGATCCGAAAAGAGATCGTCCGCAACGGACTCGACCGTGCCCTCGCTCCGCTCGACATTACCGCCGCTCCGTTCGGGAAACTCATTGAAGCCCTGAATCGTTATCTGGCCGATTTGGAACGCGCCCACGCGCCGCACGGCACCCGGGTGCTCGGCGAGATCCCCTCCGGCCCCGCGCTCTCCGACATGGTCACGGCCATGCTTGGTCACAATTTTTTGGATACACTCGCCCGCCCCGCCGGTGCCGCGCCGACATCCGGCGAGACCGCCCGATCCCTGGTTTCCGCAGTGGTTGCGGACGGCACCGCTCCAGCCGAGGCGCTCGCCGCGCACGGTTGCGCCGTCACCCCGGAAGCCGAGGCGCAATTGAGGCTCGCCGTCGATTATGCCGGACGCCTCCGCGAGGCCCCGCGCGAGCTGGCCTCGCTGCTGGCCGCGCTCGAAGGCTCCTATATCGATCCCGGACCGATGGACGAACCGATCCGGCGTCCGGATTCGGTTCCGCCCGGCCGCTCGCTCTACAACTTTGACCAGTCGGCCGTGCCGACACCCGAAGCCGAGGCCATCGGCGTGAAGCAGGCCGAGGCATTGATCGCCGCGCATCGGGAAAAACACGGCGGAGCTTATCCCACCAAACTCGCCTTTGTCCTCTGGTCCGCCGAAATCGCCAAAAATAATGGCGTGACCGAGGCGCAGATTCTCCACCTGCTGGGCACCCGCGCCGTCCGCAACGAACGCGGACAGGTCACCGGGGTGGAGCTTATTCCCCGCGAGGAACTGGGGCGGCCTCGCGTCGACGTGCTCGCCACCACCAGCGGCGCATACCGTGACGGCTATCCCGACAAGATCGATCTCATCGCCGCCGCCGTGCGCCTGGCCGCCGCCAGCCCCGAGGCCGACAATCCCGTGTCCCTTGCCACCGACACCACGGAAAAAAAGCTCAAGGTGCTCGGAACCGATCCCGCCCGCGCCAACGCCCTCGCCCTTGCCCGCGTGTTCTCACCCGCGCCCAACGCCTATTCGCCGAGCATCCAGTTTCTCGCCAAATCCGGCGACCAGCGTGGGGACGAGGCCCGCATGGCCGATCTTTACACCCGGCGCCTGAGTCATGCCTACGGCGGTGGCCTTTACGGCGAGCCGGCTCGCGCCGCCTTTGAGCAAAATGTCGGCGCGATCGATGCCGCCACACTCTCGCGCACCAGCAATGTCAACGGCCTGCTCGACCATCCCATGTCGGCCGGGTTTCTTGGCGGGCTCAACCTCGCCGCCAAAGCCGTCACCGGACGCGACGTTGATCTTTACGTGAGCAACCTGCGCGATGCACGCGACACCTCCATCGAACCCGCCAGCCGTGCGCTCCAGACCGAACTGCGCGCGCGTTATTTCAATCCGAAATGGCTCAACGAAATGAAGGCTCACGGCTACGATGGAGCCCGGACTATGATGTTCATGACCGATCATCTCGATTTGTGGGACAGCACCGCCACCCAGACCGTCGGCACCGCCGACTGGGCGGAGGTGAAGGCCGTCTATGTCGACGACAAACTCGGCCTCGACCTCGATGCTTTTTTCGAACGTTACAATCCTCACGCTCAACAGGTGCTCCTCTCCAACCTGCTTGGCGCCGCGAAGCGCGGTCACTGGAACGCCTCCGCCGCTGATCTGGCTCAAGTCGCCCGTCGCCTCGCGCAATCGGCCATTGATCACGGAGCCGTGTGCGAGGCCGGAGTGTGCCGCAATCAGGCGCTCACCGAGTTCATCGGCCAGTCGCTGACGGGAGCACCCGACGCTGCGGAACTCGTCAAGAATTACCAGGCGGCACTCGATCACGTCACGGGTCGCGCCCCGGCCGCACCCGCGCCAGCGACCGCCCCATCAGCGGCCGCGCCCACCCCGACGGCGGCAGCACCCGCGACTCCCGGCTCGCCGCCGCCTGAAGGCACGGTAAGCGTGCAGGGTCGCGTGCTGGAGGAGGTCTCCCGCACGCCGATAGCTTCAGATGTGGGCATGACGGCATCGCATCGAACTCTCTGGCTGACTGCAATCACAGCATTGTGCCTCCTTCTTTTCGGATGGTTTCGCCGCCCGGCAAATTGAACCTATATTCCGCTGCGGTAGCCCTAGCTTGCATTATTAGGAAAGTTGTAAGAGTTGGTGCATGAATTCCGAACTATTTGCCCTTGTTGGTCTGGATGTGGCACGATGACTGGGTGTGACCAAGTGCGAGTAACCTAACCACCGTATGTCTCCTCCGGGATTACCTTGTTTGCGAATTTAGTTGACATTTAGCCCTTTCAGACCAGTCGTTAGACCAGTCTTATTTGCTATGATCACATCCTCTGCAAAGCCTTCAAAAACAGTCGGTGCCTACGAGGCCAAAACCAAACTGCCCGAGTTGCTCGATCAAGTTGAGCGTGGTCGAGTGATCGTTATCACCCGCCACGCTCGCAACGTGGCACGCCTCATCCCCGATAACCAACCCAGCATTGATCGCTCTGTTTTCACCAGAATACGGGCGCTCCGGGCCAAGCTCACGCTGCCCAAGGGCGAAACGACCAAGGATCTCATCAACGCTGGCCGGCGTATCTGACCGATGACTCTTGTAATCGACGGCTCCACGGCGCTTGGTTTTCTGCTCACTGATGAGCAACCGGACATTGCCCTTAAGGCTCTTGAAGCCGTGGAAAATGGGATTTCCACAATAGTTCCTGCGCATTGGTGCGTGGAGGTGGCCAATGGTCTTATTATGGCGGAAAGGCGAAAGCGCGCATCGCAAGCCGACATCACGGAGGCGCTCCACTTGGTTGCGGCTTTGCCTGTCGTAACGGACGATGAAACCGCCCAGCATGCGGTCAGCGATACAGCCGCACTTGCGCGTCAATACGGTCTCACAATCTACGATGCGGCCTATCTGGAACTTGCCATGCGCCGTGGTGCATCTCTCGCAACCTCGGATAGTGCCCTCGCGAAAGCAGCCAAGGCGGCTGGCGTTGCTATTTTCTCATGACTCAAAGCCTATCCGGGATGGCCTTTTCGCTGGCTTGAGCATTCACAGAAAAGGATGATGAGGCAGACTGAGTTTTATCAATTTGGGAATTAGCACAACTCCGTTAAGTAATACTTGAGTTGTTGCTGCTGACTGACCGCCTGTCGGCATGATGACAGCCAAGCAGATTGCGGTAATCCGACAGCAATTGCAGGGCTTCGTGGAGGAGTTCGCCGAAGAACTGGGGCGCAGCGAACGCCGCCATGGTGCGGCAAATATTTGGAGGGCTTGTTGCGGGAGGGAGAGTGCAAGTCGATCGAACCGCTGGCGGTCCGCGTCGGCGGGAGCGACCAGGTGCTCCAGCAGTTCGTCAACCAGAGCCCGTGGGACCATGCCGCTGTGCTGCACCGGCTGCGCCAGCACATGGGCCGGCGAGCCTAGGCCGGCGGAGTGCTGGTGCTCGATGACACCAGCCTGCCCAAGCAGGGCCGCCACTCGGTCGGAGTCGCCCGCCAGTATTGCGGGGCCTCGGGCAAGATTGCCAATTGCCAGAGCGTGGTGACCTGGCATTGGACGGGCGCCGGCCTGCACTGGCCGCTCACTGCCCAACTCTATCTTCCGCCCGAGTGGACTGATGATCCCGGGCGGATGATCAGGGCGGGGGTGCCTGCGCACGCGCAGGCGTTCCGGGAAAAATGGCGCATCGCACTCGCCTTGCTCGACGAGATGAAGCCGCAGTTGCCGGCCTATCAGGCCATCGTCTTCGATGCTGGCTACGGAGTCGTGCAGCCCCTGCTGGCGGAACTGGATAAACGGCAGGAGCCCTACGTGGCTCAAGTTCTTGGCAATATCGCCGCGTGGCCGGCCGAAGCCGTGGCCACCCTCAATCCGGCACGGCGTGGCCGACCGGGTGGCGCTGCTCGTGCCAGGCGGGCTGCGCGTGACGGGGACGTCCGCCGAGGTGTTGCGCGAGGAGATACTGCGCCCGGTGTATGGCGGGCGGCTGGAAGTGTTCGCCCACTCCGCCAGCGGCAGCCCCGTGGTGCTGCCGCTGGCCGCGCGGTGAGGCGCGTCACGCGGCGAAAAACACCAGCATTTGCGCGGTGAGCACGCGCAGCAGCATGACGAGCGGATACACGGTCGCGTAGGCGACGGACGTGCCCGTGCCCTCGTGGGTCTGCTGGGCGAAGGCGAGCGCGGGCGGATCGGTCATCGACCCCGCGAGCAACCCGCAGGTCTCCGGTAGCGGCAGGCGCGCGAAGCGGCGCGCCATCCACGCGGTGAACATCACCGGCACCAGCGTGATCGCGGTGCCCAGTGCCATCCAGCCGAGGCCCTGCACGCTGAACAGATACTGGAAAAACATGTCGCCCGACTTGAGCCCCACGCAGGCGAGGAAAAGCACGATGCCGATCTCGCGCAGGGCGAGGCTGGCATTCGGCGGCACATACCAAACCATCGGGCCGATGCTGCCGAGGCGGCCGAGCAGAATCGCCACGACCAGCGGCCCGCCCGCGAGTCCGAGCCGCACCGGCGCGGGCAATCCCGGCAGCGCTACCGGCACCATGCCGAGTAGGACGCCCAAGAGGATGCCGAGAAAAAACGGCCCCACGCGCGTGTGGTCGAGTTCCTTGGGCGAATCGCCGAGCAGGCGCGCCGTCTCGGCGATGGCGTCGGAGGTGCCGACGAGCGTGAGAATGTCGCCGAACTGCACGCGCAGCCCCGGCTCTGGCGCGAATTCCATGCCATGGCGTGACAAGCGCGTGGCGGCCACGCCGAAACGCGCCTGCAACTGGAGGGTGGTAAAGTTCTTCCCGATGACCTCGCGGTGCGTGACGATCACCCGGCGGTTGATCACCGGGCCGTCCAGTTCGCGCAAATCCTGCGCCGCCTCGCCGCCCGCTAGCATGCGCGCCTGCGCGAGCGCGTCGGGCAGGCCGACGACGAGCAACTGGTCGCCGGCGGCGAGCACATGGGCGGGCGTAGGCACGCAAAGCGTGTCGCCGCGCCGCAGGCGCGAGACATTCAACCCGCGCACCTTGGCAAAGGAACCGGCGATCGTGGAGCCCGCCAGCCCCGGGTTGCGCACCTCCAGGTTCGCGCGCCCGACTTTCGGCTCCTCCCGGGCCATCGGCGAGGCCGCCTCGGCCGCGCCGCTGGCCGGCAGCCGACGCGCGACGAACCTCCGCGCCGCGAACATGGCGATGATCACGCCGCACACGCCAAACGGATAGGCCAGCGCGTAGGCGACGCCCTGCGTCTGCACGGCCTCGTCGCCCGCGCCGATCTCGACGAGCGCCTGTTGCGCGGCGGCGAGGCTGGGGGTGTTGGTCGTCGCGCCGGACAGCAGGCCCGCCGCCACCGGCAGCGGCATGCCTGAGAGGTGCAGAATCACCACGCAGACCGCGACGCCGAGCAGGACATTGCCCGCCGCCAGCAGATTGAGCTTCAGCCCCGTGCGGCGCAGCGACGAAAAAAAGCCGGGGCCGAGCTGGAGTCCGATGGAAAAGACAAACAGGATCAGCCCGAACTCGCGAATGAACTCGAGCACGTGATGCTCCACCCTCACCCCTGACCGCGCGAAAACGAGCCCCGCGAACAACACGCCGGCGATGCCGACGCTCACCTTGCCGATTCTCAACCGGCTGAGCGCGAGCCCGCCCGCCGCGACCAAGGCAAACGCGATGAGCTGGTGCCCCGCGGTCGAGTGCTCCCAGAAGCGAAGCCACGCGTTCATGCCGCACCGCCTCTCGCCGGGACAAGGGACGCCGTGTATCCTGTATCCAGATACATTTCGACAGGCAAACAACGGCGCCGCCCGGGGTTGAAACGGGCGGCGCACGCGATGATGAATGGATAAACGCCCGCGGATATGCGGGACGAGAACGGAAGGCCGGAAGACCGTCCGCCGGGTGTGGGTAGCAGCCTCATTCGTGCGATGAAGTAAAGTCGGCCAAGCCTCGCCGTTGGGACGGGGCGATGGCCGGATTGCGTTGCCGCCGGCAGGGATGTTCGGACTCCGGGCTTCAGGAGACGCGTGTGGCGCGCTCCAGCCATTGGCCGGCCTTCACCCGCTCGCAGACGAGAGGATTGGCGTTGCCCGGAGCGCGTGTTCTCGAAATGCGTCCGGTGGACAATGTCACCCGTAACCGCAGCGCGACTGTGGCCGGTTTGCACGGCCTTTCCCGCTGCCGGGGATGGTGTGAAAAAGAACGGGGCGAATTATCGGTTTCGCACCGGTGGCGTGCAAGGACTTTCTCGCCGCACAAATTGCCATTCACACGCCTGCGGCGGATAAACCGGCAGAACACCGGCGCCGATGCCCATGCGCATTTCCCTGCCTGTAAGCCTGCTGCAAAAACCCGCGACATGCCACTTGACTTCCGGGCATTGCCGTCGCTCATTCGCCCCCTGTTTTTTGATAAATGACAAAATGTGCAGCGGACGGGGAATGCCGTGAGAATCGGCGACAGTCGCGCTGCGGTATCGAGTCACTCGTCCCAATTTCCAGACACCACCATTCCGCGCCGCCAGCGCGCCGCATGGCAGTTTCGGGAAGCAAAGCACAGCCGGAAAAGGCCGCGCACAGTCGCGCGCGCCAGTTCGGTCAAGACGAAGGGATGGGGTCCGCGCCAGGTTCCTCAAGCAGGCGCCGCGCGGAAAAACTCGGAGTCCGAACACCCGGCTGCACACGCCAGAGAAACCAACCGAAAACCGCTCCCTCATCGCACGAATGAAAGGACTTCATGCCAACCCGCACCGTTCCGGACGCGGCCGCCACTGACGCGGCCGTCCGACACCCCGACGCGCCAAACCACGCGGACATTTCCGCAGCGCGCCCGCCGCCCGGCGGCCACACCGGCGCGACCACATCCCCCGGCATCGCCGCAGGTCCGCCCGCCCATCCGGCACCGAACCATGCCTCCGCGCGCCCGCGCACCGGCACGGTCGGTTTTCCTGTCTCCGCGCCTTCTTCAATCCCTCCGCCGCCCTCTTCCCGCATGACCTATATCGTCAAGGACAACGGCAAACGCCGCCTCCCTTTCGACGCGACGCGCATCAGCCGCTACCTCGATCAAATCCACGCCGAGTTTCCCCAACTCGATCTCGCCGACTACAAGCAAAAGCTCCTCGCCTTCATCGGCACGCGCGACGATTTCGCGGCTGACGACCTGATCGATCACATGATCCGCGAAGCCGAGTCGCGCACCGACGTCCACCTGCCGCAATGGGACGCGTTTGCCGCGCGCCTCTACCTCAACAAGCTCTATAAGAAAGCCAGCAAAAACCGCTTCTACGACGCCGACGACCGCTACGGCTCCTACGTCGGCCTTCAGGAAAGCCTCGCCGGGCGCGGGATTTATTCCGGCGATATTCTCCGCGCCTATTCGAAGGACGAACTCATCGAGGCCGGCCTCCTCATCGACCCGGAGAAAGACAAACTCTTCAACTACCCCGGCCTCTACCTGCTCGCCACGCGCTATCTCGCCAGTCCCGAGCTCGGCGAAGTCTACGAGCTTCCGCAGGAACGCTGGCTCACCATCGCGCTTTGCCTCATGCAAAACGAGCCGCGCGCCACCCGGCTCGCCCTCGTCCGCGAGGCCTACTGGGCGCTCAGCAACCTCTACATGACCGTGGCCACGCCCACGCTCACCAACGCCGGCAAGCGCGGCGGCCAGCTCTCCAGTTGCTTCATCGACACCGTGGACGACTCGCTCCAGGGCATCTACGACAGCAACACCGACTGCGCCCGCGTCAGCAAACACGGCGGCGGTGTCGGCGCCTACCTCGGCTTCATCCGCTCCAGCGGCTCCGCCATCCGCGGCGTCGCGCGCGCCAGCGGCGGCGTCATTCCCTGGGTCAAGCAGCTCAACAACACCGCCGTCAGCGTTGACCAGCTCGGCCAGCGCAAGGGCGCCATCGCCGTTTACCTCGACGTTTTCCACAAGGACATCGAAGCCTTCCTCGACCTCCGCCTCAACAACGGCGACCAGCGCCTCCGCGCCCACGACATCTTCACCTCCGTCTGCATCCCCGACATTTTCATGGAGGCCGTCGAACGCCGCGGCGACTGGTATCTCTTCGACCCGCACGAGGTGCATGAGAAGAAAGGCTGGTATCTCCAAGATTTCTACGACGAGCGGCGAGGCTCCGGCACCTTCCGGGAAAAATACCGGGAACTCGTTTCCGACGAGACCATCGGCAAGAAGATCGTCAAGGCCATCGACATCGCCAAGCGCATCATGCTCAGCCAGCTTGAGACCGGCACGCCCTTCATGTTCTACCGCGACGAGGTCAACCGCATGAACCCCAACAAGCACCTCGGCATGATCTACTCCAGCAACCTCTGCACCGAGATCCTGCAAAACATGAGCCCCACCCGCGTCATCCAGGAAATCATCAGCGGGGACCAGATCGTCACCACGAAAAAGGCCGGCGACTTCGTCGTCTGCAACCTCTCCTCCATCAACCTCGCGCGCGCCGTCACCGCCGACGAGAAAAACGCCGAGCTCATCACCGAGCGCCCCACGCTCGAACGCCTCATCGACATCCAGGTCCGCATGCTCGACAACGTCATCGACCTCAACCGGCTCCCCGTCCCGCAGGCCGCCATCACCAATCAGAAATACCGCGCCATCGGCCTCGGCACCTTCGGCTGGCACCACCTCCTCGCGCTCAAGGGCATCGACTGGAACTCGCCCGCCGCCGAGGACTACGCCGACGCATTGTATCAGGAAATCAACTACATCGCCATCCGGGCCAGCCACGCGCTCGCGAAGGAGAAAGGCCCGGGCAAGGCCTTCCGCGGCAGCGAATGGCAGACCGGCGAGTATTTTCAGCGCCGCGGCTACACCTCCGAACGCTGGCGGAAACTCGCCGCCGCCGTGTCCGACGGAGGGCTGCGCAACGCCTGGCTCATCGCCGTCGCTCCCAATATGAGCACCGCTCAAATCGCCGGCTCCACCGCCTCCATCGACCCGATCTTCAGCGTGTTTTATTACGAGGAAAAGAAGGACTACCGCCGCCCTGTCATCGCGCCCGACCTCTCGCTGGAGACCTATCCCTACTACGAACGCGGCGCCTACAAGCTCGACCAGTTCGCCAGCATCCGCCAGAACGCGCGCCGCCAGCGTCACGTGGACCAGTCGCAGAGCTTCAACTTCTACGTCCCCAGCGCCATCAAGGCCGGCAAACTCCTCGAACTCCACCTCACCGCTTGGCGTGAAGGGCTCAAGACCACCTATTACGTCCGCTCCAACGACATCGACATCAACGAATGCGAATGGTGCTCCAGCTAGAGCCTGAAGGCTGAGAGCGCCCACCCAACAATTCTTAATTTTTAATTATTAATTCTTAATTCCATGCCCGACCTCTCCACCGCTCCCCTCCGCCGCATCAAGATCCTCGATCCGCTCAGCCCCAATCGCACCACCGCCATCATCAACGGCGCCACCAGCGGCATCCTCAACTGGAACGACATCCCTTACCCCTCCTTCTACCGCGCCTACAAGGAGCTCTCCACCAACTTCTGGATACCCGACGAGGTGGACATGAAAGGCGACGCCAAACAATACCCGCTCCTCTCCGAACGCGAAAAATACGCCTACAACGCCATCATCGGCCTGCTCGCCACCCTCGATTCCCCGCAGACGCGCTTCATCTACAACGTCGCCGAATACGTCACCGATCCCGCCGTCCACGCCAACACCGCCATCATCGCGCAGCAGGAGGTCATCCACAACGAGAGCTACTCCTACGTCCTGGCCTCCATCACCAACCTCCAGGAGCAGAATCGCGTCTTCGAACTCGCCCGCACCCACCCCACCATCATCAGGCGCAACCAGCCCATCATGGACGCTTACGACACGTTCATGACCGGCAAAACCGCGCCCCACCTCGTCCGCGCCCTCATCCAGTCGAGCATCCTCGAAGGCATCAACTTCTACAGCGGCTTCGCCTATTTCTACAATCTGGTCCGCCAGAACAAAATGACCGGCACGGGCAAAATCATCAGCTTCATCAACCGCGACGAACTCGCGCATTCGAAATTCATCAGCGAAGTCATCCGCGCCATCCTCGGCGAAAACCCCGAACTCCAGACCGACGCCCTCATCGACTACACGCACGCCGCCTTCCGCCACGCCGTCGAGCTGGAGAGCGAATGGTCGGAGGAAGTCCTAACCGGCATCGACGGCATCGACGTCGCCGAGATGGTCGGCTACGTGAAATACCGCGCCAACAAGATGCTCGGCATGCTCGGCATTCCCGAGATGTATCCAGAATTCGGAGACAATACCATGCCCTGGATTCGCGCCTACGCCGACAACTTCACGCAGACGAAGACCGACTTCTTCGAGATGCGCAACGCCAGCTACAAAAAGACGAACCAGGACAACGGCTTCGACGACTTGTGACGCCCGCACGCCGCCTTCGCCCATCCCGGCCATGCGCATCCTCCTTGCCTACGACTCCCTCAGCGGCAACACCCGCGAAGCATCCCGGCTCGTGCACGGGCAACTCGCCGCCAGCGGGCACGACGTCGCCGAAATCTGCGTCTCCACCATCGCCGACCATCCCACCGTCCTCGCCATGCAATACGACCTCCACCTCCTCGGCACGTGGACGGGCGGACTCGGCCGCACGCCCGCCGGCATGAAGTCCTTCGTTGCCCGCCTTTCCAGGCTCCCCTCAGAGTTCCAGCCAAAAAACATCGCGCTCTTCGGCACCGGCGAAACCCAATGGGGCATGCAATGGTTCTGCGGCGCCCTCGACCGCCTCGCCGCGTATTACAAAACTGAATACCCGCTCCTGAAGCTTGAGCAAATGCCGTCCGGCGACTCCTCCCGCCGGCAAATCGCCGCCTGGGTCGCCGCCGTCCTCGCCCGTCGCGCCGCCGCCTCCCCGGCCTGACACACCCTGCCTGTTTCCCGCATCCCCTCCGCTTCCATGCAGACAATCGCCATCACCACCGCCGCCGAATTCGAAGCGCTGAAACAAACCACGCCGCGCCTTCTCGCCGATTTCTGGAAGGAAAACTGCGTGAATTGCAAAATGCTCGAACTCGCCTTCCAGAAACTCGTGCAAACCAGCCCCGAAATCCTCGCGCCCACCACGCTCGCCAAACTCAAGCTCGAAGACCTCGGCGAGTCGCTGTTCCTCGCCCATAACATCCGCCAGGCCCCCACACTTGTCCTCTACCAGGGCGCCCGGGAAAACGCACGGCTCAGCGGTTTTATTCCCCCGGAAAAAATCGCCTCCCTTCTCTCCTCCTGAGGCCCGGGGCATTGGTTCCGCTTGAAAAAGCATCGCGAAACAGAGTCTATTTCTTGTTCTTTCAAATCGCGCCCCCGGTGGGGCGCGTAAACCGCCGTGGACGGGGAAGCCCTCGGCGTTCACGCCCACCGCCACCAGGATGCTCACGTTTTTGACTTCGCCGCCCCAACAACTGAGCTTCAGCCAGATGCCGTCGAGATAAAAGTAGGCGTGTGCACCCTAGAGTGGCCTCGCGCGACAGGCGTCGATTTACAACGCGATCTTTTTCAAGGACGAGGGGGCTCACGCGAGCGCTCCAAATCGCCTCGGTGATGCTCGGCTAATCTCGCATCGCTTAAGCAATAAGTTGCGCCATTGCATTGCGCAGGTCGCGTTCCGGATTTTATCAGGTGCGGACACCCCGGTTCGGCGCTTACAATTAGCCTGCGAGATGCCCGATTTTACTCTGCCGTTGATTCGCGGGGCTACCAACGCAGCTCGAAATATTTGGCTTCAACCCGGAAAAAGTAACTCAGGACGGGATTAAGCGTAATCGACGCCCTTGCTGATTCACCGAGATTTTTCCACTTTCAATCCCATAAGAAAACAGCGCCTCTGCCACCGCGTCCTGCAGATTGTGCTCAATCGTCTGCCGCAGGGGGCGCGCGCCTAGGTGGGGATGAAATCCCTCGCGCATCAGAAATTCCAATACCTCCCGGGAGACCTCCAGGTCGAATCCGACGGATCGCAAACGGTTGACCTCGGCCGCGAGGTGCAATGCGGCGATTTCCCGCTGCACCTCAGGCGTCAACCGTCCGAAAACGAACTTGTCCGGAATCCGGGCAAGGATTTCGGGACGCAGGGATTCGGCTACGCGCCGCAGCACGGCCCGTTCAATGCTGGTGAGGCTCGATCGGACCATGCGCATCGCTTCCGCCGCGCCAAGATTCGAGGTGAAGGCGATGTAGTCATTGCGGAACGAAACCACTTGTCCGGTGGCCAGCGTGAGGTGCCCGGGTTCCAGCATCTGAATGAACAGATCGAAAACTTTGGGGTGGGCCTTTTCCAACTCGTCGAAGAGCCAGATGCGGCGCTCTGCTCCGTGCGCCGCCCGGCCAATCGCGCCGCCTTCCGAGCCATCGGCCCCCAGCAGGCGTTCGATCGCATCGGGGCGCTGATACTCGGAAAGGTCGAACCTCCGCACCAAATTCTCTCCGAAGAGATATTGGCCAACCAGTAAAACCGACTCCGTTTTACCGGTTCCTGTCGGGCCGACGGAGAGAAAAATACCCCGTGGCCGATCTGTCCGCGTCAGGCCAAGTTCGCCGCGAACGAACACCGCAGCCAGACGGGGCAACACGTGGTCCTGTCCACGTAAATGCGCGCGGAGATGCCCCTCAATTCCTTGGAGCCGGAGGAGCTGTTCACGATTTGCCATGCCGTTTCGGTTTGGCCGCCGACTTGGTGCGCGGGCGCCGCGGAAAATCCCTCAAGAATTTCTTCACCGCCGGAGCCCACGACGCCGGTTTGGGTGCGGTACGCAGAGTCGCACGGACGACATAGGCACGATTGGCGGTGATGTTTTTATCCGCAAGGTCCGTAATCACCCGATCGAGCTTCTCGATCAAACGGGGAGGCAGATCCACCGTGGGAATGTCTGCGATATTGTCAGTTTCGCGCGGGCCAGTTTTGGCCGCATAGTCGCGATGGAGCAAGACGGCGGCCGCGAACATCTCGGTTTCGGAGGTGAGCTCAATCAAGGCCCGAAGTACCGTGCCTCGACGGACGGCCGCACCCAGGCGTCGCAGCCCGAGCGTCTGGGTGTTCAGTGCTTCCACGTCGGAAGGGTAGAACGAGAAGCTGACTTTGATAGGGACCGAGGTGTCGGAACTCATATTTAACCCATAAACCCATAAAATAAGCGTTGACAAGCGGCAATTTTCTTATGGGTTTATGGGTTAATGATACTGTTTCCCTCATCTTCTGCCACGGTCTCGGCGCTTGTGCTTCCTTCGCCGCTTTTCGTGCAGATCCAGCAGCTCAAAGACGGCTTCGGCCTGGCCCTCGCCGTTCTCTTCATGTTCGGTTTTTTCTGGGGAGTGATTAAAATCTGGTCGGGGGCCAACGCCATCAGCAAAGGCGACCCCGACGGCAAAGCCGGCATCGTGGCCGGCATCATCATCGCGGCGGCAGCCACGATTATGGCCGCCCTATTCAGCATATTCGGTCTCCAAGATGCCGTGATTACACCCCGCTTCTGACCATGGCCGATCTACGCTATACCGAGACAAATGCAGCCGATGACTCGGCAGGACGCGTCTTTGGACTGGATGGCAATCTGTATCTGCCGGTTCTGCTCGCCATGCTCGGCGCGCTGGCGTTGTTCGCGATTCTCACCTTGGTGTTCAAGGTAGGTTTTATCCTGGCCGGCTTCATCGTCGCCGTGCCGTTGGTCGGTGTCCTGGGCTGGATCCTGTTGCTGAAACAAGGCAAGCCGGCCGGCTATGATCGAGACCTGCTGGAGCAGCTTTTGAGCAACGGTAATTTCACGCGGATTGCTGCCGAACAGGGGAGGGTAGTGGAATGAAACCACATGACAAAGCTCCCAATGGAGTCTTTTGTGATGGGCTGATTCTTTATGGGTTTCCTGAGCGTGGCGCGATTGCCGCGAAGGGTTTTTGGATCGAACCGCCCGACCAAAGGGGAGCCAGCGTGGCTCGCCTCAATGCCTTTCAGGACCAAGTGCGTGCCGTCCTGGCGTTGGCCACACCCGGTCGCCGACTGCAACTGCAATGGTCCTGTGACGCCGACTACCGGTGCGAACTGCTGGCCTATCACGGTGCCACCCAGAAGGTGACTCACCCCGGTGTCCGCCGAGTGCGCAATGAACGTTTTATCCGCTATTGGGAGCGCATGCAGGCCCGGACATTGCGACGGGAGCGCCTAGCACTCTTCCTTTCCATCGAGATTTCCCGGTATGCCGGCAACGCGCAAACCCCCGGCGGACTCCGGGCACATTATGCGGCCGTGATCGGTGAATTACAGGCGCAGTTCGAGGATTTTGCCCACACCCTGTGCACCCTCTTTCAGGGGGAAACTCCGGTGACGGCAATGGGAGACGAGGAACACTGCCGCTACCTGCGTGACTTTCTCAATCCTTCCGCAACTGAGCACAACGAGCAGTTTGTCCGATTCGATCCCGGGCTCACGATCCAGGAACAATGCTGGTTCAGCGAGGGTGTCGGCCAGCCCGAAGGCGGCTTCGTCCTCGACGGTCAGTATCATGCCATCCTCACCCTCGACCGCTGGCCCCAGCGGACGCGGTCGGGCATCATCACCCATCTGACCGGCCTGCCGTTCCTCGATTATCGTATTACAGTCAATATCACTCCAGAGATCGCGCGCGGGGAAATCCGACGGGAGGAAAAGGCCATCGAACGGCTGGCTGGCGAGTACGCCGACCAAAAACGGCATTCGCTCGCCGTGGCGCTGCGCAAGAAGGAGCGGAAAGTCGAAAACCTCGCCAGCGGTTTCGTCCGCCCATTCGAGGTGGGTTATATCATCCGGCTGTGGGCGCCGACCCGCGAGGCTCTGCGCGAGAAAATCACGGCCATGCAGGCGGCGATTCATGCGATGGATGGCGCGCAATATTTCGAGTGCGCCATTCCGACGACGGCCAAAAAGCTCTTTTTCGCCTCCTGGCCGGGCTGGACTCATTCCTCCTATCGCCATCGCAACCACTACGCCGAGGACAACTATCTCGCCGATTTGCTGCCCTTTTCCGCCACTTTCACCGGCGCGCTCGCCATTGCGGAGGCGATTTACGACGGCAGCCATCAAAACCTCGTGGGCCTCGCCACTGCCGTGGGCGGTTCGCCGCAACATGCCGTGCTTCTCGGCATGACCGGCGCCGGCAAGTCGGCGGTCATGCACGACCTGCTCATGCAGACGGCGGCATTGTTTGCCTATACCGTGATCATCGAGGAAGGGCTCTCCTATCGTCCCTTTACCGAAACGCTCGGGGAAACCCCGATCATCGTCCATCCCGACGCTGCATTGACGATCAACTACCTCGACACGCAGGGACTTCCCTTGACGCAGCTTCACCTCGCGAGCGCCGTGGCCCTGCTGTCACGGATGATCGGAGTTCCGGGAAGCGATGAGCGTCTCGCCTTGCGATCAGCCCAGCTCACCCAATACCTGCACCAGCTCTACCGCGATGCCTTCACCGAATGGGCGCGACGCCATCCGGAGCGGGCGATGGAGGCCAGCCGACTGGCCTGCGCGGCGCATCGCTGGCGTCTGCGCCTGCCCGCCGGCACGACTCCGCTGGATGCGTTTGTCGAACTGCGGGATCGACGGGCCGCCGGTGATGAGGAGGCGCAGCAATTCGTCGCCGACTTGAGCGAGGCGGACCTCACGCAGTTCGCCCAAGATCCGACGACGGAACGGCTGGTCGGACAGACCGCTTGCGCACTTTTCGCGCCCGAGGATCATCCCACCCACGGTGCGTTGGTGGATCTGCTCGCCTTTGCTCGTTTCCCCGAGCACCCCAAGGAGGAAATCGACCGGCTGGCAACATTGCTTCGCGCCTGGAGCGCCGATGGCGCCTACGGCCAGCTCTTCGATGGCGTGACCACTGTTTCCTTGCGCCGTCCGGTCGCGCATTTCGAGCTTGGCTACGTGCCCGAGCAGGCCGTGGAACTCAAGGCCGCCACGGGACTCCTCATTTCCGGTTTTGCACGGCAACACATCCTGGCGCTGCCGCGTGTCCAAAGGAAACGGATCATCTTCGAGGAAGTGGCCCGTTTTCTCGACGTTCCAGGCGGAGAAACGATCGTCGCGGAAAGTTACGCCCAGCTCCGCAAGTTCAATTGTTGGGCCGTGAGCATCGTGCAGCAATACGCGCGCTTCAAAACCTCGCGCATACGACCGGCGGTGATCGGCAACGCCAAGCAATTTTTTCTCATGCGCCAATCCGACCGGGGGGACCTGTCGGACCTGGCCGCAGATCTCGCGCTGCCGGAAAGCGCCATCGACGTCATCCAACATTACCCGCTGCCCGAGCAGCTTCCCGCCGCGCAGCGCCATTCCGCGTTGTGCTATTTCGCCCCCACCTCGCAGCCGCCGCAATGCGGCACGCTGCGCCACATTGAACCTCCCGCCCAAAACACGGAGCCCGCCCATGCCATCACCTCGACTGCTGCTCTCGTTGCTTAGTGTAATCCTCCTTCTCGTCGGGTGCGCTTCCGCGCCGAAGCCCTCTGCCCCCGAGAGCCCGACAGCGCAAGCCGCCAAGGCTCGTTACTGGGCGATCCAGGCCGCGCAGAAGCCCGCTCCGGTTTCTTCGGAATTCGAACTTCTGCCCATCGTTCGTCCAGAACGAACCGTGGACGGCGTTATCGTCAACCCCTCCACGGACTATCTCCCCATTCGTCGCATCCCATGACTCCATATCGATTTTTAATCCTTCTTTTTATCGGCGCGCCGGCGGCGTTTGCCCAATGGATCGTCAATGATCCGATCAATACCGTCATCAACACGGCGATTCAATCGGCCCAGGCCGCCAATCATGTCGAAACGCTCCGGCAGTGGGCGAGCCAGCTGGAAAAACTCAATCGGCAAATCCGCCAGTTGGAAGATCAACTCGCCGAGCAGCGGCGGATTCGCGAGGTGCTGGGCGATCCCACGCTGGCCGGTTCGCAAATGGTCATGGACAAACTCGCTCCCGAAGAACTCGCCCGCACCTATGGAGAGACGTTGCGAGCCGTCCGCCGCTTGGCGGATGCGACCGCCTCTTTGCGTCGCACCGCTGAGGGCATTTACGGTGAACTCGACGATCTCACGACGCTGAATCAGCGTTTCACGCGCCAGACGGGGACCTACCGGCGCTACGCGGCCGTCGATCAGCAGGCGGAGAACCTGAGCCGGGTGCACGACGAAACAGAATCGCGCCGTCTCGTCCTGCAAGCCGATCTGGCGCAGTCGCTGGCCGCCTTGCAACAGGCTCCGACCCAAGCGGAGGTTGACAAGCTGAACGTCAAGGTTGCCGCGCTCAACGGTCAACTCGCCGTGATCGCCGCGCGGCGTCGGGACGAGAGCGAAAAACTACAGGCCCAACAGATCGAGAACGAAAATCAGGCCGCCAAAGAGCGACAGGATATGATCGAGAAGCAAATCGCGGAGGAGCGGCAGACGCTCAGCGCGGTGAATGCGTGGCAGCGCTCCGTGCGCCTCACGCCGGACAGCTATACGCGCCCATGAAGAAAATGTTTTTCGGTCTCCTCTTCCTTGCGGCCGGCCTCGGCCTTTGTGGCTACCTCGTGCACCGGAACAACCAGCGCGCACGCACGACGGTCCCGGCCTCAGACAGCGGCGGACATCGCCCAATGAACGAGTGGCAGAAAAGCATCTCGCTCGATACGCGCACCGATTACACGCGCCAAGAGATTGAACAAGCCATGGAGAAACTCCGGCAGGAAGAACGGCGCCAAAAGCCGGAGGAGGGTCGCAACTGATGGAGCACTTTGTTCCAGGCGTGCGCGGCGCCATTCTTGGCCTCACCGACACCTTGAGGTTCGTGGTGTTCTTCGTCGCGGTCATCGGTCTCGTGATGCAGGTGCACCGGGCGCGGGCCGACATGGAAAGTCTGGTGCGTCCACTGGTGCGGGCCGTGCTCGTGGTCGGCATCATCGCGACCCTGCCGCACTGGTTCGGGTTCACGGAACGCATTTTTCTGAACCTCGCGGATGTGGTGAACGAACGCTACACCGAGCATCCCATGCAAACGGCCACACTGTTGCGGGACAGCGTGGCGGAAAACCCCGATGAGTTCAGCCTGCGCCGCATCGGTGAATCGCTCTACCGCGCGAGCCTCTGGGCCGCCGCCAAGCTCATCGTGCTGATCGCGAGCCTTCTGCAACTCCCCTTTCTTCTGCTGCAATACCTGCTCAAACTCCTGTGCTATTTGTTCCTGCCGATTGCGCTCGGGCTCATGCTGGTGCCCTCGCTCACGTCGCTCGCGGTTCGATATGTGCAGCAGACCATCGCCGTGCTGGCATGGCCGGTGGGTTTCGCAGTCACCGAACTGGTCGCCTACCATCTGCTCACGGCTTATCAGCAAAATCTGGCGGCCGCTCACGGCATCGGTCCGGGCGAAATTCATGCGGCATCGTTTGCCAGTTTTCTGGGCGCGCTGCTCGCCGCCTTGTGGCTGATTCTCGGCACGCTTGGCACACCTTTTCTGATGCAGGCATTGATCTGTTCGGGTTCGCCGCTTTCTACGGGCGGAACTTCCAGTCTCCAGCAGCTCTATGCCATCCAGCAAATCGCGTGGATGATCAAATCGGTGAAGACTGGCGGCGCGGCGTTGCCTGCGATCGTTGCCAAAGCCGGCTCCGATTCCGGACCGAGAGGCGGCCCGACGATGCCGCCGCCTCCGCCACCCGCGCCGGTAACGCCCCCACCGCCGCCAGCGAACTCCACAGGTGATGCTCGCGCCCAAGCCGTCTTGGTCGCCGCCCAACTGCCCGTCCCCCACACCACGATCTGACACGTATGAGCACAATCCTTCGTGAAACCTCGACCCCTCCTGGAAGACTCAACCCCAAAAAGGCTGTCCCCCGAGCTTGGCATCCGCTGGATATGTTCGTCAATCCCGCGGTGGCCGCTCGGCTTTGGTTCTTGGTTGCGGCGGCTGCGGTGGTGTTGAGCATCGTGCAACCGTATCTGCTCGTGCGGGCCTACCGCACCCGGGAACGTGTCGTCGTGCTCGATGGCAGCGGCACGTTCCATATCAGCCCGTTGCTGGCATTCGAGGAATCGGCCAAGCTGCATGAGCAGCACGCGCTGCTGGCTTGCCTCGCCTTGCTGCAACGCAACCCCGCTGGATTTGATCAACCGGAATTGCTCGAAAAGCTCTTCCTGCCGGAGGCCTTGCAACAGGCACAAAGCGACTGGACCGGGAGCGCGGAGGAGTTTTCCCGCAAAAAACTGCACCAAAAGGTCGAGGTACTGAAACTCACCGTGCTGGAAACACGCGAGCAGGTCGTGCTCGTCCAAGCGGAAGGGCAACTGCTCCGCACCGGCAGCGTCGGACAACAGATTTTCACCGAAGCGCCTGCCTTCACTGCGCGATTCACTTTCGCGCGCAACCCCAACCTTGCGGCCAATGGCCGCTTCCCTCTCGCCGTATGGTATTACGAGCTTTCCTCCTGACGCTTTTCTCCGGCGTGATGGCGTCCGGCATCGCGGCTGGACCGGTCAAACGGTATCCGCTCGACGACCGGAGCGTGTATGCCGTTCGGGTTGGCACCGAAGCGCCCACGACCGTGATTTTTCCCGGTCCGGTCACGGCACTCGATGGCGCTGGCGTGTCACAACGGGCGGAAGAGGCGCCGCCTATTCTTATTTCGCACCAACCGGGGACACGCTTCTTCTCCGTGCGGGCGGTGCAGGCGGACGCCGTTGGCGCGGCCAACGTCATCTTCCGGGACCGCGTTTTTGCCTTCTCGTTTACCACTGAAGCAGAACCGGACCGCACCGTCACGTTTTACGAACATCCGGCGAAAACCGCGCGCCGGGATGCCGCGCGCCCCATGCCGCACCAATTGCTCGCTCTGATCGATCAGGCGAAAGAATTCGTCGCCCTCTCCGAACAATACCCGGCTCTGGTACAACGGATCGAACGCACGACTCCACAAACAACAACGCTGGCGGGCGACATCACAACGACTGTCGAAGAAGTGCTTCGATTCGATGACGAGGACGCGCTGGTGTTGCGCGTTCGGTTCGAAAATCGAGGGAAGCAGGTGTTCCGCTACGCTCCCGCACACCTCGCGGTGTGGATTGGCCAGGCCTGCTATCCCGTGGCACTGACCGATGCCCACGGAGAAGTGCCCGCCAAACACGCCGAAATCGTGACGGTTGTCATCCTCGGCAATCCCGATGGGTCGCGGGGAGACATCTCCATAAAAAACACTTTCTCAATCGTCGCGCCGCCCTTGCCATGAAACTCGACGCCCAGTTTTTTAGCAGTCCAACCGGACAACTCGTCGCCGTCGGGGTGCTGGCTGCGATCACCATGGGAATCGTCGCTTGGCAGCGTGCTCATCGTGACGTTCCCATGTCTCCGGCAAAGGCAGTCGCGCCTGCGTCATTGCCCAGGGTATTTGAGCGGACTGGTGCCCGCTTCGAACCACCGCCGGTTCCGCCTGCGCCAATTCCGGTAGCGGCGACAACACCCCCCGTATCCGCTTCGATCCCGCCGGTATTGCCACTTTCACTTTTTAGCATGCCCCCGACTTTTTCGGAAGAAGCGCCGTTCGTAGATGCACCCTTCGGCCGTCTGATCCCGTGCGAAACGGTGGTCACGCTCGAGTCGAATCGCCTGGAAACTCCGGTCATCGGTCTGGTTACCGAGGATGTCTGGCATAATGGCCGTCTCATTATCCCGGCCGGCGCCGAGGTGCATGGGCGTGCCTCGCTCGACCGCGCTCGCGAGCGGCTGGCTGTGCAAGGGCGATGGATGATTGTCTGGCGCTCATCTGGCCGCGAGAACGGACGCGAACTTCGCGTCGATGGCATGGCGCTTGATCGTGAAATCGCGGCGGATGGCCAGTGGGGATCGCACGATGGTTCCGCCGGATTGCGGGGCGAAATCCTGCGCACTGACGACTGGCGGGAAATCAAACTTTTCGCGGCAACCTTTCTCTCCGTTGCCACTTCAGCACTTCAGGACACGCGCAGTACGGCGGGCCTGCTCGGCGAAACTGCAGTGCCGGCGGCGACCGCCCGCAATGCTACTCTCGCGGGTACGAGCGCGATTCTCCGCGAATACGCGCAGCAGCTTCGCGATGTCGTGGCCCACGATGGTTTCTATGTCCGGGTCCCGGCAGGCAAGCCGTTTTATCTCTATGTCACCCAAACCCTCGACGCGCTCGACCGCCCGGCGACCGCGCCTGCAACCGGCTCCATGCCGTCACAACCATGAGAATTTTCGTTGCCTTGTCTGTTCTGGCACTGGCGGGATGCCAAACCAAGCCTGCGGAGAATCTGCCTGCTCCCTTGCCGCTGGCGGATCCCGCGCCTGTCTCCGACGCGCGCATTCCAGCCACGATCAGCCACTATACGCTCGGCGCCTACGTCGATCCGGAAAACGAGCTGATCCGTCACGAGGCTCATAAAATTCAACGCGTCGAAAACGCCGCACGATGGGATCTTCGCCCGGCACCGCAATCATCGCCGCTGGTTCCACTCTCTGAAAAAAACGGGGCACCGTCGGCTACATCCGCCACGGTGGTTACGGAAGCCCATTTCAAGGAACCGGTGATTTTGGCTCAGGATGTAGAACTGCCGCACGCTTTGGAATCGGATATGCCGTCCTCGGCACCCGTTAATCCGGTTGTCGAACTCGAACCCGCAATTATGCCGAATGCAGATGGTGTGATCGATCTCGTAGCGGTCGCTCTTGCGGCCGATGAGGAGATTAATCCATTCGCGGTGCGTGGTGTCGCTACGGATGCGTTGCGGGAGATCACGCTTCATATTGACGGAATCGTGAGCGGAGCCACCCCGTGCGTGCTCGTCAACGGACGCACGGTGGTGCCAGGCGAATCGGTCGAGGGACTCACGCTTATCCGGATCGAACCGGATTCAGCCCTGTTCCGTTACGAGGCGCACCGCATCCGCATTCCCGTAACCGGAAAGTCCACGCGAATCCGCCTTGCCCTCTGACATGCCTACCTACGCCGCCATTTTTATCGATTCGCAGGGATGCCGCCGTTCCGAGCATTTCGAGGCACGGGATCGACATCAGCTCAAACAAGCCTTGCGAGCGAAATCACTTTGGCTGGTTTCCGCGCAGGAGATGAAAGCCAGTCGAAAACTCACGCGACTGACGATCCCCGTGCGTGACTTCGTGCCATTGCTGCACCAACTCGAATTGCAGTTGCGGGCCGGTGTTACCGCCGATCTCGCCCTTGCCCAATTGGCTGGAGATGCTCCTCCGGGAGCGATCCACACCGTATTGAGCCACCTCTGTCGGGAGGTATCTCAAGGTCAGTCGATCCACCAGGCTTGTCGGACTTTTCCAAGGTTGTTTCCGTTGCACTTGCGGGCGGTCATCGCGGCGGGCGAGGTTTCCGCGCAACTGCCAGAATCTTTGCGCGCGCTCGCCGCGCATCTGACCAGCATTGACAGCCTCCGTCGTACCGCGCGGCGCGCACTCATCTACCCCGCGATTGTTCTGACCGCGACGGCGGGGCTTGTCATCTTCCTCTTGGGCAGCGTGGTGCCTCGGTTTGCGGAAATCTTCACATCACTCCATCTGGCGCTTCCTCTGATCACCGTCGTGCTCATCCGCACCAGTGAGCTGATGCACGTGCACACGCTGGCCTTGCTGACAATCACCATTGCATTGGGCTTTGCGTTTGCGGTGGCGGCGCACTCTCCTGCGCTGCGCCGGCGACGGGATGCGTTGTTGTTGAAAATCCCCTTATGGGGCGATGTCATTCGTCATCTGGCGACAGCACGGTTTGCCGCGCATGGCCGACTGCTGCATGAAGCTGGCGTCCCTCTTCTGGATGCCCTCACTTCTGGCGCGGAGCTGACCGGCCACGCCGTGCTCGCAAACCAACTGCTGGCGGCGCGCGACGCCGTTGCGGCAGGACGACCTCTCTATGCCGCCTTGCCCAAGGGGCATGCGTTCCCGCCTTTCATGATCCCGGCGCTGAAAGCCGGAGAAACCACCGGCCAACTTGGGGCGGCGCTTCGGCACATCGAAGATTACGCGAGCACTCGCGCGCGTGAACGGCTGACGACCGCACTCGCGCTGCTCGAACCGGTTGTGATGGCCCTGTTGGCGGCAGTGGTCGGCGCCATCGCTTTATCGTTTTTCCTGCCCCTCGTTTCGCTCCTCGGGAGTGTCAACCCCCATTGACCGATGACGTGTAATTCCCATCTGCATCGGTGTGCCTGTTTGGCGAAGCGCGGTTTTTCGCTCCTCGAAATCGTACTCGTCCTGTTTGTGATCGGCGTGCTGGCGTCCGTGTTGCTGCCTTCGACCCGGGACATGGTGGAACGCAGCCAGCGGGAGGCGGAGGCGCGTTCCTTGGCGGAACTGGCCGCCACGATTACGCAGTCCTTCGATGCGACCGATCTGTCTCTGCTGAACATCGCCGCCCTTCCTGGCACAATCGGAGAGAGCGACACCGCTACGGCCTTTTCCACTTCGACCACTGCTCCCTATACCATGACGGCTTCGAACTCATGGTTCGCCAAGGCAGGCCGATTGCGTGGACTTGTTCCGGTAATCGGCGCCGCTCCGATTCCCTCCGTCCAGCCCGAACTGGCCCGCCTTGCCTTTAATCGAAACGGGAATCCGCGTCTGCTGTTTGCCGGACCGGATGAACCAGATCGCCAGCGCTTCCTGCTCCTGAGTCTAGCCGGGCGGAGCGAACAACTGGCGCTGCCGACCTATGAAGCTGGCGGCGCTTGGTTCGATGCCATTTGGAACCATGACTGGGAAAATCGCTCCGCCGGTCTTCCCGGTTATTGGGTCAGCCGACTCACGGGTGCTCAGGTCTCGGCCTGGATTCAAGGCAGCGGCGGTTTGACCCAAGTCAGCAAACTCTGCGTTCGCCGGATTGTTCTGCCCAAGTTCCGGCTGACGGTGAACAATAACCATCCGACCGAACAGGTGTTTGTGTCCTTCAATAATACGCCCGCTGCCTTTACGGCGGCGGCCAGCAGCGGGGCGAGCGTAACGCCGGAAATCCTCGGCGGCCGGCTCGTCATTATCCATCGCGGCTCCGCCTGGCCCGGCGTTGAGGCGCTGCGCTTCCATCTCCGCGAAAACGCCACTGTAACCGTCCAATAGTATGCATTCCTTCTTTTCCCTGCGGCGTATGGCCGCGCTCATTCTCAGTTTGATGGGGTTTGCCGCCCATGTTTGTGCCGACGAAATCGTTTCATTTCTCGAATCGCGAAACGGCCAACTGAATATCGGAACCTACCAATACTGGTTCAACGTCAGCAGCCCACAAATCCTTCGCTTCCGGCTCGAAGCCCTCAGCGGCACGTCGAATATCACCATTTCTCGCCGTCGCCCTGATACCGGGGTGGATGAACTGATCTTCTTCGCCCGATATGGCGGCTCCTACGGATCGCTTGGAGACAAAGGCTATCGTGAATTTAATCTCCAGGCTGGCGACCACACGATCCGGCTCAACAGCTCAATCACGAGCGGCTGGATAAGGATGACGGAAATCACCCTCGAAAATCCCCCTCCAGCCAACCAAGCCCCGAGCATCGAATGGCAGGAAGCTCCAAGTTCTGCCACGGTGGGGCAAACTTACCGCATTTCTGCATGCGCGCACGATCCGGATGGCAACTTGACGCAAGTCAACGTGTGGAAAAATGGACAGCCTTTCGCATTTGCCGGGGGAGGCAATGGCACGGACGGCGATTCCGGTAATTCCACTTCCGACAATACTCCAAGCACGGTTACATTTACCGCCCAGGCTGTGGATAGTGCCGGGCTCTCCTCTGCGGTCATTTCCCACGCCATCACCATTGATACGCCACCGAATGCCGCCCCGACGATCGCCTGGGGGGCTGTGCCTGCGGTGGTGGATAGCGGTCAGCGCTATACCATCAGCGCACGTGCGACCGACCCGGATGGCAATTTGCGTACGATCCACATCTGGAAGGACGGCGGTGCCTTTGCCTCAACTGAAGGTGGAAACGGCTCCACGAGTGAAGCGAGTAATCAGAGTGCTGATACCGGACCACGCACCGTGACCTATATCGCCCGCGCAACGGATGCGTCCGGAGCAACCTCTCCGACCCTTACTCACACCGTTACAGTCGAAGCTCCCGTTCCGGTGCAGTTCTCACTCGTCACCTCCGCGGGCACAGGTGGCACCGTTTCGCCTGGCGGCCTTTTTATGGAAGGGAGCTCCATATCGGTCACGGCCACTCCGGATGCCCTGCATGATTTCGTCGGATGGAGTGGCGACGCGTCTGGAACGAATAATCCCATCGCGATTCTGATGAATCGCAACCGCGCCGTGCATGCGCTGTTTGCACTCAAGTCCTATTCCTTGGTGACCAGTGCCATTGGGAGCGGAATCGTTACCATGGGTGGCACTTATCCGCACGGTTCCATCGTCACGATTTCGGCCACCCCTGCGCCCAATGCGCGATTCGCCGGCTGGGCGGGCGATGCCACCGGGATGGTCCCGACCGTGGTCATTGTGATGGATGCCCCCAAGTTGGTTCAGGCTGTGTTTGCGGACAAACAGGCGCAGACCATTTCATTTTCCGCCTTGGCCGACGTCAGCGTCGGCGCGGCCCCGTTTAGCCTAAACGCCGTCGCCTCTTCCGGTCTGCCCGTGTATTATGGGGTGAGCGGACCGGCCATGATTATGGGCAACCAACTCCAAGTCATCGCTCCGGGCGTCGTTTCAGTCGAAGCGAGGCAGGATGGAAACGATTTCTACCTCCCGGCCCTGCCCGTGGTGCGGACGTTCAATGTTGTCGCGCCTGCGGTCCTCAAATACCGCGCGCCGAATCGCACGCTGCTGCAAAGCGAAACCAACCGTGGATTGGTGCCCTTCGTCATCGAGCAACCCTAAACTGTATTTATAATGAAAATACTTCTTTGCATCCTCTTTGTCGTGCCCGTGAGCGCCGCCATGCTTGATCAACCGGTCGAACGCTTGCGTTTCGAGTCCGCTGCTTTGCCTGATGCCTTGCGTTCTCTCGGCCGCGCCACGCACACGACGATTCTCGTCGATTCCGACATTATCGGAAAAGTCACTGTGGAGGTTGGCGGAGGCACCCTGCGCGATGCCTTGGCTGCCCTGACCGTCCCATACGATTATTTTTTCGAGGAACAAGGCACCGCCATTGCGGTGCGGCAACGCAAGACCGTCCTTTATGCCATCGATTATCCGCAACTCACCCGGTCCGGTTTTGGGAGCGCGTCGATCACGTTGGGAGGAATGAATGGCGGCTATGATACAAGCCAGAATCTGCATGCGCAGAGCACCTACCCGAATCGATCAAACCAATCAATGGATGCCGCCTCGGATGCCACACAAGTTTCCATTTCGCAGGAAAATCCCAATACATTCTGGACCGGACTGGAGACGGAGCTACGAACCATGCTTGGCGAGAAAGACAGCTTGGTGCTCAACCGCTTCAGTGGGATCGCGCAGGTCACAGCTCCGCTTTCGCGGCACGACGTGATCCGCGCGTTCATCGAACTCGTGAACCACCGCATCTCGCGCCAAGTGGAAATTGAGGCGCGCTTGGTGGAAGTCACTTTGCGCGATGAACAGAAGCTCGGCGTCGATTGGGAACTGGCCACCAGCGCGCTCGGCGACTTGCGTCTCGCTGCCAGTGCGCCTCTCGCGGTTACCGGTGTCGGAGGCACTGTGTTTGGAAACAGTTCATTTGTGGCGAATCTCGGCCTCGGTAAAGCCACCGCGATTATTCAGGCCCTCAAACAACAGGGCGATGTCACTACCGTCGCGCAACCGCGACTGCGAGCGCTCAACAACCAGACCGCCTTTATCAAGGTGGGCGAAGACCGGCCGTTTTTTCGTCTCCAACAATCCACTACTTACCAGCAGGCAGGCACGACGGTGCCGTATAATCAGACCCAGGAGACGTTTTCCATCTCCACAATCACGATCGGCACCATCCTCGCGGTCACACCCCAAGTGGATAACGACGGCGTCATCACACTGGACGTGCTGCCGGCCATCACGCGGCTGCAATCCATCGTGACCAGTCCGGACGGTAAGCAGACCGCCCCGGTCACCGAGGTCAAACAAGCCTCAACCATTGTGCGGCTCCGCAATGGCGAAACCGCCGTCATCGGCGGACTCATCTCCGAGGAAAGCGGCTCCAGCACACGCGCGGTGCCGGTACTGAGCCGCGTACCGCTCCTTGGCCTCGCCTTCCGCAGCCAAGCTACCCTGCGCAACCGCACCGAACTCGTGATCTTTCTCACCCCGCACTTGATCCCGTGATACGTGAATTGCTCCAGACGTTCCGGTCGCGCCCAACCGCACCGCCCACCGTGGTCGATCCGACCGTCGATGCCACGCGGATGCTCGATACGATTCTGCGCACCGCCGCCAGAGACGGTGCGAGCGACGTTCACTTCGAACCGAAGGAAACCGCACTGTTGGTTCGTTTTCGTCTCGATGGCGAAATGCACGATCATATCACCGTGCCGCTCGCGCAACGCGATGCCTTGCTCGCGCGTGGAAAAATTTTCGGAGGCATGGACATCACCGAGCGCCGGCTCCCGCAAGATGGACGAGCCGTGCTCAAGGAGGGCGGTCGGCGCTATCATCTGCGATTGAGCACACTTCCCACCGTGCACGGCGAAAATCTGGTCATCCGGCTTCTCGACCAGACCATGCCGGTCCAATCCTTTACCGAACTGGGGCTGACGGAGCCTCAAGCGAACGCGCTTGAAAACGCACTCAACGGACCCGCCGGCCTGATCCTGCTCACAGGTCCGACCGGTTCGGGCAAGACGACGACACTGCACGCCGCGCTGCATGCCTTGGACTACCGTGGCCGGGTGATTCACACCCTGGAAGATCCAGTCGAATATGAATTCACGGCTATTCGCCAAACTGAGATTCGAGAAAAGATCGGGCTTACCTTCGCCTCTGCCCTGCGGGCGCTCCTGCGCCAAAATCCCGACGTGATGCTCGTCGGAGAAATGCGCGATGCCGAGACCGCGCAACTGGCGATTCGTGGCGCGCTCACCGGGCACCTCGTGCTTTCAACCTTGCATACGAACGACGCACTTTCCGCAATCCCGCGTTTACGCGACCTCGGGGTCGAAAGTTTTCTCATTGCCGCATGCCTTCGGCTGGTTGCGGCTCAGCGGCTGGTGCGTCGTCTTTGTCCCGCTTGTCGGACACCGCATCCACAACTCGAACAATTGCGGCAACGTTACCGTTTGCCCGAAGGGCAATTTTATCAGTCGAGAGGTTGTCCGAAATGCCATGGGCGCGGTTTTTATGGGCGACTGGCGATCCATGAAGTCATCCCGGCGAAACCGTTTCTGGCTCCCATCGCCGCCGACGCCCCATTGGCCGACCTTGTTTCGCTCCGCGAATCCGAGGGATACCGTACGCTCTGGGATAGCGGGCTCCATGCGGCCGCGACCGGACTCACCACCGTGGAGGAGGTCGCACGCGTTCTCTGATTTTCCCGGGCTATGCGGCCGCGGCCCTTAACCTAAACCGTCCACCCTATGAAAAAACATCTACCAAAATATCATCATTCCCAAGGCTATTCTCTGCTCGAACTCGTGCTCGTCCTCGCGATCGTCGCTGTATTGGTCGGGCTGCTGCTGCCGAAGGGTTTCGATGCCCTGCGCAACGCCCGCGTGCAACAGGTTGTGCGAACCGTCGATACGCTCAAGACCGCCCTCGTGGATTACCTCGCGCTGGCCGGCGGCAACGGCAGCCTGCCTCGCACCGAGGGCATGGGCATACCTACCTCTGGAGCCGCCCTTACCGGCGCAACTGACATAGCCAAAAGCAACGCCGCCAGGCTTGATACCGTGTTGCTGGCCACGGGACGTTTGGAACGTCCGCTCTCGTTGCGTATGGGAACACAGACGTACATGTCCACAGGAACAGGCAACGAGCTCACTTGGAATCAGGCGGTGCTCGCGTTCGTCATGACGCCCGACGCTGCTCCCCAGCGGGACTGGTCTGCCGTCACTCGGGCCGAGGCGCGCATGGCCAATCCCAGTCTGGTACCGTCCGCCGCACTGGGCGCCAACTTTTTGCTGGACGGTTTTACCAATCTGAACGCGAACAGCATCGTCGCGTATCTCGTGATCCCTTCGTGCCCGGCACGCGACGCCTACGAACTCGCCATGGCGATGAACGGCGCGCAACTCGCACCTTTGGAAGGCACGGCCAGCGATACCGGCCTTGTCGCCTATGCAGCCCCCACCAACGGAGTCACCGATGTATATGTTTACCTCACGTCCATCTGACCCGACGGTCGCGTTGCTTTGGGGAGACCGCTGGTGGATTGACGGGCATCCCGAGCCAATCGTGTTTGGAGAAACCGGCCATGCATTCAAAGTGTTGCTGGCCCATTTTGCCGAACACGGCAAACCGGCGAAACTCCGCCTCATCTATCAGCCGCCGTCGCTGGTGAGTGTGCCGGTGCAATGCCCGAACGGGAGCCGGGCCACCTTGCAGGCGGCTTTGCAGGAGGAATACCCGTCTATCGCTCGAGCAGAGTGTGCCTGGAGCTACGAGCCGATCATTGGCCGACGCAACGAGACTTTGCTTCACTATGAGCCTGAACCCGGGCTCTTGCCATTGGTCGGAACATTGCGAGAGCAGGGCGTAGCCGTCGAGGGAGCATGGCCGCTCGCCACGGTCTTGAATCTTATCCCGGAGGATTGGCCCGATACCGGTGCCCTTACCGTGGTCGCCGTTGCGGACAACCAATCTGCGGTCTTCCGCCACACATCCGAGGGTCGGCGCGAGTTCCAATCTGCAACAGGCGTTGCTGCGGCCGAGCTTGTGGCGACGACGGTACAGCAGGCCTTCGAGCGTGAAGATGCGGCAATGTATATTGTATCTTTCGACGAAGCCGGCACGCGTTTAACCACTCAAGTAGCCGGTGCCGAACCGTTCGGACGGGGCGATCTTACGTGCCGCGATGTCATCCGCGCAGCGCTTACCTTGTCGCTGCCCCAGCCCAATCAGCTGCTTCCAACACCAATGCGACTAACCGGCAACCGCCTCGTGACGGGACTGACGACAGTCGTATTGCTGGCCGTGGGTGTGTTGGGAACCCAATTCGTTCGGGATACGCTCGCTCAACGCGATCACGCGGAGCAGCAAACAACCAGGATTGAGCAGCTTCGCGCCGAGGTCGCCTCGCTCCGAAAAAAAGAGATCGAAATCCGCCAACTCCAAACGCAATTGGCAGCTTTCACCTCCCATGGCCGCATCGGCGAAAAATTCCTCCAGTCACTTGCTCACAGGTTGCCGGCCCAAGTCGTTCTCACCCGAGTGCAGGCCAACGGCGATGGGTTCATCCTGACTGGGGGCATCAGCGGTCCTGGTTTGGTTGAATCGGACTGGCGTGCATGGTGCGGGACACTTCAGCGCGGCAAACCCCTGCGACAGTTCGCCGAACCAGCCGGCACCCCGCCCGGTTCAGACTTTGTAATGAAGGGAATTTGGCAATGAAACCCTTCTTCAAAGTTTCGCGGGCTCGCTGGGCGTTTTTTGCGGCCAGCCTCATGCTCCTTGCAGTAACCATTACCGTGCGTCGGCACGGTCTGCCCCAAGGACTGCAACCCGACAACGAAATGCAGACACTCTCGGCGGAGAAAGAACGGCTCGCGCCGTTTAACGCCGAGTCAGTGTCACACCTGCGCACGGAGCTGGCGCGGTTCGAAGCGCCACCGGCTAGGCCAGATTGGTTGCCACCGACGTCTTGGCGGACCCAAGCATTGCCGTCCGAAACCGATGGCATCACTCGGACTCGTTACACGACCGGAGCGATCTCTTGGGCAAGTCTGGTTACGTTCATTAGCAAACTTGAAGTACGGGGGCAGATCGAATCGCTGGACATTCGTTCTCGCGGCAGCCGGACCAAACGTGAAATCGCGACCGTTGAAATCATCGTGCGGGGCAGTCCGGGAACCACGCGCCGGTCAACCGGCGCGATGCTCCCGGACGCAGAGGGGCCGGCAAGCGCCCGGAAGGTCGGGCGCGGTCCTTCGCTTCGCTGGTCGTCCCGTCCCGACCCTCCGGGCAGGCCGTCGGCAATCGTGTTATCAAATCAACTCTCTCAACCCAATCGCTTATGATCACACTCAACATCCAACTTCCCGAAACCGTCGCGGCCGAGTTCTACCAAGCTGCCGATGAACTGAACAAACGCCTCGGCGACCCTGACCTGCCAGCCAGCAAACAGAAACCGGTGGTGGACGCGAAGACGCTCATGGCTTTCGCGCTCGCGCGGCACGATTCCGAGGACGTGTGCGCGCAGTTCGACCTCGCGCTCCGTCTGGTTCGCGGGACGTCCGAGCCACCGTTCAATCCCGTCATCAAGTAATTTGGCGGATCCTCCGCCTCGGTGCCCAGTCGCCGTCCCGCACCTTTCAAGTGGTCGGCATAATCCACAGTCAACATGGCTATCAAACCCAAACCCAATGATAATACAGTCACGCCTGCGCCTGAAAAGGAGGGGCCGTTGCAGTTCCGCAACAATCCCGAAGTGCAGAAACGTCTCGATGCTTACAAGGTCGCCAACGCCGGCGATGTGGAATATTATACCCGCGTCGTCCGCGAAGCGCCCGAACGTGCCCGCGATATGCTTCTCTACAAGGATATGCAGCGGCACGAAACCGACATGCGGCTGATCGAGAAGCAACTCCCGCAGGCAAAGGCATTCTACAATGCCCAGCCTCAGGAAGTGAAGTCCCGCATCGATCAGCGGCTGGAGGGAGTCCAACCTTACTACAAGGATAAGGCATTCGTCGGTGAAGTGCTACGCGAGATGAATCGGCAGAATCGCCAGATGCTCACCGGCCCCAAGCCCGGCATGGCGATGTCGGCTGGTTAATCATGGATATTCCCCCGTCCCGCCGGCGTTACATCGACGCCACTTCGGTTAGGCGGAGTTCGCAAGTTGCTGTGAACTTCGAGTGCTGCCAAAGCACGCCCGCGCATGAGACCATGCGCGCGGCCCTGGCCCAAGTGGCTAGGGTAGGGGATCTGAGACCGAAAAAATTAACCATCGAGAATTTCCATTGATGAAGTCGCTAGGGTTTGCCTACGCCATCATTGCCGAGCGCCGGCAAGTCGTGCATTTGCGGATGGTCCACCTCTCGCTATGAGTCCGCAAAGCGAAATGGCGCTTCACACGTTGCGCACGATGGCCCGCGGTCATCCGGGAGCATCGTCAGGTGAGCGCGCTGCATGGGAGATTCTGCAGAATCTTCAACACTGCTCTCGTTTGGACTTCGCGGATTGCTTCATCCGACTCGATGGCATCGGCAAGCGCGCTGTTGTCCAGTTACTCGTTGACCTTGCGACCGGAAAAACGGGGTTGATCGAATTGCGCTGACTCATGAGCTCCGATTTCGCATCCGTGCCGTCCGCGGAGCCCCCGCACTACGATAGGCTGATTGCGGAGTTGAATCATCTGCTGGAGACAGCCCGCCGCACCTCTACACGCGCGATCAACGCCGTAATGACGGCGACGTACTGGAAAATCGGGCGCTGTATCGTCGAATATGAGCAGAAGGGCGCAAGACGCGCTGCCTACGGCGAGGAATTGCTGGAGCGTCTGGCACGCGATCTCACGGCTCGATTTGGGCGTGGCTTCTCCCTGCGGAATTTGCGCAATTTTCGGACGTTTTATTTGGAGTGGCCGATTCGGCAGACAGTGTCTGCCGAATCGGAGAAATCGGACGGCGCAATCCAGCAGACGCCGTCTGCCGATTTGCGTGTGGTAGTGCGATCATTTCCCCTGCCGTGGTCGCACTATGTGCGGTTGATGGCGGTCAAGGACGAGCATGCGCGGCAATTTTATGAGACCGAGGCGTTGCGCGGCGGGTGGTCGGAACGCCAGCTCGACCGGCAGATCAGCACGCTTTTTTACGAGCGCACCGCGCTTTCGCGGAACAAGGAGGAGATGTTGATCAAAGAAGCGAAAACACGCCCCGCGGAGCGTGTGAACGTGGATGATGAGGTGAAGGATCCGCTTGTGCTCGAATTTCTTGGCTTGAAGGACGAGTATTCCGAATCGGACTTGGAGGAGGCACTGCTCCTGCACCTGGAAGGATTTCTTTTGGAGTTGGGAGAAAACTTCGCGTTCATCGGTCGGCAGCGACGGCTGCGGATCGGCGACGAGTGGTATCGTGTCGATCTGCTTTTCTTTCACCGGCGGTTGCGCTGCCTCATTGTGATCGACCTGAAAATTGGGAAACTCACCCATGCCGATGCCGGCCAGATGCACATGTATCTGAACTATGCGCGGGAGCACTGGATGCAGGAAAGCGAGAACCCACCAGTCGGCTTGATCCTTTGCTCCGAGCCAAATGATGCGCTCGCTCAATATGCGCTGGAAGGACTGTCCAACAAGGTGCTTGCCCGCGAATACAGCCTCGCCTTGCCGGAACCCAAACTGCTCACCGATGAACTGGCGAAAACGCGACGCCAACTCGAAGCACGCAAGATTGAAGGGCGGGGGAATTGACGATAATCCATCGAAGGTTTCCGGCAATCCAGCGTCTGCTTCGGCCGAGGCCGCTGAGTTCCAGCGGTATTCTCACCGGTGGCCTTTTTGCTGGTTAAGGGCTGGTGTCCGGCTTGGGCGGGAGCCTGTCCTCCGGTCTCGCAGCCTTGCTTCGCATTTCATTGAAATGTTGCACTCACCGGGCGGCATCCTTGTTCACCTCTCGCCCTCTCCTCTGGAGAGGGGCACCTCCCGCTATGCGCGGGGCCTCCGGGTCACCGCTCCCGTTGGTCGCGGCTAAAGCCCCATGCTCGCTCTACCATTTTCCACGTTCGCGCATGAGCCAATCGAATCAGCGAGCGAAGCCAAAACCAACCGGAGCCTGTGCCGCCGCAGACGTATAGGGCTACCAGCAACTGAAAGAGGAGCTCGGGCTCGATCACTTCGAGGGCCGCTCTTGGCGGGGCCTGCACCATCACCTCGCCTTGTGCTTCCTCGCGTTGTGTTTCCTGACCCAGCTGCGTTTGTCAAAAAAACCTCTGTCGCTACCTGGAGTCCGCCGCGGGCTCATGGAGGCGCTGGCCCTGTGCACCTGCCTGCGCTGCCGAACCCGCTGCACCCGCTCTGGTACCATCCTCGATACTTCGTAGCATTTACTTAACGGAGTAGTGCTAGTGCGTTCCATTATTCGGCGCGTATCGTCTATCCGGCCATCATCACAAAGTTCGGAGTGAAGGACCGAGGTGGGCTGATCCGGGCGGAGTATCCGCCCGGGACTATTGGGCGAGACATTCTAGCGATGGAAGTCCTTACCAAGCCTTGGCCTCAAAGCGATGGCCCACGTAAAGCGTAGTTGCTCCGGCCCGATTCGGCCGCGCGGGTGCGTAGCCGATCTCGTAGATTGTGTCGGGGGAAGCGAAATGAGCGTCCGGCGAAGGCTTAGAACTTTCGCGGGACCAGCAGATTTATGCCGTACCCTTTTGGGGCGTCGTCAGGCTCTCGAGGCGGGTGAGGTTCACGATTCCGACCACTTGGATCACTTCGTCGATCGGATAGTCCTTTTCACCAGGGTAGATGATATAGAGCTTTCGCAGTTTCAGGGCCTCGATTGCCGCGGTCATTGATCGCGTCCGACGAGGCGCGTTGCTGGCCTTGAATTCAACGCCGACCAATCCTTCCGGCTGCGTCAATACGAGATCCACCTCGGCTCCGCTTTGCACTGACCAGGTGAACGCGTGTTCTTCCGGAATCTTGAAGATTGAGAGCAACTGCTCGATGCCGAATCCCTCCCACGAGGCCCCAAATTGCCTCGCTCCATAGAGCCCGGCCCGATCCCGGACGTGGAGCAGGGCGTGGAGGAGGCCGGTGTCCCGGATATACAATTTGGGTGCCTTGCGAAGCCGTTTGCCCATGTTTTCGAAATAGGGCGGCAGCTCTCGCACCAGATACATGCCTTTGAAGAGCTCGACATACCTCTGGACCGTGCGGGAATTGACCCCGAGGTCACCGGCCACCTCGGAGTGATTCCAATACTGGCCGTGGTGGTGGGCCAGTAGCCGGAAGAAGCGGAAAATTTGCTCGTTGGTGAGCTTGAAGTCTGTAAGCGCCGGCAGGTCGCGGGTGAGTACGTCGGAAATGTAATGCTGTCGGACTTCCATGGAAACCTCCTCGAGTTCCTTGGTGTAGGCGGCGGGATATCCGCCACGCACCCACAGCCGTTCCCAATTTTCCGGACCAATCTCCTCGAGGGTGAAACCGCCGAGAGACAAGCGCCGGGCGCGTCCCGTCAGACTCTCCGCCGATGCGTCGGAGATCCGCGGCGAAACGCTTCCGGTGAGAATGAAGCGGGTCGCGTTTTCGCGGCGGTCGGTCAGAACCCGGAGCTTCTGGAACAAGGCGGGCATTTCCTGGACCTCATCGATGACGACGATTCCATCCAATCCGTCGAGAATGCGAAAATTGCTCTCTTCGAGACGCGCTCGGTCGACGGCTTGATGAAGGTCGAAGTAATGATTCGGAGAGGTCGCGAATCCTTCGACCAACGTGGTCTTGCCGACTTGGCGGGGTCCGAACAGTAAGGTCACCGGCCAATGGGCGAGCCCTTCGCGCAAGCGAGCCAGTTCAGCAGGCCGGGGAATCACGTTGACACGAACCATATCCATGCTTTTTTGTATCACTGATGCAGAAATGCAAGGATAATGGCCGATACAAAATCAGCATCCCGTCTCGACCAACACCTCCGCCTCCGGCTGGGGGACTTGGACGATTCTGCCTTTGAAAGGTTCTTCCTCGCGTTCCTGAACGCGGGCATCGCGCTGGCGATCGAGCGGAAGGGCGAACGTGTTGAGCGCCGAATCATCGAGGCGAACACCTATGCCGCCGGAACCGGACGGGCTCAAAAAGGCATTGACCTGATCGCCAAGGTCGAGGGCGGCGAAACTTGGGTGTTTCAGTGCAAGCGCCACAAGTCGTGGTCTGTATCCCAAACGACGGCGGCGGTTGGTAAGGCCACGCACCCTGCACAGCACTACTTTCTCTTGGTCGCATGCGATCCGTACAAGGACGTGCAGGATGAAATGGACAAGCATGCCAACTGGTCGTTCTGGAACCTCGACCGTATCTGCCAAGAATTTCGGATGCGGGTGCCAGTCCACAAGCAGCCGCAAATCCTCACCTTTCTGGCACCCGAGGAATTGAAACGATTCGCTCCCTACGCCACGGATGCCTTGGTCCCTGCGAAGGATTACTTTGCCTCCATCCAAAGTTCCGGGCATTCATTTCACCACCGCTATCAGTTCGTGGGCCGTCAGGAGGAGATTCGACAGCTGCGTGAATTCGTAGCGGACCCCGCCGCGAAGGTTCTCAAAATTTCAGGCAAGGGAGGCGACGGCAAAAGCCGTCTGCTGTGGGAACTCGCCGCCAATGGGTGCAGCGGTGCGGACGCTCCCGAGGTCCTGTTCCTCAACCCACATTCTTCCGGCGACCTAACCTTGGCGCTGTGGGACATTGATCGACCGCGAGTCGTTGTGGTGGACGACGCTCATCGCCTGGAGCGAGTGTCGAACGAACTGCTCGGACGGATTCGGGAAGGATCGGCCACCAAGCTCGTGCTCGCGACGCGGCCGCAAGGCAATGAAGCGTTGGATGAGCGTCTGCGCGACCACGGGTTATCCGATGCGCGCCATGTAGAAGTTACTCCACTCAAGAAGAAGGACATGGTGGCACTCGCAATCGATGCCTTGGGCAAAAAGCTCAAGGACCGTGCCAAGGAGTTGGTTGCCCTCACTGGGGACAGCCCGTTTCTCACCGCGCTTGCCGGCGATCTGCTCCAACGCGGGCGACTGCTCTGGGGCGCGTGGCACACCGTCGAGGAATTTCGCGCCGCTGTCTTTCGTTCGTTCGAGGCCGACAACCTCGAGCATTTGGGCGCAGACGATCGCACCCACGGCGCCAGGCTCCTTCGAATCGTCGCCTTGCTGGCACCGGTAACACCCAATGCGAGCTTCCATGAGCAGGCTGCAGCCTGCCTAGGAATCGCAAAGGTCGACGTCGAGGCCTTGCTGCAACGTCTTCAAGCCGCAGGCATCGTCTCCACCGAACGTCAGAATGTCCGGGTCATTCCGGACCTTTTTTCCGATTTTCTCGTCTTCGACACCGCCTTCGACGCGAAGCGTCGGGTCCCTGAGTTTGCACGCACTGTCCTTCAGAAATTTCCGGAACAGTCGGCGGCGATTCTCCGCAACTTGACAGAGGTACTATGGGTCGGGAGCCAACAGGCCCCTAATCGCGACGAATTGCTGAAACCTCTCCTCGAAGCGGAATTCGCCAAGTTCGACGCATCCAATTTCTACGAGCGGTCACGGATGGTGGAACATTGGACCGCATTCAGCGTGTTCCTGCCCGAAGAATCGCTGGCACTCGCTGAAAAAGTCCTCACCCAGACGACCGCCACTCGGGGCTACTCTTCCGATTTCCAGATGGATCCCAGTGACGACGGGATCAACACCCACCGCTACGCCTGCGCGGGACTGCCATCGTTGATCAAACCAATCGCGCTGTGGCATGATGCCTACCGCGACGCCGCGTTGGATTTCTTGTGGAGGATGGGACTGGAGACGCCGCAAGGAATGTTCGATGGTGGCAAGAATCACCCTTGGTCAGTTATCGCGTCAGTGCTCCAGTTCACCCCCAAGAAGCCGGTGGCGATCTCCGAAGCCGTGTTGGATTGGATCAGCCGGCTGGTGCAGCGCCCGTCCGTGAAAGAGGTCATCGCGTCACATCGCTCGGTCCTGAACACGCTCCTCGAACCGTGCTTCGATCGATTTGTTGAATTCAGCGAATGGCAGGGACGGACCGTGCGCTGGTGGAAACAGCCCGTAAACCTCACCGTTACGGCGCCTATCCGGGAACGCGCGCTGGCCATCCTATCAGGCATGATCGACGATCCGTCCTGGCTCGTCGCGTTGGACGCCATTCGCGCGGTCGAGCGGGCTCTTCATCGAGTCGCGGGATCGGAGGCCGCGCACGCGGCGGACAAGGAGAAATTCCGGGCACAGTGGCGGCCGGAACGCTTGAAGGCCTTGGCGCTGCTTGATCGCGCGCTTTCGCGCCATGCGGAAGTCATGGTGCTTTTTGCCATCCGCCAGCTTCTCTTGCGCGACCTCGCTTACGAGGAGGACGATGAGTTCGCGAAGTCCGCGCGTGAGATTCTTGAGAAAGTGCCCGATTCGTTCGAGCTGAGGCTGGCGACGATCATCAACACGCAGGGCTATTTCGAGTTCTCGGTCGACTTCCCGCGCGCGAAGCGCAGCGAGATGCAGGAGAAGATCAAGGAACTGTGGGAGATGCATCTCGGCAATTTCGCCACGGAGTTCGTGCAAACCAAACCGGACACCGGCGCGGCAATCACCCGCCTCGATGCTATGGCGCGCGAAAGCGAACTCGCCGGTCATACCCCCCGATCTGGCGAACTGCTCGGCGCAATCGCCGAGGGCCATCCCGACTACGCCGTCGCGCTCGCCGACGCCATGCTGGATCCCCGCCGCAACGACCGCATCACCGCGGTGTGGCAGCAACTCCTCTATGGATTGCCTCCTTCGCACGAGACGCAAGCGGTGCGGCTGATCGCACTGGCAGCGGAGCACCCGCGCACCGAAATGCGGCGCGGCGTGGTGGATTACTTCCGATTCCGAAATCGCAAGGAGATGACTCTAGAGTTAGACGAACGCGCCCTGCTGGAGCGAATGGCTGCCAAGGCCGGGCCGGACGAGATCATGAGTTTCGTCAATTTGGTCCAGTGGGTCGGCAAATCCTGCGCGGCTTGGGGCTTTGATCTTCTCGGGCGACTTCCGCTCGAAGGCCAGCCCGTCGGTGCGCACAGTGAATTACTGGCTGCGTTGAATCCTTACCATGCGCGCGACGTCATCCCGCCTCGCGCGGTTGTTGAGTATGTTCTCAACGCTTTGGTCGAGGTGCCCGAGATTAACGTCGACCATCACGGCGGAGGGTACGAACGCGCCGCGAAGCTCTATCCGCGCGTGGTGTATGAGTTCGTGCTCAAACGAGCCGCATACTACGAAAAGCTCGGCCCGAAGTCCCGCTTCCAGGTCCTGCCTCACGACATTTTGTCGCGTTTCGAACTGCCCGGCCTGGAGCAGGAAGCCGACTTCAACGAAATCTGCTCACTTCTCTGGGACAGGATGCGGACGAAATCCGCTGATCACATGGAATACGTATGGCGCGAACTCTTCCAAGGCATCGTGCTCGACCATCCGGATTTCTGGGTGCCAAGGTTGACCGCCGCTGTTGATCAAACCACATCGTTCGATGAGCTGCGAAACTTGGTCGAGGTGCTTCATTTTGAAGGTTCGCTAGTCGTATTTCGTTATCCGGATCTCACGTGGAAAATCCTGCGCAAGGCCGAGGACTTCGACGGCACAAAGGGATTTGAGCGCATGCGTGCGTCGCTCTGGGTCGTCAGCGGCCCCCGCAGCCGTTCTTACAGCAACGGTGAGCTGGACAAAAATCAGGACTATCTGGAGGCTGAGGCGATTCAGGCGGCAGCCAACCATGCCGCCGATCCCGTGCTGGGGCTCTTTTTCCGGTGGATTGCGGAGCGGGAGCGCGATCAGCGCGAGGAGAGTCGCAAAATATATCAGGCCAACATGGCCGCGATGGACGATGAATAGCATTCCACGGTCGCGGCCATCAACCAAGCAGAAGCGCGACGTAGCGAGGATCCAACGCTATCTGGATTTGTATGATCGCGTCGCCGCCACCCGCGACAGCGATGATCCGAATTGGCGCGCTCGAACCCTGCTTTGGATCATCGACATCGCTTTGCACAATCTCGCGGCCGCATTGCGTTCCGGCAAGCGGGTGAAGTGGCGCTCTCCTTTTTGGGCGTTTCAGTACCCGGTAGAGTGGGACTGGAAAAAATGGCGCTGGAACCAGAGCGAACTGGCAATGCGCTATGGAGAGTTATCGAGCCGCAATACCCAGACGCGCAAAGAAGCGATGCGATCCCTTGCACAGATCAGCACGCGCGAGAGCATCTACACGACGCTCCAATACTTCACCAACGAGGTATCCACGTTCAAGCGAGGCCGTTACCAGCACCCGATGATGCCGGAGCCGTTGGCGGAGTCGGTGCGGAGCATTCGGGGACGAAATGCGCAGGTCCGCGCCCTCGAAAAGCTATTTGCTCCATTTTCGATCGGTGCCGCAGAAATCGAGCTGCCCGAAGGAATCAAACCAAGACAACGGATCCCGCGGAAGCTGGCCAAACAGTTGGCAGAACAGACATCGGGCATGCGGCACTTGATCTGTCGCTTGTCTATCAACGGTCATCCCGTGTCCGTTCGGATTATCTTTCAAGCATTCCCGTTGACGATCGATGAACTTCAGAAGCGTGTGTACTTTCCCATTACGATCGGGATCGCCCTGACGCCTGATGAGCCCGTCGATTGGAATTTCGCACGGCCTCCTGCCTGGCTCGACCCGGCGCAATGGCGCGCGTCCCATCGTCGTAAACTATGGACCACACTCTCCGAATTCTTGCGGCGGGGAATCGATGATCTGCAGCCGAAGCAGAACAATGCTGTGGTGAGGGAAATCGCGAAGACCTCGGCGACCCTGCAGATTGAAATGGAGGCGTGCTCCCCGGACGATGTGCAGCAGTCCGCCTCCGAACTGCTGGAAACCCTCCGACAGAAGGGATTCCTCACGAAGTATCAGGTCCAGACAGCGGCGCCCGTTGCGGGCAGCTCGAAAGAAGCGCTTCGCAGGATGCTCAGCGCCGTGGAAAATTCCGAAGACTCGCGCGCCAAAGGCACGGCTCTCGAGAAATTGCTCACCGCGTTGCTAAAAGGAGTGCCCGGTTTCGAGGTCCAGAAAGGCGTCAGGACCCTCACGGAGGAAATCGACGTCAAGGTTCTGAATTCCAACCCCGACCCTCGATGGCGGGACACACCGATCGTTCTCGTCGAGTGTAAGAACTGGTCCGGGGTCTGTGGAAAAAACGAAGTGGTGCTCTTTCAAGCCAAACTCGAAAACCGCCGAGGGCGCGCAAAGCTCGGTTTCCTGGTATCTTGGAACGGATTTGCGAGGACCACTGCACACGAATTGCTCCGCGGCTCCCGCGGTAACACGCAGATTGCCCTCCTGAGTGCCGAACACATTAGGACCGCGGTTGAGCACGGCGACATCCTTCCCAGCTTTCGTGAGGCTGTTGACCGTGCTGACGCCACCTGAATACGCGCCCCATGGCATCGCCTTCCAGAACCATCGAACTGTTTGTGCCCGCGTCGTGGCGGGACCCGGTCGCCGCAGTCTTGCGGGCCGAGGTGCCGCCGAGGGTAGCTGAGCATCTACAGCAGCTCCCGGGGGAGGACATGTTCCACGATACGATGGAATACCTTACCGAAGCGTATTCCGCCACCGGTGATTCGCTCTCCGAGGATAGGTTACATGATCTGCGCGAGTCGATCATTGCGGCGTTCAGCTTTTTTCGGAGCTACCATGGTTGCCGGCCCCTTTCCCTTGGACCTTACCTCCGCGACGGACTGCTGCCGTTGACGCGAGAACGGCTCGCCGCGATCGCCTTCGACCTCTTCGAAGGCACCGTTTCGAGGGCGGAGATCGACGAGCTCGCTCGCCGGGCCAAACTCAGCACCCGCGAGGGCCACGTCTATTTCACCGCGGACAAGGGCGAACTCATCCAGAGTTGCGGCCACTATCTGATCTATGGCCCCGAATCGCTATGCTGCCTTTGGCGGGATCAGAACGATCGGCCAACGCCCCGATTCCTCGAATCCCAAGCGCGTCACCGCGAGCGGGGGTTTCCAACCGTGTTTACCTGCGATGTGCCACTCCATTTGGTGACCGACAGCTACCGACGCGAACTCGCCGATACCCTCATCACGCAATTTTTCCAACTCGTCTCCCGCCAGCCTGTAGCTCCGCGAGAATGGAGCCGGAATTGGGGATACAGCATTCGCCAGCCATTGGCACCCGAGTTTCTACGAGCCCACGAGCACCCGGCAACGATCCCCGATCCTCTCAGGTACGGAACTTTCCGGAACCGTCATACCTCCTGCGATTGGTGCAAACCCCGGGCGACGGAGGCCAGTGCGTGAAGCCATGTGCACACACTGCGGTGACCTGTCTGAACCCTTACGACTACGTAAGGAAATATCGCTGTGACTCCTGTTCAGGAGTGATGATGTGCGCCTGCGACCGGGAAATTGGTGAGCGCTACCTCCCGCACCAACTGGCCAGCGGCAGGGACTACGAGAACCGACAGACTTTCAAGGTCACGCATGGCTTTCAGCCGGCGATCTGCAACGAATGCCGCGGGCTGCCGCCAGCCAATACCCCCTTGGCTGCTATTCACCGCCGCACCTCCAAGATCGCCCGCTACTATTGGCGTGAGATCGCGTTCGAACTGATGCGTCGACTCGACGAATTACCCGGGGCTCCGGGCGGGAAAATCAGCAAGGAAAAACGCAAGGAGGTGGAGCAAGCAGTGCACGCGGACTTCCGGGCCCGCCACGAACAAAATCCGAAATACTCTTTCCTAGAGCGCCCGCAGTCAGAGGTGCTCGCCACGACCAAGACGGAAATCATTTCCATTGCGGCACCGCACGTACCCCAGCCCACGGGCGGCATTCTGATCGAAGGCAGCACCGGGCTAGTTACCCCGGAGCGATTCGCGGAGCAGTATTTTGAGGCGCGCGGATACGAATGCATGCAATGCGAAAGTCGGCCCTTCCATGTCCTTTTCGGGATCTACATGTATCTCCTCGTCCAGGACCCGGCCGACCCCCGGAACCGCATGGTCATGTTTGGCTCTCGGACCGCTTATGACCAGAAGATCAATGGTGTGGAAATCTGGACCAGTCTACCTGAGGATTTCGGCGCGCCCGGCTACTACAAGCGGCGCCGCAAAGCGATTGCACGGCACTTCATGCTGATCGACGATTCCGACTGGTTGTTCGACTATTGGCTCGGTGATAGCGAGAGACTGCGTGAATACCTCTGGGCACATCAGCCGGCCGACGTCGCCGCGGCCCGCCGCGTCCGCATGATTCTCGGACCGGAGAATCTGCGCAAAGTACTGCTCTATCTAATCCGGCACTACTGGGGGCACTATTTGGGGTGGCCCGACCTTTTGGTGTACCGGCCCGACGAATTCTTCTTCGTAGAGGTCAAATCCTCGAAGGACAAATTGAGCGAGGACCAAAAACGCTGGATCGTCGATAATCACGAGTGCCTGCACTTCGGTTTCAAGCTCTTCAAGATTACCACCCCATCCAAGCAAGCGGCGGCCAAAGCCTGATAGGGAGGATCATCATGCCCAGCATCCTCGACGCTCTTCGCTTTTCCGCCCAGAATCTGGATTTCCTCCCACCGGTGCAGTTGGAGCGTCGAGCGAAGTTGGTCGAGGCAGATTTCGCGAAGGTCGGGCTCGATCACAAGATCGGCTGCTTCTGGTATCACATCCCAGGGCAGAGGGCGCGATTGCCCTACGGCTATTACGAACTCGTCGGTAGCGAATGCAGCATCCACCACGCCGGCCCTGGAGATCGGCGGCACGTCGCGATGTCTGGTGGAGGACTGAATCAAGAATGCATCCTCTATTATTCGAAAGTTTCAGAATGGGCGCATGCCAACATTCCACATCTCTGGCCGATGGCACTTCGCAGCGAACTCCGCGACGCCAACCAGCATCTCAATACGGTCTGCGAAATGTGGTGGCTGATGCGGGTGGTCGGTGCGGATTACGCGACAGTGCAACATTCCGTCCTGGTCGATCCGACTAAACCCTCCGGCAAGAATTTCGACTGGCAGGTGCAGCTACCTCGATTGGGTATAACATTTCGCATGGAGATTAAGCGCCGGTTGAGCGACATGGGCCGGTCTATCGACGTGCCGCACCTGAAGCAAAAATCCACGTTTCACGACTTGGAGAAATTTCCTCCGGCAAATCCGCCCGACGAACTCAACGTTGCCTGCATCCGCTTGTTCGCGCCGGTTTCTTCTCCGGTTCGGCTCGCCGCGAAAACATGGCTGTCCGCCAATCCCAATGTGTCTGCCATTGTGATGCACGCTCCAAGTCTCGATCCCGAGCAATCGTTCGTCGTGATCGCGCAGCCCAAGCTCGAGTATATCTCCACCTTGTTATCACAGCCAGATTCAGAGGACAACACGTACATCGCGCCTTTCACCTTCGCCCGGGACATTCCCGGCCTGAATCTGCCAAAGATCGCGCCGACGTCGCCGGCTTCGGCCGCGAAGGGAAAAGCAAAGCCGCTCTCCGGTAGGGTGAGGACCCCGAATTCCGGAATGTCATGAGTCCCGCTCCGACCCAACGCCCAACTCCCGACCGCACTCCGATCGACCGCGGGATTGACCGGCTTCTGGAACTGGGCCGGACAACGAGCCCGCTGGAGCTTTTATCGGCCGCCGCATTTCGTCATCTTGCGAAGCAGGAAACCGAGACTGGAGTGGTCGAGGACTCACACGCAAGCGAAGCCCAGGTTGAGTTTCTCCTGAGCCTGCTGACGGCCCAGCCGTTCCCTGGTGAAGCCGCCGTCCGCACGCCAGTAGTTGCCGAGGAATGCCTCGGGCATCTGGACGCGATCTATCAAAGCGCATCCGTTTACTACAGTCTGACCAGTCGCTCGCGTGCGAATAACGCTGCGGAAGAGGAACTGATCGCGTCGCTCCGATTGGATACGCTGCATGTTCGCGGCGAAGGCTACCGTCATCATCTGGACTGGCTTTACCGTGGGATTGCCGGACCCCACGATGCCACTCTGCGCTCCACCGTTGGCTTCGACTCCGGGCAGTTTGCGGATGCGATTGCGCACATCTCGGCGAGTGTTCAGGCGAATCTGGACCAAGCCAATCAAAGGAGGTTGGAAGCACGGAGCGCCTATTACGGCATAGCGGCACGCGAATTGGGACAGCCGCTAGAAAGCGACGCGGTGCGAGAACTTGCCTCTTCCGCGGAATTCAGCGCTCGCCATTCGGCGGAATTGGCGACGGCAATCGCGGCCTTCAACGGTTTGGATGCGCCGGCTGTCTTTGCGGTGACACCGCGCCATGCGGTAGACGAACTCATCTTCCGACGCATTGCCCTGAACTTTGGAGAAAACGCCGCGTTCATTGACGGCATTCCTCGTTGGCGCGGATGGCCCCTCAATCCGTCGCGCATACATGAACGTCCGCTCGTGGCGCATGCTGGACGGTATTACGCATTCCACCTTCCACTTCTGGGCCGGGGCGCTCTGAGCATCATTGAGGAAATACTCCGGACCGCGAACGGCGGATACTGGCAAAACAGTTTTCTGCGCCGACGTGATGATTGGGTGGAATCGACAGCGGTGGACCTGATTGCCGGGATACTGCCGGGATGCACGCCTTACAATAATCTATTCTATGATTGCGTTGTCGATGGCCAGCCCGTGCACACCGAGGTCGACGGGTTGATCGTTTTCGATGACTGCCTGTTTATCGTCGAGGTGAAGGCGTCTGCGTTGGGGGATGATGCGCGACGCGGGGCGCCGAACGCCATCGCCGACGACCTCCGCGATTCGCTCGACAATGCCTACACCCAAGCGCAGCGCTTGCTTACTTTGATCCGCTCGACCGACGAGGTGCGGTTCACGAACGAGCGCGGCGATGAACAGCTACGCCTGCGATTCCGTGAATTCCGGCAGCATTTTCTGATCTCAGTGACCCGAGAGTCGATGGGCCACGCAGCGACCCGGCTGCAATTGACCCGCCGGCTGGGTTTCATTCAAGGCGCGGAATGGCCGTGGGCGGTATCGCTACTCGACCTGCGCATTATCAGCGAACTCGTCGGCCGGCCCTCGCTGTTTCTTCACTATCTGACCCGGCGCATTGCCGCCAATGACGATCCCGCGCTGGCCGCCCAGGACGAAATTGACCTCTTCGGCTACTTTCTCGCAGGTCAGTTGTTTTTCGACCCCTCTGAAAGACGTACGGCCACGATGGTCATGCCCGTCGGATTTGACGACGAAATCAACCGTTACTTCGAAGCCCAGACGCGAGGCGATCCATTGCCGGCGAAGCCAAACATGCAGATTCCGCCACTATTCGACGCTTTCCTAGCGATGCTGGAGCAGGCACGGCCTCGCCATTTTACCACCGCCTGCCTGCAGCTGTTGAGCTACAACGGAGAGTTGTATGCTCAGGTCGATGCCAGCGTTCCCGACATCGAGGAGGCGTACCGCGTGCGCCGGGCCTGTCGTCAAGCGACCGTCGGCAACCGCGATAATCCATCCTTCCCGCTGATCATTCTGGCGTGCTGCCAGCTCGATTCCATGCAGGAAATCCAAGCAAAGATGATGATCGCTACGAACAAGCGCCAACGTTCTCCCCATCATCATGCCACCGTCATTCTCTGGGAGCCCCCGCTTGCAGCAAACCGATGCCGAATAAGCCTCCTTCCTCCAGAGGACCGCTGATGCGCTATAGCGGCAGCATGGGCCGTCTTAGCCTCGTCCCGCTTTAACGGATAACCGAAGACAAGCCGGGCGGTTCGTAAGGTAAGCGTCCGGTCGGGTGCCTTATTGACAGCTAAATAAACGGGGGGAGCTTCGTAATGATGGCCACTACGAAGTGGACCGGTGTCGTAGAGGTGACCACTACGAGGAGAAAGCAGAGGCAGGTTGCCAGCGGCGGGGCGTGATCGCCTCGAGGTCGTCCTGGTTGGTCATTGAGGGCAGGCGAGAGAGAACATCGCGCAGGTAGGCGGCTGGATCCTTGCCGTGGCGCAGGCAGGAAACGATGATCGAGTAGAGGATGGCGGCACGGCGACCGGCGTCGGGGTGACCGATGAACAGCCAGTTTTTCTTGCCCAGCGCGGTGGGGCGGATGGCGTTTTCAACTAGGTTGTTGTCGAGCCGGGTCTGGCCGTGTCCGACATGGCGGGACAGCGGAGCCCACTGCGCGAGCAGGTAGCCGCTGGCCGCGCCGAGTCCGGACTTGGGCCGCGAGCGCTCGCGCCAGCCCAGGGCTAGGGCGTGCAGCCAGCGCAGACTTCGCGCGAAGTGACGGGCGCGCAGGTTTGCGCGCCCGGTGGCATCGCGTCCGCGTCCGGCTGCGGCGTCGGCCGGCTCTACCGGCTGGAGCGCGATTGGGATCAGGCCGACGAGAAGGCCGGGGGGAACCGGGACCCGGCCGAACGCGCCCGGTGGCGGGCGAGGTATTACGAGCGGACGCTGCGCTGGCTGCACTCGCTGGCGCTGGCGTTGCGCTCGCGGCACCGGCCCAAGTCCGAACTTGGACAGGCCGCCGGTTACCTGCTGGGCCAATGGAGCGCCTTGTCCGGGCATGTCGGGCACGGCCAGACCCGGCTCGACAACAATCTGGTTGAAAACGCCATCCGCCCCACCGCGCTGGGCAAGAAAAACTGGCTGTTCATCGGTCACCCCGACGCCGGGCAACGCTCGGCCATCCTCTACTCGCTGATCGTCTCGTGCCTGCGCCACGGCAAGGAACCGCTCGCCTACCTGCGCGACGTGCTCACCCGCCTGCCGTCCATGACCAACCAGAACGACCTCGGCCCCCTGCTGCCCTCGCGCTGGCAACCCCGCGCGTAGGCATCACTTCGTAGTAGCCACCAAGTTGGCGGTCAACTTGGTCACCACTATGACCACGATGCACATCCGTAGTGGTGACTACTACGAGGCAACCTGCCTCAACCCAACGTCAAGGAGGCTTCCGGGACGACGCTTACGACCAAACGCACCAAGACCGACGACGAGCTGCGCGGCCTGGTCTCTTCGCTCACGGAAAAGATCAAGGAGCACGACACGACCTGGTGGAAACGCCCGGCGGTGTTCGGCACCGTGGTGCTCCTGTGCGCCGTCGCCCTCAACATCCTCTTTTTCTAACCCTCAACCCAGCGTAAAACCATGCAACTCGATGTCCGCCTTCCGATGGGTCTTCTCTTTCTGATTATGGGAGTGATCCTGCTCATCTACGGGTTTGTTTCCGACCCGGCGATCTACGCCGTGCACCACAATTACGGGTTGAACATCAACATCGCCTCCGGCCTCGTCTTCGGCGTGTTCGGCCTGGCCATGCTGCTGCTGGCAAAGCGCGCAAAAAACAAATCGTAGCAAACAGGATGAATCAGCGTTTCCCCATTGAGTGGTGAGCAATGTTCCCATTGCGGACGGAGGAGTGGAGACATTGGGCTGCGCTTGTCCGCGCAACCGGCGGTTCGATATACGTGCTTAGAACTGTCCGGGTTCAGACGCACCGCAATGACTTTGTTGTATCCTATCCGATGTTTTACGATGTCGACCTCGCGTTTCGCGCTCCGTGGTTTTTCATTCTACAATACTCCATCACCATGACCGCATTCGGCACTCTCCTGGGTCTCATGTTTGTGATTCTCATTATTATCAAAAAACACAACCCAACCTACACCGTGCTCACCACCACCTTGTCCAGTTGGCTTCTGATCATGTTTTCGTTCACCCGGGGCATTCCGTCGGGCATGGCTTGGTCCTCTGCGGCTCCTTCGCCGCTTTCTTTGGTTTTTAAGAATTTTGATTTATCGGGGTTATTTTCCCCTCACTCTTATGGCTTTAAAAATCTGCGTAACTTTTTAGACATTATCTTTTCGTTCTCTACTTGATCAGACAAAACCATATGTGAAATTGAAATGAAGATGAGGTTTATCCATCCGGATATCTTTAGTTTGGGATCGCGTTTTTTTGCTCCTTGATTTCTTGGATTTTTTCAGCGGTCAAAGGGTATTTCCAGATGCAGAGGAAGGCTAGGACGCCAAATAGCGGGGGAACGATCGCGAGGCTGATGCGCAGGTTTTGAATGGTTCCGGCATCCAGTTTGACTCCGGGCGCGATGCTATCGGCTCCGAAAAAGGTGAGCAGGGTGCCGGCCAGAGCCACGGCGAGCGTGGCTCCGAGTTTCCATATCCATTGATAGACGGCACTGAAGACCGCCTCCCTCCTGGCTCCGGTCTGCAGTTCGTCCAGATCACAGATGTCGGCTATCATCGATGGGACCAGTGCCCACATGAGCATGATTCCGGGCTGAAATATGATACGGGAAATTATCTGCAGATAGGGATGGTTCGGCGTTACGAGGAAGTACTGTGATCCTTTTCCAACGACTATCAGGCTGAGCGCGATGTAGGCGGCGTGTCGCTTGCCGACTTTGCTCGAAAGCCATCCTCCCAAGGGTAGCAGGAGCACTGTGGTGATGACCCCGACCGTCCCGCTGATCCCCATAATAGTGGAGGCGGGGGCCCTGGCACCGTCGTACACGTGGTGGATGTTTACGTAGAGGAGCATCGGCTCCACCACGATCACACCGCCTGCGAAAAACAACACCGTGCAGCAGACCAGCAGGAAGGGGCGGTTGCGAAGGGTCATCTTCACGGCCGAGAGCAGATTGAGTTTTGCCTGGTTGCTTGTCTTCCGCCACTCCTTGATGAAGAGGGCGGAGAGCACTCCGCCGCCGAACATGATCCCCCCGACAATCAGCGTGACCGAGCGCACTCCTATCAACTCGTTTTTGTCGAAGTAGAAGCAAAGTTTATATGCCCATGAGATGGCGATCTGTGCGATAGTTGCGAATACCATCCTGGTGACCTGGAGCGAAGTTCGGTCGTTGTAGTCGTCGCTCATTTCCAGCCCGAGCGCGCTCCAAGGGATACTCCAGACCGTAAAGAAGAGGAAGAACACTATGGTCAACGACAGCAACCATGCGAACAATACGTGCTCGCTCCACCCCGGATTTGGCCGGAAGATCAGAGGCACAATCAGGCCGCAGCCGATGGCTCCTATGAGGATGTAGGGACGTCTCCTGCCGAACCGCGTGCGGGTGTTGTCCGAGATACTGCCCATGAGCGGGTCGGTGAACGCATCGATCATGCGCGGGAGGCTTTGTGCGAGGCCGACGAGACTGGCGCTTACGCCCAGCGAGATGGAGAAGATGGGAAAGGACAGTGAGTAGATGCAATTCACCAGGCTCTCGGTCATCCCGCCTGCTCCCCAGGCTAGTTTTTCGGCGAAGGTGGTCTTGTGACCTGAGTCATGTTTTTTTTTCATCTGGATGATGGCAGATTATACAGGGAGTTGTCAGTCGGGAAAAGGATTTGCGGAACAGCAGTGTTTCGTGCGTTTATCAGTTGCGGGGGAGATCAGGGCTGTATGGAAATAGGCGAGCGCGTTGTTTTTTGAGCATTTTGATTTTTTCACGAACACCCGGAGTGTCGACGGTAAAAAAGAATTGTTCGGCGGAGATATTTGAAATTTTCAGCGAGAGCATCTTATCGGGGGAGGACGGCACTACGCATTCATTGCCTGAAAAAAAGGCATATACCCGGTAGTCACCCGCTTCGCCGACAGGCACCTCGATGGTGACATCCACTCCGGGCAATAACAGAGGGTAGGGTCTTTGTGCCGGCTCAAAATCCTCGGCTTCTCTTCCGGGCATAAGATGGGGGCCGTAACCCGCCTTGAACCCGAGAATATCCAGTCCCGTCCAGATGTCGAGAACCTCGAAACCCGGGGCCGAGAAGCGATGGGCCATCACGGGTGAGGACGATGCCGTGATAGTGCGGGGGAGGTGGAGTCGTCTTGCGAGGATATCGACCACGGCGGCGCTTTGCCCGGCATCCATCCTTCTGGGACTGGTATGCAGATAATAGATACTGCTGCCCGAGGGAAGGTGTAGCCGGGAGAGCAGGGGACGGTCCCTGTCCCCCAGCAGGATTTCTGCATTGGGCAGGGCGGACCATGCACCGTTTTCCAGGGGGCGCACGGATTTCAACTCGGGGAAAAGGGCGTGATCAAAGTCATTCCTTTCTGACAGGTAGTCCGTATAGTGCTGCTCGGCGCTTGTGTAATTGACATTCTCCACTCCGGGGAGGAGTCGGGCGCGTCCGTCGTCGATGCTAAAGGGGACGTTTGAGTGTAGCATCAGTGATTTCCCCGGATTTTGCAGCCACTGTCGCAGGCGCTGCGCGTCTTCCTGCCGACCGTATGGCGGTGCGTAGAAAATGATGTCGGCCTCGGCCAGTATTTCCGACATGCCCGCTCTGTCCCATTGCATAAAAGGGACGTGCGCCTGCGCCAGCATCGGACCGAAGGAAGGCCCCTGGCTCAACCCCCAGATCCAGCTGCTTACGTAATAGCCGGGCGGACGGGTGGAAATGTTGAATACCCGAGTATTCGGTCTTCGGATATTTTCCTCCCTGGCAAAGACAAACCCAAGTGCCCCGGTCATCCAGGCGCTCCAGCGGTCGAAGAGAAAGTCTTTTTGGGGTGAGGCGGGAGGGAATGCCGTAATGGCTTTCCACATATCCGCCACCCATTCGTTATGATAGCTTCTCAGACCGCCGGCGGCCAGTTCAAACGCATACAGGTAGTTGATTTCCGGTGCGAGGTAGGGCTGTCCGTGCCCGGTCTGCCCGATTTCCATGATCAGACCAAATTTCCGTCCGGCAGTTTCCGCGGAGTGTATGTACATCGGGAGGTTGTGGTAGGCGCCCCGCAGTACTGCCGGTCCCCCGAAGTACTCGATGTAGGGCAAGCCGGCATCCGCCAGCCGGACGAGAAATACATAATCTCCGCCATTGCCGAGATCCTCGGGGTTCAGGGTGTATCCATGCGTGCCATTGTGAGCTTTCGCCCAACGTCCGAAACGCTGGGCTTGGAGCAGCCACTGATAGTGATAGAGCTGGATGTAGAGCCCCAGGTTGAGATGCTCCCTGTCGCCACCGTTGGCGGCTGTCTGCTCGGAGACGGGGGAATACTCATCCCAGTTTTTGAGTTCCAGGTCTGCGGGCTGCAGGCGGAAGCCGTGATAGTACTCATAATAATCCCAAAAGTGGATCATGCCACCCCGGTTCAGTTTTCCCGGCAGACCGGGAAGAATATCCAATCCTTCATCCTTCCCGTCCAAGGCCTTCCGGTAGGCGGCTACCGAAGCATCGTCATAACCCCAGCGTCCGTTGCGATAGGGCCAGATCATGTCTACCTGTTTGAAATTATTGATGCCCAGGGATGCCGCATAGTCGATCTGGTCCCTGAGCCCTTCCTGTATTACCGGATGGGTGCCCATCACGGCATTGCTGAAGTTGTCCAGCACTTCTCCCCGCCCGTTGCACGGCATGGCGTCCACTGCGTGCAGGTACCCGGGGTCCATGCGTGCTTTTTGGAATTGGAAATACACACCTTCCGGCAGTTTTTTCAGTTCCTTATGGATGGAAAGCGGAGGAGTCCAGACCGGTGCTAGGATAAAATCCCAGTTGGGAAATTCATTTTTGACGAGCGTGGCGAGTATGGGGATTTGCTTTGCGGCGTTGGGATCGTGGATATCGAAGCCGCCTAGGGCGAGCGTGTCGCGTACGGGCAGACTGCGCACCGGGTTTGTCTCGAGAGGTGTGCTCATGCCGGTTGTCAACAAGGGTATGTCCGTCGTGAGCAGGTCATATGGCTCCTGCTGTCCATGATATTGGATGTTGAGATCGGCAAGATAGGCAAAGGCATCCGTGCGGGGCCGGGATTCCAATACCAATTCAACACAGTTCAGACGCGAGGCAGGCTCCCCCGACATGGCGAGAGGCCAGGAAAAAGTCGTCCATTTGTACGCCTGCACGGGGGAGGGATCGAAGGAAAATTTTTCCTGCGTGCCGTCTTCGCGTCCGGCAACGATTGTCGCGCCTGCAAGGCAGCCGGGGTCTTCCACCCACACTTTCAGACTGATGCGCTTGGCATGGAGTCCCACGTACGGAGGAATGATGGGCGAAAACGGAATCCTCATGTCGGTCGAGGCAAATGACAGGCGCAGGGGCTTCGCTTCTTCCTGGCTGCTTTTCAGGTGCAGCATGACAACCTTGGGAAGTCCGTCGAAGGATTCCAGCAAGGTAAAATCGATGCTATCGGAGGACAGTCGATAGCGTAGCAGAGCAGCCTCTTGAAACGTATCGCTGTGCGCATCTGCATGGACACGGGAGGCAACCGGTGGCGCGATATGCACGAGATATATGCAAAGCAGATACAGGACGGAGGTCTTTGTATTAGGAAAATAACTCATCGAAAACTCATATGTGAGCAGCTGAGCATACCGTCTTGGGGAGCAGCGGTACCTTGGCAAAAACGCATGGACAGGAGCCTCCCTGTCCATGCGTTTGTTTGCAAGGCATGGTGAAAGAGTATTTCACTCAGGTTCCGTTTCTCAGGCTTTTCGCACTCTTGTGAATCGCGCGAGCACCAGCAGCGAGAGTCCGGCGTACAACCACATGCCCGGAGCACCGCCTCCGCCCTTGTGGCTGCCTGCGGGCTTTGGGGCAGGGGGTGCGGGGGGCGGTGGATTCCCGTTGATCTCCATCGTGGAGACCACGGCTTCATCGTCCGCATTGAAGGTGATCCTGCGGATCATCCCATTGCCTGTATCCGCGACATACAGACTGCCATCCGGCCCGATGGTGATGTCCTCGGGGAGGTTGAACCAGGCGTTGCTACCGGTGCCGTCCCGGTATCCAGGCACACCCGCAATCTCGTCGATACCCGGATGCCCTGTGAGTGGAGTGACCACGCCGTCTAGGGTGATCTCGCAGATCACGGAGTTGCCTGTATCCGCCACATACAACACCATGTCCGCGCCACTGCCGCTTGCCACGATACCGCGGGGTGCGTTCAGACCGTCATTGGCATCCACCAGGGTGGAAACTTCCCATCCGCTGCCTCCGCGTGCGAGTACGCGGATTGCATTGTTGCCCGTGTCCGCGATGTAGAATTTCCCGTCCGATCCGAAGGTGATACCGGTCGGCTTATTAAAGCGGGCGTCCGCTCCGGGACCATCGACAAAACCGGACTGCCCCTTGCTTCCCGCAAAGACGGTCACCACATCCGTGCTCGACCGCCGGGCGATGACATGGTTTCCGCTGTCGGTGATCACCACTCCGATGGTGTCGGATGTGAGCCCGGATGCGTTGAGCAGTCCGGCAAGCGGACCTACATAGGCCGAGACGGTGCCATTATTGGTGCTGATGCTCCTGAAAAGGGAGTTCCCGCTGTCGGCTACTATCAAGGAGTTGTTATGTATATGAATACCGCGCGGAGTATCGAATTTCGCTTCGCTTCCGGGGCCGTTGACGACACTAGGCGCTCCGGATACCCCGGCCAGGATACCGCTGACGCCCGCAGTCGTGACCCTGTGCACGGTGTGCAGTTCCGAGTCCGTTATATATAATACTCCTGTGGTATCGAATACGATACCCGACGGCCTGGCGTAGAGCGAGGGCTTTACGACCAAGGTGGTGGTGTCACTGGTGATCGTGTCCACTTCGTTCTGTGCGATGCAGCGGTATTTCCATCCGTTCATCGCACTGTTCACATTGATTACGGTCAGGACACTCCCGTCTGAACTGATTGAATACAGCGAGGGATTGGTCGAGGCAGTGATGGTAGTCCACGTGACGCCATCCTCGGATACCTGCCATGAGAGAGTGGGGGCGGGATGCCCTGTCACGGAGACTCCGATACTCACGCTACCGCGGTCCACCACAGGTTGGTTGACGGCGGGTTGGTCGGTTATGATGGGGACGAGGTAGTCGCCGACCTGCACCAGTGTGGAACGGGAAACGGCGGGATCACCGATATCGTTGGACACGACCACGGAGTAAACGCCGCCATGGCTGGGCTGGGCGCTGGCGATGCTCAGGGTCGAGGTGGTTTCGTTTTCAATGACCTGGCCGTTCTTCATCCACTGGTAGAGGAGTGGTTGCGTGCCGTTGGCCTTGACCGTCAGGATGATGGGATCGCCCACCTCCACCTGGAGGGTCTCGGGCAGGTCGGTGGTGATGTAGGGCGGGGTGGGGACTGCGCCGAACGCAATTTCTCCGATCTCGACGGCCCTTGTGACGTAGGCGTCGGAGGCGGCCTGGCTGGTTCCCACGATCTGCCAGAGTCCGCAGCTCTGTCCGGTCAGGCCCAGTTGCACGTAGTTGTCAGTCCCGATTGTCTCGACGGCCAGATTCAAGGGTTCCCCGGTGAGCATGTTGACAGCCATGACGGTATTGTCCCCCGAGACCGCCATGTCTGCAGGGAGGCGCACTTTGAAGAAGCCCACGCAGTCCTCGTCTTCGTAGGGCAGCAACTGGATGGCGGTGGTGTCATACACGAAGTTGAAGTTGTCCAGCGCGCGGGGATGGTAGGCGACCACGGTGATGCCATCGGTGGTGCGGTAGCGGCGGAGCTTGTAGTTGTCTATCGGATCGTTCGCGGCGTCCACGGGCAGGAAGTCCTGCCTGAGTTTCGCGTCGAGGATTTTCGAGAGTATCGCCTTTTCGACTTCGCGGGTGTTGCCCTTTCCGGGAAGGAAGTGGATGTAGTAGAGGATCCCCTTGGGCAGGGAGTCGTCGCCGACGATGGTTTTCTTCGATACGAGTGGTTTTCCGTTGGCGGAGAGCAGCACATCGTCCGCGGTGGCATATGTGTAGAGGGTGGCATCTCCGTTGATCGTCAAGCCGTCGAAGCGGGTGTCCGCAGTCCAGTCTCCCTGCGCGCTCACGGGCGCGCTTGTGAATGTTTCCACTCCCGAGGCTTGGAGGTCCGATCCCAGAAGCGCGGTGGTTTGGGAGGCTGCGTTGGGTTCGTAGAAGGAAGTCCATCCTTCAAAATAATTCTCCCCGTCGGGGATTTTTCCGAGGGCGAAGCCGTTTGCGACGAAGACTCGATCGGCGGATTGTTTCAGCCAGTCGTGAATCCACTCGACCTCGGCGGCGAGATGATAGGCCGCATCATCCACAAGGATGTCGGGCATCCGGTCGAAATTTCCCATCCCGCGGACCTGGGCGAGGTCGAGTTGCAGTATGGGGTAATGGAGCGAGGCAGCCGCATCCTTGATGTGGTACTCGGGAGTTACTGCGAGCTGGGCCTTGTTGATGTCCGAGGTATGCAGGAGGGCAAAAAATCCTTCGCTACCCGGTTCGCCTGACAGGGGTCTCCTCGCGACGTTTGCGCGTGCGTCGGAGAATGCCAGCGCCTTGGCGGCAAAATCATTGTAGCGACGGGTCAGCATGGGATTTTCCATCGTTATCTCGGAGTCAATCCAGTTCAGCCAGTCGTTCTCCATGCTATCCGGCTCTTGGGATGCGGTCAGATCGTAGGAGGTCAGATACGCCACCTGCGAGGCCCAGTATGGCTCCCCGCTGCCCAGCCCGGTGACGGAGGTCTCAAGTACGAGGCGTTGCTCCTTCGGGGTGCTTGCTGTATCGCTATTTGAATACATCCGTCTGAGCACGGGGCCGCGCTCGTAGGCGGTGAAGTGTTTCGGGTTGCCGAAGTACTCGTGACCTATCACGTGCGGATAGGGCCCGCTCTGGTAGGCGAGGGAGTCGAAGCTGTTGCTATAGTGGTCCTTGTTGGGGATGACTGCGAGTTTGATTCCCCTGCCGTCGGTCTCATAGGCGCTGCGGCCGATGTGCTGGTAGAACTTTATCACCTGGTAGGCGGCGAGCGTGGACATGAGCATGTAGCGTTTTTTCTCCTGCGCCTCGGCGTCGTCTATCAGGGAGGGCGCGCGCTTGGTGGTCGGGCGGAAGTCCGCCCAGTCCGCTGCATAACCAAGGTCCTCGGGCTGCCAGCGGAAGCCGTGCCGCATCTCGAAATAGTCCCAGAAGCCGACAGGCGTCATCGTGCCGTCCTTCAGGAGGCTGGGGCGGTCCGCGGTGTCATTTCCGTTCAGGCTGTCGCGCAGGTTGGCCAGTTCGTTTTCCCCGTGGCCCCAGAAGCCCCCGCTGGCAGGGATCGCGGGCCAGTAGGTCTCGATAAGCTGGAACTCCTTGATCTGCGTCCGGGCCACGCGGTCCAACAGGAGATCGTAGGCACTCCAGACGGCGGGGGATCCGAGGTCAAAATACTTGGTCATGCCGACCGTGCCACCTAGACCGGGAGTGGTGTTGCGGGACTGCCCGTCGGCGGAGGTGAGCCATGCCTGTGCGTCGCTGATGTATTCTGACAGTCCATACGCTCCTCCCTGCTGGTAGACGGTGCCCTCCAGATTGTCCTGCAGCCACTTCTGCGAGCGGGAGAGGCTGGGGAAGGAGACATTGCCCGCGATGCCGAAGTTGCCGATGTCCGCCTTGAGCTGCAGGAGCGTGGCTCTTCCGATATCCGTGTCCAGGATATTGCTCCCTCGTCCAATGAGGAACATGCCGCGCCCGGTGGCCAGTCCTGAGCCGACTCCGGTATTGTCCGAATCCTGCCGGAAGAACTGCGGGAGATTCTGATACGCATCCGCCCCTCCGGTCACCGTCCGGGATTTCTGCCAGAGCGACGAGATGACGGTGTTGCCCGAGTCGAGCGCCTGAGGGCTCTGGATCTGGATGGTGAGGCTGGAGTCCACATCCCCGACAAGGGAAAATTCGAGGTAGTTCACATTCCCCCATGCCGGGTTGTTCTCGCTTCCCGCGGTGAAGGGATCAGCGGCGCTTACCGTCATCTCGACGAAATCAGTGGTCGCCGCGGTGAGTGCGACCTCCTTGCGCCAGTAGTCTGATTGTCCCGACAGGCGTCTGTGCGCCTTGACCACCAGCTTCACATTGGCGCCCTCCACCGCCAGCACCTTATATTTGAGCGACAGCTTGTTGAAATTCGCGACTGTAGGCAGCCACCACTCATCGGACGTCCAGCCGAGAAGGAAACCCTGGGGGTTGGCGTCCTTAGCGATCGAATACTGGAGTGTGACGGGGTCGGAGTTTTTGACCACGGAGATATCGGCGGTTCCCTTGTGTTCGTAGGTGAGGAAGTGCTCGCTGTTGCGGACCTGCTCCTCGAACTCGATGGTCAGGCTCGGTGCGTTCACCGTGGTTCCCGCCGCGCCATACACGTCTATGAGCGCACGCTCTCCGAGTCCTTCCTGGTCGGGAGCCATCACCACCATGTACAGGAGCCTCCCTCCATCGAATGCGTTCTGGGCCTTGGATACAAAGTCCGGCGTGCTTGTGAAGAATATAACAGGCGAGGAGTCCTTGGTGTTCCGGGTCACCGAGGCGAGGAGTGCCCCGGTGGTGCCTCCGGGAGTTGTCCAGGCGGTTCCGGTGGAGGCATTCTTCCATGTCACCTGGGCGGGGGTGAATGCCTCGGTCAGTTCGTACACTCCGAGCGATGCATCCTTGGTGACGCTGTTCCCATCGACATTGCGCATCCTGAGCGCCAAGCTTGCGTTGGTGATCTTGGCCCCCTCGGGTAGACCCGAAAGGTCAAAATAAAAAACCATTCTCAGGCTGCCTGTGGCATTGACGCTTCCGATGAACGCGCTGGTATCGACACCCACGGTCAACTCTTGGTCGGAGCGGATCAGGCGGGTCCGCGAGCCATCGTATTGGGCAGTCGGGAGATTCATCTGCTGAAAGGTCATCGTGCCTGCAATGCTGCCGAGCATTGCGACAAGGAAACATGTTGTGGACAGCAATAACTTGTATATTTTCATGATAGCGGTGGTCTTGAATGGGCGTTCAATCAACATGCGCCGCGAGGAAGAATGTATCCGCAACAAGGGGTGTGGGATTAACTCCGATTCGGGTAACATGGTGACGGGAAAAAGGGATTGGGTCTATTCTTGTGAGCGTCGTATTTTCTGACCAGTAGATCCACAGGGATAGCAAAAGAACCGTTCAACCCGGTGAACATCGGGATTTCCGTAGGTCCTATTTTTTGCGGATGATCACGACATCCACCCCCTCGGCGCGGTTCCTGATGCGAAGCCCGCCGGGTACATGCACCCGATAGTGCCAGCAACCGCTTTTCAATTGTCCATGCACATTTACGACACCTCCGGCCACGGGTACGGAGCCTCGCAGCCATTTCAGGTTTCCGGGACAAGGAGCGAACTCGATCAGGGACGGGTTTTTCACATCCGGCTTTACCCCCAAGATGGCGTGCGACAGGTAAAAGGTCGGCGCGGAGGCCCAGCCGTGGCAGTGACTGCGCGTGAGGCGCCCGGTGGACAGCGTCCAGAGTTCCCAGAATGACGACGCGCCCTCCGCCAGCATGAATCCCCAGTCGCGGCGGATTATATCCAGGATCTCCCTCCCCCGGTTCTCCTGTGCCAATACTTCCAATACAAAGAACATGAAGAACGGGCTCCCGGCTTTCACAAAAGCTCGGGGAGGATTTTCCACTACCTGGCGACAACGGATGGCACGCGCTCCCCCCGCCACGCCTGAAATCAGCGCGGTGGTCTGCGTCTGTTGGCTGAAGACATCGCTGCGTGAACCGTCCTTGTGTATGCAATCCAGATAGGCCTCGTGCGCCTCGTCCCACAGGTGGCGGTTGATCGAGCGGGCAAGGCTGCCCGCGGCTTTTTTCCAGTTCCTGGCATCCTCCTTTTTGCCGAGTGCGGCGGCGAGTGATGCGGCGTCATTCAGTCCCAGCACGGCGAGGCAATTCTGGTGGGTGATGATGCCGTCGCTCGGTATATCCATGGCAGCCCAGTCGAAGAGACTCCACGCATGCAGCCTGAAAAGCCCCTCTTCGGTCCGCAGTTTCAGGATGCCTTTGATATTGCGACGGAGCCACGGGTAGAGCGTCCCGATGCCCTTTTTGTCACCTGTCCATTGATAGTACTCCTTGACGGACCTCAGCCACAGGAAGCTGAACGCGGGCAGGATATTGTCCCACGCGCTCGGCACATGGCTCTCGATGATCGGGCTGCGTTCGAGGCTCTGGCCCGCCTGCAAAAGACAATGGTGCCAGAGACGCGAGTCGCCGTTTGCAATCCAGTCCACGAGCCCCTCGTTGCGCGAATCGCCCACCCAGTGCGTCTGCTCATAGGTGGGGCAGTCCGTGTAGGTGTCCTCCGCGCACCAGCGCAACGTATCCGCGCCGACCTGCCAAATCCGGTTGAGTTGCTCGTCCGAGCAGGCAAAGTTTCCGAGCCTGCGCTGCGGGTAGGTGGATACGCAGACCTTCAGGTCGTATATAAACAGCGGCCTCCCAAGATTTCTGGCCGTCACATACATGTATTGAAACCCCCTGCGCTGGAGACTGCGGAATGACTGTATGCCCTCGCGGCAGGTGTAGCGGAAGGAGCAGTTCATCCCGTTGGCCAGATTGATGCGGCCATCGACTTGTATGAACTCGAAGAAATGGAAATCCAGCACCGCGTCCTCGGGAGCGTCGATCGAGAACTCGACATTGCCCACGAGCATCTTTCCAAAATCTACCAGCATCCGGATATCATGTCCTTTGGCTGGCGGGTCCAGCCTCCAAGCTCCATTCCCCGATAGCAATGGGGCGGGATCGACGGCGGGGAGGGAGCGTGTCACCTTGTCCCCGGCACTGCTGCCAAACGAGTCTGCCTCCGCAGGGCGTATCGGCTGGAGCCACGGACTCTCCGCCCATCCGCGCCACTCCGCTTCACTGGCGAATGGTATTCTCCCTGCGATCCCGGCCGTGGCATCGGGGCTGATGGCGGCTGCCTGCAACACGCGCGGGAAATCCACCTGCCTGCGCATGGCCGCCACGCGGTCCTCGTCCATGGGGAAGGGCCCGGCAAATGCCCAGCCTTCATCTCCCTCTTTGCCACGGCACGCCCAGCGCAACGGATGATTCGCCCGCACCGAAAGCACGAAGGCTGGGAGGTGCGCCCCGCCCGCGGGCAGTGACGACGCCATCTTGTCATTGTATCCCGGATACGGAAATACCAGCCTGTTCCAGCCCCGGCGAAAGGCGACTTCCTGCCCGACGATGTCGTGGTCCGCATCATCGGGCACGGGCGGCATCACCTCACCGTTCAGCCAGAATTTCGCACTGTGATGGTGGGGGCGTATAAGTGTGACGGTCTGGCTGCGCGCGCTGTGCGCCAAAGTAGTCAGAAAACCCTTCACGAAGCAAAAGCGCGAGGTGTGGTCCTCCGGTGCGAAGCAGGGCTTGAGATTAAAATTCCAGACGGATTGCGCGGGTTTCACTTCCTCCACCCCGACTAGGCGCACCGGACGGATGCTCTCTCCCCCGAGGAAGGGGATGGGCCGTGGCGACATCCGCTTGTGGGAATCCGGTACGATCAAGGCTTTTGTCCAGCCCCGGGTTTCCCTGTAGTCTGCCTGCCGCCAGTCGTCCTCTTTTCTCGCATCGTATTGCTCCTCGAATGCCTCCTGCACGCATATGCGGGGGACATCCTCGCGTTCGGCCTGCGCGCGTGAGCACATCCAGTCGTCGCCTGTCTCGCACACGGTATTCTTCTTTTCATCCGTGATACGGGCGCACAGGCCCGGCTCTGCCGGGATATACTGAAAATTCCCGTCCTTCCAGTGGTTGACCAGCACAGCGATCACATTTTTCCCCGCAGTCAGCCACGGAGTGATGTCATGGGTTTCAAAATACCAGTGTTTGGGCCAGGAGCGAATCGGGCCAAACCCGGCGAGGTTGCCATTGATCCAGACCCAGTATCGTGAATCCGCGGAGATCCTCAGGGTGTGCCGCCAGCCTTTTCCCGCTGAAAATGTCTTTCGGAAACGCACGAGGGCATTGGGAAAAGGGGATGGCTGTCTGGTCCAGATCCAAGAGGCATTCAAAACGGAATCATCGGGGGATTTTTTCATGTTTATTTGTAAAGGGGGTAAATCCTGCGAGGACAACTCCCGCCCTCAGGTGAAAACCCGACGGGTTCATCCTGTTGAACAATCAAACGGGTTTCCGGTAGCGCGGGGTTGAAACAGCGGATGATGCGCCTTCATGACAGATACGCCTCGCCTGTTTCAATCAATCCCATCCCTCCCCCGAATGAAAGGACTTCTCGCGCTTGTACTCATTTGTCTCTGTCTGGTTGTGTACGGGGTGGATGCCGACGATGATTTCTGGGATATCCGGGTGATGCAGCAAACGCCGCAGGTGGAGTGGGGGGAGCGAATTGGGCTGGCGCAGGAGGTCCGTTATGCGGGCGTCCCGTATGAGGGGCGTCCGACGCAGGTCTTTGCATACATCGCGAAGCCGGCGTCCGGCGAGGGATCGTTTCCCGCCGTGGTGCTGGTGCATGGAGGCGCGGGAAAGGCGTATCGGGAATGGGCGGAATTGTGGGCGAGAAAAGGATACATTGCCATCGCGATGGACCTGACAGGGAAGGGGCCGACGGGTGAGCGTCTCCGGCAGGCGGGCCCGGAGATGAACCAGGCAAACATCTTTTTGCCCTCCGAAAACGATGTGGGATTGCGAAACGGTTGGATATACCACGCCGTCGCCGCCGTGGTGAGGGCGCGCTCCCTGCTGGCGGACATGCCGGAGGTGGACCAGGGCAGGGTGGGGATCACGGGCATAAGCTGGGGTGGTTTTGTTACCTGCCTCGTTGCCGGGATGGATCATCGATACGGCGCGGCTGTGCCTGTATATGGATGTGGATACATTTGCGAGGGCGGTTTCTGGAAGAATACTTTCCGGCGGATGAGCCCCGCATATCGGGAGCGCTGGATTCGCCTGCTGGAGCCTTCGAGTGTCCTAGCCCGGGTGAAATGCCCAATCTTGTTTGTGAACGGAAATAGCGACACGCATTTCCCGCCTGAGAACACTTCGCGCAGTGCGCTCCTGGTCGATGAGGCGCTGCGGCATGTGACCTTCATTGACAAGCTGCGGCACGGGCACAACTGGAAGATTCCGGAGGTGGACGCCTTTGTGAACGATGTTCTGAATGGAAAAGCATCTCTCATGCGCATTTTGCGCCCGGTGGTTTCAGGAGGCGAGGTGATCGCTACAGTGGTTGGGTCATATGAGGCGGAGGATGTGTTTTTGTACCACGTACCCCGGGCGGTGTCCTGGAAGGAAAGGGAGTGGAAAAAATTCCCCGCAAAGACCGATGGACGGGAAATCCGTGTCAGCCTGTCTGATTGCGGGGATGCGGTCTTCTATTTTTCGGTGAAGGATGACCGGGAACTGGAGAGCACCAGCATTTGCGGGACGGTGGATTAGCAAGCGCGCTCTATTGCCTTCGGAGTTGTGTCCATCCTGTTGAACGGTTTGTCCCGCTGGCTGCATAATGGATTCGTCCATACGCGGATTTATCCCACTAAATAATATAGCTGCTGACATCCCCATGCTGGCAGCCAACCCAATCCACAATGATGAAAAACCTCCGCTTTTTTGCGCTGTTCGCGCTTTTGTCTGCGATGCTCCCCGCGCTCCGGGCTGAGATGCTCTCTTTCCAGTTTGACGTAAAGCCCCACGCGTCCTTCAAGGGCGTATCTGATACTTACATCCGCGCAGATAATCCGGCGGTGAAAAATCCCGCATCCTCGGGGCTGAACGTCGGCACGGTGGCGGGCAAGGAGCAGAATGCCATGCGCACATTGCTCTTCTTCCATGTGGCCGCGATTCCCGAAGGCTCGAAAATCAAGAGCGTCAGCCTGCGTCTCTCCGTCCGCTCCGCCGCGGACAAGGACCTCGTGGTGGAAGTACACGAGCTTACCCGGCCCTTCGCAGCGTCCTATGCCTCGTGGAAAAATGCGACGCAGGACATCGAGTGGAAGACGCCGGGCGGTGATGCGGGAAACATGCTTGCGGAGCAGACCGTCCGCTCCGGCACTGCTGCGGGAGCATGGATCGCCTTTGAAAAGTCCGATGCGCTTGTGAAGGCGGTGCAGGCGGCGATTGATAACGGGTGGCCCTTGTGCTTCGTCCTCCTCGCGCCGCGCCAGGAAAAACGCGCAGACCGCGCCTTTGTATCCTTCAACTCAAGCGAAACCCAGAACGTCAACCTGCGTCCCGAGTTTGTCGTGGAGCTTGAGAAACCGTAAGCCGCGGAAACCGTATTCAACCCGAAATACACCGACTATGAAAAAGACGCGCTACTCCGTCATACTTGGGAATTTGGGCAACACCTGCGACCGTTATCTATCTTCTGGATACAAGGACAATCTTCCGAAGGAGGAGATGATAAGACAAGCGGCGACGATTGACGGCGTGCAGGGGCTGGAGCTGGTCGGATCTTGGGACATCACCCGCAAAAACGTGAAGGAAGTGCAGGCGCTCCTTGTCGGCAACGGACTGGAGTGCGTCTCGATCATCCCGGATTTCTTTTCGCACAAGCAATGGGGCTCCGGCAGCTTTTGTGCAAAGGACCCGACCATCCGCAGACTCTCGCTCGAGGAGGCGCGCACCGCCGCACGCATCGCCCGGGAGATGTCCTGTCCGCTCGTGAATTTCTGGCTGGGGCAGGACGGGTATGATTACCCGATGCAGGCGGACTACATGACCGAGCGCAAGTGGATGGCCGAGGGACTGGCGACGGTCGCCTCGGAGTTTTCCGACCTGCGCTTCGCGTTTGAATACAAGCCACGTGAGCCGCGCAACCGCTCCTATCATGCCCGCGCCGCCGACACGCTGCTCATGGTGCAGGAGATCGGCCTGCCGAATGTCGGCGTGTGCATCGATGTGGGCCACGCCCTGATGGCGGGCGAGAACGTGGCCGAGTCCGCGGTCATGCTGCATCACTACGGCGACAAACTCTTCCACATGCACTTTAACGACAACTACCGCGCCTGGGATGACGATATGATCGTCGGGTCGCTGCATTTCGTGGAGTACGTGGAACTGCTCTTCTGGCTGCGCGAGATCGGCTACAACGGCTGGTACTCGATGGACCAGTATCCATATCGTGAGGACGGCATGCGCGCCGTGCGCGAGAGCGTCCGCTTCCTGCAGGGCGTAGAAAAACTGCTCACGCCCGAAAACATGGCGGCGATGCGCGCCCTCGTCGCCAAGGGTGACGCCACCGAATCCACCGCCTTCTTCCGCGAACTGATCATGCCCACGCACAAGGGCTGAGCGGCATATCCCCGAAGGGCGGACCTATCGTCGCTTCTGATTGGGAAAACCTCTCCTTCATTTCCAAGACGGTCTCCGACAGGAGATCGTTTTTTTATTCATTTAAGCATCCTATCAGCACCACTGGATAGATGTTATCTTTTTTTCCCCATAACTGCAAACGCTCGGCTTCAGAAATCTTTTTCGCATCGACGACCTTGTACGCAATGTGCGCAACACCAGTACGCAAAGCCGCTACAACTTCTGCGACATACGGCAGATTCCGATCTTCGTAATGTGCTATGAATAATTTGCTTGGCTTCACCATTTAAGAAGATCCGCGCAAGACAAGCAATGCTTAAGCACCCGATTTCTTTTCTTTGGTTTGGCCGTTCCATTCTGACCATGCCTGTCACCTCAGGATTCGCAGCACCCGCCTGCGGTGAAAATCGGATGCGCTCAAAATCGGCGCAGCCTGCCTCTACCAGTCGTCGGTGCGGAAGGGGGTGGCGGGGAGGCCGTCCTGGTTGAAGAGGCCGGCTTTCGGGGCGTTGCGCCAGGCGTAGCGGACGGCGACCGGGGCGCTGACGCCGGGGGAGCTGATGATGACGCTCTCCCCATCGATGCGTGTATCCGCAGGATGGAACACCTTGTCCGCCCCAGCGATTTCAAAGCCCTCCGGCTGAAGTGCGAGCGGGCTGGTGAGGGGACTGCCTCCGGTGTCGAAGAGCACGCGCATGGATGAGTCCCCTTCGCGTTTTGCCGAGAGGAAAACCGGGCCGCTGTATGTGAGGCTCGTTTTCCCGTAGGTCGTGGCGAGTGCGACGAGTGCGAGGCGGCGTCCGACATTGCGCTTGTTGCGCGGATGGATGTCGGTGACATTGCCTATGTCGATCGTGACGGCTTGTCCGGTGTTGGGCAGGGCGAGCGTCTGTGTCTGTGCTTCGCGCAGAAATGCGTAGGATGTCTCATCGGGGCCGTTGGCGCGATAGTTGGCGAGCTGCACCCAGTAGAAGGGAAAGTCGCCCTGGCCGAACTCGCGCCGCCAGCCCTCGATCATCGCCGAGAAAAAGGCGCGGTACTCGTGCGCGCGTTGGGCATTGGACTCGCCCTGGTACCAGATGGCTCCGCGCAAGGCATAGGGCACGAGCGGGGCGATCATGGCGTTGTACAATCCGCAGGGTGTATCCATGTGGCCGGGACCGCGGCCGTACTGGGGCTTGGGTTTTGAGAAGGTCTTGCCCTGAGTCTGTGCGGCGGAGCGCTCCTCCTCCCAACGTTTTATCGCGGCGTCCACACTAGCCTTGGCGGCGGGCCAGCGGGCGAGAGTCTCCTGCCAGCGTGTGTGGATGCCGGCGAATTCGGGGCCGTCCCCGTTCGCGATGGTGGCGGCGTCCATCCATGCTTCCACGCGCGAGCCGCCCCACGAGCTGTGGAGGATACCGACGGGGATGCCGTCGAGGACGCGGTGCAGGTCCAGGGCGAAGAAATAGGCGACGGCGGAGAATTGTCCGACGGACTCCGGGGTGACCTTGGTCCATTTGCCTATGACCCTGGACTGCGGTTGCTCGGAGACTTTTTTGGATACAAGGAACTGGCGGATCAGGGGGTGCCGCGCCGCGATTGCCTCGAACCGTGCGTCGTAGGCTCGCGCGACCGTCCATTCCATGTTGGATTGCCCCGAGGCGAGCCATACCTCTCCGACGAGCACGTCCTTGATCGTGACGGTGTTGTTTCCGGAGATGACGAGCCTTCTTCCTTCACTCGACGGGGCAAGGGCGGGCAGCCAGGCGCGCCACTGTCCCTTGTCGTCCGCGACCGTGGTGGCGGAGTGTTCCGCGAAGCGCACCTGGATCTTTTCACCGTTGTTGGCGGTTCCCCACACGGGGATGGATTTGCCATGCTGGAGCACCATGCCGTCGTTGAAAAGGGAGACGGGGATGACATCCGCGATCAATGCCGCGCATGGCAGCAAGAACGACAGAACCATGATCCGGAGGGTGCAGGGAAGCATGGGAGTTTTCATAAAAGCGGAAGGGGGCGGTTGATTGATTCGGGGGAAAATACAACACGCGGCTAGATGAGTTTTCGACAGAATAAATCCTCCATCCCGTGCAAGTGTTCATCCTGGTGAACAGTTTTTCATGGCCGACATGTTGGGCGACATCATGAAGCAATGGCTTTCAGCAATATTTGGAAAATTCGGACCGATGTCGCTTGTTCTTTCGATTTTTGCCTCTCCTAAATATAATCGCGAATTGAGGGAGAATGATTAACAGATGGCAAAATTACCATATATGCAGTTTTATCCGGCGGACGGGTTTCAGGACTGCCAGATCCTGACGCTTTCAGCCCGCGGCGCGTGGCAATCCATTCTCCGCAAGGCGTGGCAACCCTCGACACGGGGCGTTCTCACGCTCAATCTCGTGGCTTTTTCAAGGCGGTTTTCATGCACGGTCGAACAGGGGGCAACAAGAAGCGATGTCAGCGAAAAAAACAAGCGTCCGCGCCGTGCGTAGCGCAGGCATCCAGCCTGCCGTCGGAACAGAAGGCGCGGAGTGCCGCTGACTTTTTCCCAAAAATAAATGCCGCGCTTCGCGCGATAACATCAGGGCGGCAGGCAAGGATGCCTGCGCTACGCGCTCCCCGCAACTCGCGGACCTGCGCGACTCGGGACGCATCGAGGAGGACACCAACCGCGTGATCTTTCTCCACCGTCCGAACCGAAACAGGATCACCGGGCTGGCACAGGACACGTCGCAGTCCGTATCCGAAATGCCCCCATACTATATTGATGTGATACAGGCCAAGGGACGGAATCACGGCACGTCCTCGACCTGCCTGTCGTTCGACCGCCAGACCGCGACTTTTCGCGCGTTTGCGAGATAGGCAAACCGGGACGGCGCACGGTTTCCCGCTGTGCCTCGTATTCACGGGAAGGACGCGTCCATAAGCGGGAGTCGCATGCCGCCGGAGTACATTGCCCGCCACAGTGCGGGCAAAAGGAACCGGGGCTTTACTTTGCTTGCCAAGGGGGAGGCAATGGCCAAGCTGCCTGCGTATGGATGCGCTGGAGCAAAAAACTACCCTCAGCCAAGGTCTCAAGGTCATGCACCTGCTTGCCAGGAGTGGCAAGGGACTCGGGGTGACGCAGGTGGCCCAGTCGCTCGGTTTGCCAAAATCCTCCGCGCATCGCCTGCTCACTCTCCTCGGCGAGCTGGGATTCGTCCGCCAGAATCCGCAGACAAAATGCTACGGGGTATCGCCGCGCATCTTTGGTTTTGTGCACGAGATCTCCACACAGTTTGGCGCGAATTCCAAGGTCGATCCCTTGTTACGCGAGGCAGCGACCCGGCTGCGTTGCAGCGCGTATCTGTGCATGCTCGATGGCAAGGACACCTTCGTCGTCTGCGCTGCGGGAGTGGAGGGAAACACGATCCACTTGGGGACGCATGGCCCGGTGTACGCCACCTCCGCAGGCAAGGTCCTTGTGGCGCATCGCTTGGAGGAGGAGTGGAACTGGTACGCGCCGGAGCCGGACGACGAGGTCGTGACGGAGCACACCAGCCTCGATCCCGGACAGTTTTACCAGCAGCTGCGGGTAGCGCGTCAAAACGGGGTGGCGTGGAACATGCGCGAGTCCACCCTCTCGCACGCGTCCGTGGCGACTCCCGTGCGCGAGCCGGGTTATGAGTACCCGCGGATGGCGGCGGCCTTTGTCGTCCGTTACACCGAGCTGCCCATCCACGACCGCGAGTCGCTCGCCGACGAGGTGAGGACGCTCGCCGCGAAGATCTCCTCGGAGTTCGGCTACCGCCGTTGAGAAAACATGCCTGCGCCGGCATGTGCATGTTCAACAGGCTGAACCTAGCCGGAGGGGACGCGCACGAAGGGTTGATCGGGTGCAGGCGGACTCTTTGCATCGGAGCATGGGAAGCATCGTCCCCGAGCTATCCCGTCTTCACATCATCATCCGGACACAACCCGCGACCCACCTTCCAGCCCTTCAATGAGAACCATCCACCTGATCGGAAATGCGCACATCGATCCCGCTTGGCTGTGGGACTGGCGCGAGGGCATGAACGAGGCGATCGCCACGTGCAACGCGATGGTCTCGCTCCTGCATGAGTTCCCGGACTTTCGCTTCATCCGCGGCGAGGCCGCCATATACGACTACGTCGAGCGCAACGCGTCCGGCCTTTTCAGGGAAATCTCCCGGCTGGTCGCGGAGGGGAGATGGGATGTTGTCGGGGGGACGTGGATACAGCCGGACAACAACCTGCCCTCCACGGAGGCGCTGGTCAGGCAGTTTAACACGGGGAAAAGGTATTTCAGGGAGAAGTTCGGGGTGGAGATCACCGCCGCATGGTCGGCGGACGCCTTCGGGCACTCTGCGGGTCTGCCCGACATACTGGCCGCCGCGGGCATGGACAGCTTTGCGTGCACGCGGCCCCAGGCCCACATCCTCGCTCTAGACAAGCAGGCTTTCTGGTGGCAGGGGCAGGGCGCGCGCATCCTCGCGTTCCGCCCGCATGACGGATGGTATGCCAGCGAGCGCGCCGATCTCGGCAAGCGCCTGGACGAGTGCTTGGTACAGGCCGGGCATGACGACCTCGACAATGTCGCCATGTTCTACGGGCTCGGAAATCACGGAGGCGGGCCGACCCGCGCCCATATGCGGACGATCCAGGAATGGGCCCGCAGGCATCCCGAAGTGTGCGTGGAGCATTCGGGTTTGCACCGCTTTTTCGCGGCATTGAGGAAGGAGCTGGCGGCGAAGGGCGAAAGTTTTATCCCCACGCATCGGGGGGAGTTGAATTTCTGCCTGCGCGGATGCAGTGCCTCCATGGCGCGGTTTAAGTACAGCTACCGTCATGGTGAGGCGTATCTGGCGCGTGGAGAGCGGATGCGCTCCCTCGTCACCGCCATCTGTGCGGACGTGCCCGCCTTCTCCCTCGACGAGGCGTGGCGGACGCTGTTGTTCAGCGCCTTTCACGACATCCTTCCCGGCACGGTGATCGAGCATGCGGCTGACGACCAGCTCGCGCAGATGGGAGGCGTCATCGATGCCGCTTCGAGATGTGAAACCGTCACGCTTCTGGGGCTCGCACGCTCCATTGATACCGGGGCCGGGATGTGGGAATTGCCGGAGGACCATCCCCTCCCGCAGCCCGTGCTCATCTGGAATCCCCATCCGTGGGAGATCGAGGAGCATGTCGAGATCGAAGTCTCGCTGGATAACCGCCCGTTATGGAATTACAGCGGTACGGGCAAGACGCTTCCGTTCGTCGTCGTGGAGCGCGCGACGGGCAGGGTGCTCCCGCATCAGGATATCCCGGTGGTGCACGACAGTCTGGTGGACCTGATATGGAGGCGTCGCGTGGTAGTGCCTGTGTCGATACCGTCCTGCGGATGGTCGCTGCTGCACGTCGGGCTCGATCCTCTCGGCATGTTGAAAAAGGAACCGGGTGCGAAAAGCCGTGAAATGGAAAGGCGGTCACTCCTGGAGGTCACCATAAAAAACAAGCACCTCTACGCCACCGCCAAGGTGGGGGCATCGTCCATCACTTTTGAAAAAGGAGGGGCGGCATGGCTCGGAGACGGTTTGCAGGTGCGCGTGTACGAGGACAGGTGGGGAGCATGGGGAGGGATGCTGGAGGAGCGCGACTCCTGGCTACTGACGAAGGAAGTGGAGCGGTGGACGGTATCGCAGTCGGCAATACTGGAGGAGGGCCCCGAAGTGAGCCGGATGTGGGTGCGCTTCGAGGGAGCACACTCGCATGTCGAGCTGATACTCTCGCTGGCAAGGGACAGCGGGCATGTGGATATCCATGCCCGGGTGTTGCTGAATGACCGCGGAGTGCGGTTGAAGCTCGTCATCCCTGCGTCGGGAGCGGAGGGGCTCGCCCGGTTCGCAGTCCCCGGCGGTTCGGTGTGGCGATCACCATGCGGAGAGGTCCCGGGTGGCCGGTGGGTGAGCGCCGGGGCGGGAGCGGATGCAGTCGGGTTCGCGAGTGATGCGCTCTATGGATTTGACACCACGGAGACCGAGCTGCGTGCCACGATCGCACGCACTTCGCGCTATGGAGGCGATGTCCATCGCGAGCCGCAGGAGCGCCCGTGGCAGCCTTGCATGGATATCGGGGATCTCAAATTCCGTGCGCTCCTCACCCCTGAAATTGATTCCTTGGAACGACTCGCCGACCAGCTTCAGGAGCCGCTGGTGGTGCAGACCGTTCCCATCACAAAGATATTTTCCCCGGAGCCAGCGTCCTTTCTTCCCGCGAAAGGCTCGTTGTTCAGCGTGGAGTCGAAGGCGGTACGAGTGCTCGCGATATGCCCCGGCAACCGGGATTCGATCGAATTGAGGTTGCAAAACACCTCGAATGCGCCGCTCTCCCCGCTCGTGGTGAACTGGCTGGGGAAGGACATCGAGCTCGGCCATGTCGATGCGTTTGAAATTGCCACATGGGAAATGAGGCGCGCGGACGGCGGGACATGGACCTGTGAACGGACGGTGATCGGCGCGTCGTAGGCACACCATTCCTGCGGGATGAATTTTTATTAAAGTATCATGAAAAAGAATACCTCATTCCTATCCATCGGCCTTTTCCACCCCGGGGCATGCGTGGCCTTGGCAGTCCTCCTCGGCGTTTGTGCCAACGCAGCCGCGGGGACCCTTGTCCTGTCGAATCGTTCCGGCACCGTGGGGGACACGACATACCGGTCGGCGAACCTGTCAACCGTGGAGCAGGCGTATGCCGACGGTATGGCATCGGGGCTGCAGTTCCGCACCACCACCAATGATCCGCGCATGGTCTTTGTCCATCAGCCCGTGCAGGCTGAGGAATGGAAATCGCTGTGGGTGAAATTCACACGGAAGCCGGTGCACGAGGGCGAGCAGTTGGAGTTTTATTTTATCACCAAGGCCGATCGGCGTTACGGGGAGGACAAGGAGAAACGCGTGTCCATCCCGGTGCGAACGGGGAGCACCGAGGTGGTGATCGACCTGCAGTCCGTGCCGGGCTGGAAGGGGGAGGTGATCGAGACGCGTCTCGATTTCGGCCAGCGCGCCAACGTGACCTATCTGGTGGAGGAGGTCTGGTATTCCACCGCAGAGGTGCCCGCACAGCAGTCCGCAGCAGCGGATGATCCGCTCCTGCAACGCATCGAGGCGGAGCGCTCCGATCCGAAGTGGACCGGCTCCGACGACGAGGCGCTCATCCTCAACACCGAGTATCTAGTCCCCTTGGGCAGGGAAAAGCCCGTGCTGCTCCCCGTGTCGCGGGAAGACAGGGAGGGGGGTGCGAATGACACGGTCGCGTTTGATGTATGGTGGTCGGCGGCGGGCAGTGTAAAGGATGTCGATGGCGGCTGGGAGTCCGCGCTGTGGTGGCTGCGCGACATGAAGAGCATCACCTTCCGCTACAAGGTCAGGCAGGTGCAGGGTAATCCGGAGCTTGTCGTGCGACTGTACGAGCGCGTGGCCGGGGTCGGGCTGAACAACGATGCCTGGGTATGGAAGGCCCCGCTGAAAAAGACCTCGTGCAAGGACAGCTGGCAGGAGGTCGCGCTCACCCGGCGTTCCACCGCGTTCCGCCTCACGAGCGAGGGCACCCAGGAGTGGGAGCTGATAAACTACATGACCATGACTTTCCTCGGCAAGGGGCACGATGGCGCGGAGGTGATCGTGGAAAGCCCGCTCATCCACTTGAACGACGGGCGCACGCTCAAGCTTTGGGACCCGCGGCGGCGTTATGCGCATTTCGACACGGTGAAGGCCGGGGCGATGGCCGCGCCCGGCGAGGGCCGATTTCTTATCGGCAAAGGCGGCAGCCTGCTCTCGAGCGGGAACGGGCGCGCGCTGCTTCTCGACTTCAAAAAATGGATACCCAACGTGGGGCTGGCCGCCAACCAGGACATGGTGACACTAGCCGCGCAGTCCGAGTGGCTACGCGGGAACGACATCGGTCTGGTGTACCAGCAGGGCGGGGCGTACGGGCTGGCCGAGGTGATCTCCGGGGCTAAGGCCTGGAGTACCACCCCGTCCGGGATATCGCGCACCAACTTCCCCGGCTCCTTCGGCATGGTGGGGGTGATGAAATATTATGACATGACCTCGCTCGCGATCAGGAAGGGGTTTGCGGATGTATTCGATCTTACTGCGCGAGCAGGCGTGCCCGAGTTCCAGATCATCGAGTCCTACTGGCCGTCGGTCGGTGGATTCTGGAGCGGGGGCGAGGGGAGTCTCGCGCGGCTGAGGGATTCCCTCGCGGGGCGCGACAGCGGGCTGGAATGGAAAACGCCCGCGGGCACCCGTCGCCTGCATTTCAGGGATTTCTTCAAGGATGCAAACGGATTCATGATGGAGCCTTCCGGGATCGGCTTGCAGTCCTGGGACGAGTTTGAAGTGCCGAAGCTCGCCGGGGTGCGCTCAGCACAGACGGACGCACAGCGCAGACACTTCTTCCTCATGATGAACCTGACGCGGTACGAGGCATTAAAATTCTACGGCGACCTCGGGGCATCCGCGACACGCTCCGGCGTGAAACTGGGCACAGTCATCAACCGGGAAAACTATGACAACAGCTTCGATTTTTTGGGGTTAATGGCTGCTCCGGGTGTCAGGGCCATCGGGCATGAGTACTTTGGAAACCCGAGCCACTCGCTTGAAGGCGCGTTCGAGCATGGGCAGGTGCTTCAGGCGCTTTCCCGCGCCTCCGACACCGAGGTGCGCGCTGTGGTGGAGAGCAATGCCACGGGCACGAGCGGACGCCCCTACTACGATCCGCAGATCGCCTACGCGGTGTCGTACGCACTCTGGGCGGCGGACAGGCCAGGGAGCGTCGAGAACGACTGGTTGAGTTGGAATGCCGCTGATCTCGGTCCAAACGGATCGGCGGTCCAGCGTGAGCGCCACGCCGATTTTGTTTTCAAGGGACTGGCATACCTTCACATCCTGCAGGATGACTGGAAAGTATCCCCACCTGAGAAGTCCTTCGCCATCATACGCAGTCGCAAGCTCAATGACGTGGGAGCCGTGCCGGGCAACTATAGCGAACTGCTGCAGGCGGAGGCATGGCCGCGCATGCGGTTCGATTTCTCGGAGGCGCGTTTCCTCGGCGATCAACTGAAAACGGGGAGGGTGCTTTTCGGCGAGTGGTCGCATCAGACTGAGGTGGATACACAGTGGCTGGAATCCTGGCTGGAGGCCCGCGGAGACCGGACTCTGGTGATGAGCGGCTTCCGGCCCGGAAAGGTGCCTGACGGGGCCAACTATTCGGCATTCGAGATGCCCGCTTACGTCATCATGAATTCGCAGAGCGGATTTCAAAAACTGGTGGGTAGCCGGGTGGCCAGGATCGCGGGTTTCGCGGGGCGTCCCCGGTCCGACTGGCTCAACGACGCCGAACTGCCGGAACGCATTGAGCTGCCTGCGTATTATTACCTCGAAACTGCGGGGCGGGGGACCGATGTGTTGGTGTCGCTCCGGGGGCAGCCGCTTGTTTCGAGACACGTGCGGGCCAACGGCTCCTCCGTATTGTATCTCCACTACGATCCGTCCAGGGAGACTGCGGACCTCGACCGCGCCATCCTCCATCGGCTCGCCCAAGAAAGCGGCATACGTCGCGATGTCGTGGGCTCGGAGGGACTGCTTGTCCGCAGATACGAGGGAACCAACGGCGTCCTGATCGCGGCATTCGACAGGGTGTGGATGCACGCCTTCAAGTTTACCTACGACCCTCTCGCCGGGTTGCGGATGAAATGGCAGTGGAATGGTCCCGAAAGGCATGTCGAACTGCGCGACGACGAGCAGGGCGCCTACGTGGTCGATCTGGTCACGGGAAAAGTGACAGACAGGAAGGCCGGGGAGAACAAACTGGTGTTGAACAAGGTCGGCGGAGGCCTGTGGGTGCTGGCCGGGGACAGGGAAACCGCCGACAGGCTGGCGGCACGCGCGCGCCTCTTTCAACCCTTGCTGCAGAGTTTCGCCGAGCCTGCCAAACCGACGGCAACACGATCCACTGTCGCACCCGCATCGGTTCCCGTGGGACAGAGTCGGTTGATGGACAATCTGAAGTCGGGCAAAAAACAGACCGTGGTCCTGTTCGGCACCAGTCTGAGCAGGGGCAGCGACTGGTTCCCCTCGTGGTTCCAGCCCGTGCAGGAGATTCTGGACAAGAAGTTTCCCGGGCAGCTCACCGTGGTCAATTCCGCCGGGAGCGGACAGCATTCGCGCTGGGGCCTGGAGGTGCTGGATGAGAATGTCATCACGAAAGCACCGGATTGTGTGTTCATCGAGTTTTCGATCAATGACGCAGTGGTCCGGTTCGACCTGTCTCTGGATGAGTCCCGTAAAAATATGAATGGGATGATCGATCGGATACAGGCGGCGCTCCCTGGGTGCGAGATCATCCTGCAGATCACCAACCCCGTAGTGGGAAAGTCCGAGGGCGACAGAAGCCATCGCCGCGAGCAGGAGAAGTACGAGCAGATATACCGCGACATCGCACGTGAGCGAAAACTGGTTCTCATCGACAATGCCCCGCTCTGGCGGGCGATCCTCGAGAAGAAGGGCGAGCAGTCCTACCGCCAGTTCGTCCCGGACGGCATCCACCCGATAGGCTCCGCCTACAAGGCGGTGACCGTATCCAATATATTACGGACCCTTGGATTCTCGAAATAACGGCGGGGATCGCAACCCGTCCCGTATCCGGATAAGAAGCACCCTCCGAAAGACATCGGAGGGTGTTTTGTTATTTCCCCAGCGCTTCGTCGAGCCTGTCCCGGATGTTGCGGGGATCGACCTCCGAGAGCATGATGCCCTGCCTGTGGGCCAGCGCCACCGCGACACCGGCCGCCTCACCGATGGCCATGCAGGTGGGCATGACCCTGAAGCTTCCCGCCGCCTCGTGACTGGCGCTGATGCAGCGCCCGGCAGCCGCCATGTTTTCCAGTCCCTCGGGCAGGAGGCAGCCGTAGGGAATGCCGTAGAGCAGTTCCCCGTTCACCTTGTCAAAATTGGTTTTGGCGTTGTCCGGGCTGTGTATGTCTATCGGATACGCGCAGCGGACGACCATGTCGTCGGGCTGTCGTTGTACGGCGATGTCCTGCTCGGTCAATGTGCGGAGTCCGACAATACGCCTCGATTCGCGAACACCGATTTGCGGCCCGGTTGACAGGATGTGGCTGTTTGCAAATCCCGGGATGTAGCGCTTGAAAAACGAGGCGATAACCCCGGCCTGCTTCCGGCCCTCTATTTCGGCGGCTGTTACGTCGAAAGGGTTGCACGCATCGTATCCGAGCAGCCGTGACCCGTTGATGGTGATGTGCGTGGGGTTCTTCGGCATAGCCCACCACATGGCGATGTTCTCGCGGGGTATGTTCCAGTATCCCTCCGCCCTGGCCTGCGCTATTTCCCCTGAAAAACAATCCCCTCCGCAGGCGTACCGGCCGTGTATCAGTTTCCCTCCGCTCTCGGCCCATTTCTCCGGCTCGAATCCTCCCACCTGGACGATCATCGACATGGGCTGAGTCTTGCCGTCTCCATTCCGGCCGTGGGTGTACCCGGCTCCTGCCAAGGTGCATGCATCCGCATCACCGGTGGCGTCTATGACAAATCTGGCGCGCACGAGCACTGTGGCGCCCTTGCAGGCGAATCTGAGTATCCATCCCCCCGCGTCCCGGGAGATTGTCCTGAGCAGGCTGTGATAAAGCAGTTTTCCCCCCATCCGGAGGATGTGGTTTTCCATTATCCGCTTGGATACCTCTACATCGAAGAAATCCACATGCTCCCCGTCCCCCAGGTATCCTCCATCCGCCTCAAAAATGTCCTTGCGAAGAGCCCGGTACACCGATTCGGACAAATCTTCCCCGTGGTATTTGTAGTTAATATACGAACTGATGCCCGATACGGTTCCCATCCCGCCCGGGAAACCGTGGCGCTCGGCGAGCAGGACGGAGCATCCATCCCTGAGGGCGGCTATGGTCGCGCCATATCCGGCGGAGCCCGCACCGATGACTACGCACAGGGTATTTATTTCCATCAATGGTTGATGCATGAAGGTATCCTGAAGACTTGCTTTGTGATTGGACCCTCAAACAATTCCATATGCTCACTTCTGTTCAACCGAATGAACCGCGATATCTCCTCGATTGTTCAATGGATTGAACGCTTCGGAGAAAAACAGGGAAAAGACAGTGGAATGTGATTCACGGATGGACTTATCCTCGGCCCATCAGTCATTGATTCCCCCAACCCAAAAGCGTTCCCCTTGGATTGCATTCTTCCTCATACAAAACGCTATGAGCGGACATGCTTCAGGACATGGAGACTTGGGAAAGGGGATTTGTTTCTTTAAGTCACATCACCCTCTGTTAACCCGAAAAACCATCATGAAATTGTATTTCATCAGGCCAGTCATCCGAAAGTGTGCCGCATGGGCATGCATCGTCATCATGAGCGCCGCATTGTCCGCGCAAAGCGTCCAGCCGGTCGCGCCCGGGGAAGAGGAGGAGATCATTATCCTCAGCCCTTTTGAGGTAGTGGAGGAGAGTGATCCTTATCTGGCGACCAACGCCGTGTCAGCCACCCGCTTCAACCAGCCCCTCAAGGAACTGCCGATGCCGATTACGGTGCTGACATCGGAGTTCATAAGCGACATCGGCGCGCTCGACATCGGCGATGCACTTGAGTACTCCGGTGCCACCAAGAATACGACTTCAATCTCGGAGTCGGTCGATTCTCCCAGCTATAACGGGGTGAATGTATCGCTTAGGGGCTATACCGTGGATGCTGTTTACAGAAACGGGTTCCGCTGGAGTGGAAATGACGATGTCCTTTTTATTGATCGCATCGAGGTGATCAAGGGACCGTCTTCCGTGTTTGCCGGTACCATCGGGCCGGGGGGAACGATCAATGTGATCAGCAAAAAACCGTCGAACAAGCCCGAGGGCGTGGCCTCCGTGCGCTACGGAACATGGGACCGACTACGGGCTGAGCTATTCTGGTCTGCTCCGGTCAACGAATCAAAGACATTCAAATACCTGGTCGGGGTCGCGGTGGAGGAGTATGATGGAAGCCCCTATGACTTCGCCAAAAGCCGGAAGAACGTGGTGGGCTCCGCCTTTGAATGGCGTCCCTCCAAAAAGACCACGATCGCGATGGACATGCAATGGCTGAAGGTGGATTCCGTGCCGGCGCTTTCATCGGTCATCTATCTGGACCCGTCCCGCACCAAGATTCTCGATCACGTCCCCTTTGCCTTCAACCGCCACGGTCCGGAAGCCTATTCCAATTTTGTCCAGATGGGCGGCAGCCTGAGCGTCACCCATTCGTTCAACAATGATTGGTTTCTGAAGATGAGCATCTTCGGGCGGTATACTGACATAGACCAGCTGCTCACCGACGGCTCCTCGGTCGCGACAGTATATCAGTCGGGTGTACGAACGGTGGGGATACAACCCCGCTCCGTGCAGGCGAGAAACTACTATTATGTGCCTCAGGTCAATCTCTTCGGACAGATGGCGTACTGGGGGATAAAACACAAGATAAACGTCGGTGTTGACGCCAGTTTCACTCCGACACAGAAAAACCGCCAGTACAAGGGTGCGAACCAGACGATCAATATGGATTATCCCGAGTATGCTCCCTTCGGTGATCTCACCATTTTTTATCAGGACCTGGATGTCTATTCCAACGACCGAGGAGCCACGATAAACAACATATTCACGATGTTTGGCAACCGCCTGACCTTGCTCCAGGGATATCGTTACGGAACCTCCTACAGCCGCCTGCGGGGACTTCGTGAATCGACTGTGATGGACAAGGCGGCGCATATGCCCTCCGTCAACATATGGAGCTACGGGGTTTCTTATGTATTCACCCGCCAGATATCGGGATTCTTCAGTTACGCGGAGTCCTACGTGCCCCAGGGCTGGGCCTTCGATTATTACGGCAACGTGTTTGATCCCATCCGTGGCAAAGGATACAACTACGGGATCAAGGCGGACTTTTTGAGCAACCGCCTGGCGGTGCAGATCCAGGGATTTAACATTGAGCGTTTTAATATACAGCAGCCCGATCCCGAGCACCCCGGGTTCAATATCGCGAGCGGTGACGAGAAATCCGACGGATTTGAAATAGGCGTGATCGGGCGTCCTTGGAAGAACTGGCAGGTGGTAGCCAGCTATGCCTACACGGATGCACGGGTGACAAAGGATCCCACACGCCCCCAGAACGTGGGTACCCACGCCTCCAATAGACCCTATAACCAGATGAGTGCGTGGAACAGGTATAACTGGTCCAAGGGGTTCTTGAAGGGGTTTAATGTGGGCGTGGGCGTCACCTACGTGGACGAACGCAGGGGCAATCCCAACCTCGCCGACCTGCCCGGCCTCAAGCTGCCCGACTACACGCGTGTCGATCTCGTGGTGGGATATTCAACCAAGATTTTCAAAAACCCCGCATCCCTCACGGTAAACATGGGCAATCTTTTTGATAAGAAGTATTATCAGAATTACGACGGTTACGGACCTCCATTCAACGTGAATGTAACCTTGCGCTGTCGTTTCTAGCGTTCAGCTCAGCTCGTCTCCTGCGGCCCGAAAACGCTCACTCTGGGCCGTATGCATACCCCCCCCAAAAAAAAAAAACCTCCATGCCAGACCTCGTACCATGAACAGAAAAACACCATATCATGCCTTCTCCTGGCGCATCGCATTTATCATCGCATTGATCGCATCGCCGCTGCTCTTCCCGCATATCAACGCAGCGGATACCATCCTCAACAGCGAGCACCATATCCCGGCAAATGTGACCGGGACGCCCGAAGTCTCTGTCGTCGCGGATGCTCCGGTCACCGTCCAGTACATACTCGACTCCTCAACAAATCCCAATGGCTTTCTCGTCGGATGGGATTCGGAGGAGTGGTGGCATCCGATGGCCGCAGGCAGTGCAACGCTAAGGCTGCGGTACAAAATACTGTCAGTCACCGGCCCCAACGTATCCATTGTCATAAAAGGATACCGAAGGTTGTCCGGTGAGATGGATTACTGGCGCAAGGCGGTGACGGTCACCGGGCCGACATCGGACTTTGTGGATTTCAACTTCGGCCCCCAGGAACCAGGCATGCAGTTTGTGCCCGGGGCGGAGAATAACCCGAAGTGGCAGGACGTGAATTTCTTTTCCTTCTCGCTGGTCGGCGGAGCGGGGGCGTCCCTGACGATACAGTTGCAGTCTCCGGGGATATTGAACTCGCAAGGGCAGGTCATCACCTCCTTCTGGCAGGCCGACAGGACCACTTCCGGCGGGGCAGACCCGTTTCGCGTTATACCGCAGATGTTCCGGCAGGCGTCGGACAACACCGGGGTGACGGGAAACCTGGCGACGGGCAGAGGGCTTTTCCTCATCGGCCGCGGGTCCAATATCCTCCAGTCCACCGTGGGCAGGGACACCCTGCTGGGGTTGAAGGACGCCGTAGGGGATTACGGGATGGCTGCGAATGTCGCGTTTCCCGCGCTCTCCCGCGAGCAGGCGTGGATGCAGCAGAACCTAGCAGGCGTCGTCTATCAACAGGGTGGGGCATATGGGCTTTCTGAATACATCAGCGAGGCGGACGCGTGGCTAACTGCGCCGGACGGTTCCTCCAGGAACCACACACCCGGCCTCGGAGGGCTGACGGGAGCGATGAAGCACTTCGACGCCGGTTCTCCGGCGGTGTGGACTGCCTTTGGCAATCTCCTCAACAGACTGGCGGCCAGCCGTGTGAAAGAGTTTCAGCTGATCGAAACCTACTGGCCGCATACGGGGGGATTATGGGGACATGGAGAACCCGAGCTTGTCAACCTGCGGACGAGCCTGAGCGGTGCGGACACCTATGCCGAACGTCCGGTTTTTAACGAGGACGGAGTGGCGAAGCGTCTCGGATTCTGGGACTACTTCCGCGCGAGGCACGGCTTCACATGGGAGCCTGAGGACTTGGGCTTCACAGCAGGGTGGGCCGACTTTGTCCCGCCGACAGTCGGCGGCCCCGGAGCCATCCCGGCAAACGACATGCAGGGACGTAAACGCTATCTGCTGATGTCCACCCTCTCGGCGTATCAGGTGATCAAGTTTTACCAGCGGGTCGGCTGGCATGCGTACGAAGTGGATGTGAAGCAGATAAAGTTGTCGGTCATTCCCAACAACGAACATTACAACAACAGCTTTGACTGGCTCGCGTACCAAAGCGGCCGCTATCCGCATGTCGTGGGGTTTGAGTATTTCGGAAACCCCAAGAATTTTTCCGCCTATGAAAAAGGCCCCGTGTGGAACAGGATGTTCGCCCTTCGAGACAAACCCGGGACTCCTAAGGAACAGCGCATGGTGCTGGAGACCTCCGTGATGGGACTCGGGAGCAACGAGCCCTACTGGGACCCGGAGGTGACCTATATCACCACCTACGACTTGGTCGCCAGCCAACAGCCCGACAGCGTGGAAAACGACTGGGTGAACTGGGTGGACGCCGACATCGGCACCAACGCGCAGATGACGCGGCGCTTCAGCGATTTTGTGCTCAAGGCCCTGGCGCTTAATCACGCGAGGGAGGATAACGCTTGGCGCCCCCTGCCAGGGCAGACCGGTACGGAAGGGTTCTACGGACTTCTGGATACACGCAGCCTCAATCAAGTGAAGCTGGGTAACGTATCGCAAAACCAGCTCTACAAAAGCGCCTCCTCGCTTCATTTCCCCTCGCTCCAGTTCGATCTTTCCCAGGTGCGGGGGCTGGGCAACTTCGATCTGCCCCCGAACATCCTCGTCGACGACCAGGCTTACCATCTCCCCGAGGATATCGCGTGGCTGAGGGGCTGGCTCTCCGGATCAATCCACCGCGTTCTTGTCGCCCACGGGTTTTCCCTGGGCAAAGTCCACGATGGCACCAATTATTCCGAGGCATGGAATGAGTTCCGGGTGCTCAATGCCCCTTCGCAGACCACCGCCCTGCTCGGATCTCCGCTGTCGTTTTCAGGATTCCTGACCTTCTCCGGGCAGAACGTGGTCGGAGGAAGCGACTGGGCGGGCGATCCGCTTTTCGATAGCGTGACCATAAATGGCATGATCGCCCACTACAACTACTCCACGCCGGGCGTCGTGTTGCTCTCGATAAACGGATGCCCCCTCGTATCCAAAGTAAGAATATACGATGACGCCGGACTCCCCAAGGGGGTCGTCTATTATCTCCATTTCCGACCAGGAGCCTCGACCACTGCCGCAGTGGAGAAAGCCGTCCTGGCCAAGATACTGGGAGTCACGCTGAAACGCGACTTCCTCCCCGCAGGAAACTCGATAGAAAACTACAAGCTCCGCAGGTACAGGACAAACGACGGACTCTCTGTGGTGGGATACCACCCGCAGGCCCTTGATGACTTCAATTTTGTTTACGACCCCACCGTGGTGCAGAAGCTCCCCTATGCAGACCCTGCATACACCGGATCATTCAAAGTCAGGCTCTCCAGCGAGCTCGGAGCAGTCGCAGGCGGAACCGTCGCGGTGATAAACATGATATCAGGCAACCTGAGTCACCAGCCCGTGACCGAGGAAATGGGAAGCCTGTACATAACGCTATCCCTTACGGGACGCAGTTGTGGATTATGGCAGATAGTCAGAAGCGACGACCAGGACGCCCAACAGGCATACCTATCCCGGGTCGAGGATCTTTCACTCTATTTCCCCTCTACCGCCCAATAAGGATGTCCCGGGATAACCCCGAAATATCCAAAAAACATTGGAGAGATAGGACATGATCTGAAAGGTGGGCGCGGGCCGGCATCGATCACCGGCCGCGCAAGAGTTGCAAGGGCCTGCCGATACCAATCTAACGGGCATACATCTGGATACTCAACAGCGGGGTGTGGTGGCATATGCTTCCCCCGTCCTATTGGGTTTCGAATTTTAAACAAGTAGGTGACAGTTCCCCCATATCTAACAATTGAGATTTAATTTATAAAAATATATATTTTTATAATAATGGGATATCATGCCCAAGCTGCGAAAACTGCCCTTCGAGACGCTCCCGCCCGTCGCCGCCACTCTTCAATCGGCTATCTCTCACCGCTTGATTTCGAAAACCAGAAGAACCAAAATCTAATCCTCTGCGCACCAAGTCCACTTTCCGAGGGTAATTCCACAAGGAGGGTAAGTGTCGGTCCGGGCGCCTGCTTGACGGTGGGCCGAGGCAAGTTGGCGCGTAGTAGTCACCACTACGATGTGCATGGTGGGCTTGCCCCGATAATTCGGACACGGGCTTAGGGTGATTCGACTTGGTATAGTTGTGATTCGAATTGAACGGGGCTTTGATAAGCCAGACTCGAATGGAGCCGGGTGCGATTATAAAATGATTCGATATAATCAAAGATCGCCGAGCGCGCCTCGCCGCGCGTGGCAAACTTGCGGTGATAGACCACTTCGTATTTCAGACTGCTCCAAAACGATTCCATATGGGCGTTGTCGTAGCAATTGGCCTTCCGGCTCATCGAGGCCACGAGTTGGTTTGCCCTGAGCGTGCCGCGGAACGCAGCGCTGGCGAACTGGCTGCCCCGGTCCGAGTGCACAATCAGCGCGGGCGCGGGGCGGCGTTGCGCGACGGCCATTTTCAGGGCGTTCACCGCCAGCGATGCGGCAAGCGTCTGATCCATGGCCCAGCCAACGATGCAGCGGGTGTAAAGGTCGAGCAGCGCCACCACATACAACCAGCCCTGCGCGGTAAGAACGCAGGTCGCGTCGGCTACGACCGGAAAAACGGGGTTGATCGAGTTGCGCTGACTCATGAGCTCCGATTTCGCATCCGTGCCGTCCGCGGAGCCCCCGCACTACGATAGTCTGATTGCGGAGTTGAATCATCTGCTGGAGACAGCCCGCCGCACCTCTACACGCGCGATCAACGCCGTAATGACGGCGACGTACTGGAAAATCGGGCGCTGTATCGTCGAATATGAGCAGAAGGGCGCAAGACGCGCTGCCTACGGCGAGGAATTGTTGGAGCGTCTGGCACGCGAAGTAGTGTCTGTCAAGTTGCGCAGATTTACAAAAGCACATAGTCGGCGGAGGAAGGTTATATGTTGTTTTTGTTGGTTGGTTCTTTCGTGAGGGTTGAGAGCCGCGCGTAGGCCCGGCTTGGCGGGCCGCAGCGCGGCTCTCAACTTAAAGTTCACGCCGCTTGTTTTGACTCCATCGTGTTTGCGGCGGTGAGGTGGCTCATGTCCATGTAGCGTTTCTGGCCCCATTGGCTTCCGGCCACATGCCGCAATCGGGCTGCGACCAATATCATCGCAGAGTTGCCGTCGGGAAACGCTCCCACTGCCCGCGTTCGCCGTCGTATCTCCCGCATGAGCCGTTCCAGCGGATTGTTGGTCCGCAACGAGCGCCAATGCTGGCTGGGGAATGCATAATAATTGAGCGTCTCATCCATGCCCGTTTCCACCAGTTGCGCGGCGGCTCCAGTTTCATCTCGCGCAGTTTTGCGCTTACTTGCGTTGCTTTCATCCGGGCCGATTCGCGGTCTTCACTGGCGTGGATGGCTTTGAGCATCGCCGAGACTTCCGCACTTTGCCCGCGGGCACCGGCTCCAGACGTTGCGGTAAAAATGCACCGCGCAGCGCTGGTGGCTGGCTTCGGGATAAAACTCCGCGAGGCTTTCCACCAGACCGAGGCACTTGTCCGAGATAAACAGCTTCACGGTTTTGAGCCCGCGTTCTTTGAGCCGGCGTAGGAAGTTTTGCCATGAGGCCTTGTCCTCCTTGGTGCCTTCCTCGACGGCGAGCACTTCGCGGTATCCTTCGGCATTCACACCGACCGCCACCAGGATGCTCACGTTTTTGACTTCGCCTCCCCAGCTGCGTTTCAGCCAGATGCCGTCGAGATAGACATAGACGTGTTCGCCTTCGATCGGACGCCCGCGCCATGCATCGATTTGCACCGCGACTTTCTGGTTGAGCTCGCTCAGCACCGACGGACTCACCCGGCTGCCCCACAACGCCTCGGTGATGTCTTCAACCCGTCGCACCGACACCCCGGCCAGATACATCTCCACCAGCGCTTCCTCCACGCTGCTTTCCCGCCGACGGTAACGCTCTATGATTGCCGTCTCAAACGGCAGTTTCCGCAGCTTGGGCATGCGCAGCGTCACTTCGCCCGCCTTGGTGTGATATTGCCGGTCATAATGGCCGGCGCGGGTTGTCACGCGCTTGTCCGTATGCTCGTAGCGTCCGGCCTTGCATAGCAACTCGGCTTCGGCATCAAGCATCGCATTGAGCGTTTGTTCCACCGTACTCACCACCACTTTGTCGAGGTGGCTTTTGACCATGCTCTCGTCCACCCGGATCACTCCGCCGGGCATGCTTTTTTCCTCGGCGACTGCTTGGCCGCCTTCATTTGTCGTTTCAGGATTTTGGTTCATCGGGGTTGGTCCCCTCGCTTCTACATCTTTAAAAAATCTGCGCAAGATTCAGGACGTTATCTACGTAAACACACCAACGCCAGACACTGCGGGAACACGCGTGTTTACAGCGGACATGGATGCACTTACCCCGGATGCGAACAAAGAACACCTCGTTTGTTTAACTTATTTCTGCTTCGATTTTCACAGTGGAGCCGGGCACCGCAATGGGGATGACGTTGCCGGAGATTTTCCGTCCGTCGATCTTCAGACTCTCGATGCCTTTGCTACGCGCGCCCGGGTTTTTCACCGTGATATGATAAGTCGCGCCGCGATACCGGCGGGTGACGCTAAAGCCGGGCCAGCTTCGCGGGATGCATGGGTCGAGGCGCAAGCCGTCGTAGCCGGGCTGGAGGCCGAAAATGCCTTGGGAAACGGTGACAAATGTCCAGGCGGCGGTGCCGGTCAGCCAGGCATTCTTGGCCTCGCCGGGCGTGGCGGCGTCACGGCCCGCGATCATCTGTGCATAGACGTAGGGTTCGCAGCGGTAAGTCTCGATCCGCGCTTCCTTCGCGGCGGGGCAGATGCTGAGATAATATTCAAACGCGCGGTCACCCTCGCCGAGCTGGCACCAGCCGAGGTGCACCCAGGTGTTGTTGTGGCAGAAGATGCCGGCGTTTTCCTTGTAACCGGGCGGGTAGCTGGAGACCTCGCCGAGTTCAAGATGGTAGGTCGAGTAGGCGGGTTGTTGCAGGATGATGCCGTCGGGCGTGTAAAGGTGTTGGTGCACGCTTTCGAGCGCCTGCCGGGCGCGGCCATTGCCGGCCCCCGCGCCGCCGAGGACACACCATGCCTGGCTTTCGATAAAGATTTTGCCTTCATCGCAGACATTGGAACCAACAGGTTTGCCGGCGGCGTCGAAGGCGCGGATGTACCATTCGCCATCCCAAGCGTGCGTCTCGACTGCGTCGAGCATTTCGGCATGGTGTTGCGCGATGCGCATGGCGTCAGCGGCACGGCCAAGCCAGCGGTAAAGTTCCGTCAACTCGCGCGTGGCGTAGAGAAACAATCCCGCGATCATGGCGGACTCGGCGATGGAGCCTTTCACGTCGCCCGCGCATTGGAAGGATTCGTTCGGCTCGGTGGAAAAGCAATTGAGGTTAAGGCAGTCGTTCCAGTCGGCATGGCCGATGAGCGGCAGGCCGTGCGGACCGCGTTGTTTCATCGTGTAGGCGATGCTGGTTTCGAGATGGTGGAGGAGGTTTTCCGTGCCGCCGGGTTTGTCGGCGTAGCCCACGGGGGCGTCGAGGATGGCGCGGTCGCCGGTCTCCTTGATGTAGGCGCAGGTGCTCAGGACAAGCCAGAGGTGGTCGTCGTAAAAATCGCCGCCGATCTCGGCATTTCCCTTTTTAGTGAGAGGTTGATACTGGTGATAACAGGTTCCGTCGGAAAGCTGGGTGGCGGCGATGTCGAGGATGCGCTGGCGCGCGCGATCGGGCAGCATGTGCACGAAGCCTAGAATGTCTTGGTTGCTGTCGCGGAAACCCATGCCGCGTCCGATGCCGGTCTCGAACATGCTCGCGGACCGCGAGAGGTTGAAGGTGGCCATACACTGGTATTGGTTCCAGATGTTGGCCATGCGGGCGGCGATGGGATCGGGGCTCTGCGTGACCTGAAAGGCGGAGAGGTGCGAGGTCCAAGTGACGTTGAGCCGGCCAAAGGCGTCATCAACCGCGGCGATATTCTTGTATTTCGCCATGAGGGCGCGGCCCTTGGTTTTGTTGATGACAAAGGGGTCGGTGAACCTAGGATTTTCGGACGCGGGCTCGCCTTGGTCAACATAGGCGAGGAGGAAGGCGAATTCGCGCGCCTCGCCGGGCTGGAGATTGAGTTCGATGAAGTGCGAGCCGACCGGGCTCCAGCCGTGCGCGATGCTGTTGCGGGCGGCCCCGGCAAGGACGGCCTGCGGTTCGTGGAGGCCGTTGTGCACGCCGACAAAGGCGTCGCGGCAGGTGTCGTATCCGGAAATGGGATGCGTGCAGCCGAAGAGCGCGTAATGGTTGCGGCGTTCGCGGTATTCTGTTTTGTGGTAGATGGCGCCGTCGGAGGAATCGACCTCCACTTCGCCGATGGAATAGGTGCGCTGGTAATTGGTCATGTCATTGAGCGCCTCGAACAGGCAGAACTCGACGAAGGAGAAGAGCTGGATGCGGCGGGCGGTTTCACCGGTGTTGCGGAGGGTGGTGCGCCAGATTTCGAGGGTTTCCCCCGGAGGGACGAAGAAAAGCATCTCGGCGGAGATGCCTCGACGCGCGCCGGTGATGCGCGTGTAGCCGATGCCGTGGCGACACTCGTAGAAGTCGAGCGGGGTTTTGACGGGCTTCCATCCGGGATTCCACACATCGCCGGTCGCGGCGTCGCGGATGTAGAGATAGCGTCCGCCGACATCCATGGGGATATTATTGTAACGGTAGCGGGTGAGGCGGCGCAGCTTGGCGTCGCGCCAGAACGAATAGCCGCCGGCAGTGTTGGTGCACAGTCCGAAAAAGTCATCCTGCCCGAGGTAGTTGAGCCAGGGCAGCGGCGTGTCGGGACGCGTGATGACATATTCGCGGCGCGCGTCGTCAAAATGGCCGTAGGAAGAAGAGAGAAGCGTATTCATGATTGACGGGATAGAAAATATAAACGGCTGAAATTGACGGATAACCTTAATGCCGGGCACCGGCACGATATCCATACAGTCCGTAAAAGGCGACATAGGCGAAAGCGACCATCGGCACGGTGAAGGAAATACCGATGCCGGCGTGGTCGGCCAGGAGACCCTGCAACGGCGGGAGCAGCGCGCCGCCGGCGATGGCCATCACGAGGAATGACGACGCCTGGCTCTTGAGCGCGCCGAGCCCGGCGATGGCCAGCGAGAAGATGTTGCCCCACATCGCCGAGCAGAACAATCCGACGCCGAGGACGGCCCACCTGCCGATGCCGCCGCCCGCGGTCATGGCGGTGACGAGCAAAATTATATTAACCGCGGCACACGCGGCGAGCAAGCGCTGAGGCGAGGACGAGGTGGCAAGGAATATGACCGTCACCATAATCAATAACACCCCGGCATTCAGCGCCGCCTCACCACCCCACGTAGCCCACAATACAATGAACGCGACCACCGGCACCGCCAGCATCATGCCGCGCTTCAACGCCATGCCCATCTCGCTCAACGAAAACGCCGCCATAAAGCGCCCGATCATCAAGCCGCCCCAGAATATCGACAGATAGCGACTGGCCTCGCCGGGCGGCAGCGCGCCAAGCGCGGGCGAGCCGAGAAAGCTCACAATCGCGCTGCCCACCGCGACTTCCGCGCCGACATACATGAATATGGCCAGGATGCCGAGCGTAACATGAGGGCGACGCAGCACTCCAAGCCCGCGTTCGATTTTATCATGGTTGGTGAAGGCGGGCAGGCGCGCGCATTTGAATAATATTGCGATTATTACAAAAATCGCGGCGCAGCACAGGTAGGGAATTTTCACCGCGCCGGCGCCGTGCGCGCCAGGGCTGGCGAAGACCTTGAAGACCAGCCAGCCCGCAACCAGCGGCCCGATGGTGGTGCCGAAGGAATTGAAGGCCTGCGAGAGATTAAGGCGGCTCGACGCGGTGCGCTCGGGGCCGAGAATCGTGACATAGGGGTTGGCCGCAATTTGCAGCAGGGCAAACCCGATGCCGACCACGAACAACGCGCCGAGAAACAGCGGATAGGAAACCGCCGTCGCCGCCGGATAAAACAACGCGCTGCCGAACGCGGCCGTGAGCAGGCCGATGATGACGGCGTTTTTATAACCGATGCGGTTGATGGGATCGCCCCAGAGCAGCGTCGCCAGTATATACAAAGAAGACCCGAACGCATATGCGCCGAAAAACGCAAACTGCACCAGCATGGCCTGAAAATACGTGAGCGTGAACGCATCCTTGAAATGAGGGATGAGGATGTCGTTCCACACCGTCATGAAGCCCCACATGAAAAACAGCACCGTCATGACGGCGAACGGGCCGCGGCAGGTTTGTGATTCCGACGGCGGGCAGGTGGCGGAGGCGGCAGAAGTGGCGGGATTTGTCATGGAGATGCGTGGTGCAGGGTCTGACCGTTACCGGCCAGCCGGCAACGGGGCCGAAGCATCAGGGAGGACACGCCCCGGCCAGCCATTGGTTTGTCCGCATGTAAAACCACGGGGCAGACGCGGCATTGTTTACATAAGGCAGGGAACTACCGGCATCGCAGGCATGCCGGTCTCCGGGAGAAATAAGATTTAATCGAAGACGCCTCAGAACCCGAGCGTGATGCCGAGAGTAAACCAGAGTTTGTTATCGGTCCATTCGATGCCGTCGTTGGTGGCATAGTGAAGGCCGGCGTGGAGCAGTGCCTTGTCGTTGAGTCGATACGGGAGCGTGAGGTTGGCGCCGTAGTAGTTGTAGGACTCCTTTGCTTTATAGCTGCCAGCCATGCGGTTGGCGCCGGTGTCCCAGACCACCCGGTTGTCATCGGGCGTCCAGTCGCGGGCGGAAACAGTGCCGGCAAAGACATTGAAATCGAGTGATGCACCAAAGCGTCCGAATTTAATCGGGAGGCTATATCCGGCAGAAGCCTGAACCGTGGCCGACTCAAGGCGAAAATCATAATAGCCATAAATGCTAATGGAGAAACCGCCAATTCCGTAACTCAGGCCCAGACCCAGTTCGTAAGAGTCCTTTGTCTGCCCGCCGCCGGCCTCGGGATACCAGTAATACGTGCCAAGCAGATCGACCGCCAGGTGGTCGGTGAGCTGTTTCTTGCAGCCGACATAGATATCAATCTCGTCGTTTTCCTCCTTGGTGACCGGCAGGTTCGTCCAGAAGCCCGCATAGATATTCTCGACCGTGACTTCAATCGAGGGCTGGAGACTATTGCCAGCCTGTTCGAGTCCGCGGAACACATGGTCGTTGGCATACATGAAATCATACGACACTTTGAACGGATTGTCCTGCGCGAAAAGCGAGGACACACCGAGAAGGGCTGATAACAGAAGGGCGGTTTTCTTCATGGGAGTGGAGTTCTTTGAGGTTGTGCGCGGGGCGGGTGCCGAGGGTCTTGTGATATGGGGTCGGGGCAGGGTTGAAATAAGAAATCATTTTTACGTAACATTCCTGCCCCGGACAGGCGGCGGGCGGGTCATTCCCCGGCCTTTTTCTCGTAATAATCGCGCAGGACGAACCAAGCCTTTTTCTTCGCGCCGGATTCGCCGATCAGGCCTTTGCGGTTCCAGCCATCCTTGATGCCGGGAAGCGGACGGCGCGGGGAGCGGAAATCGGCCAGTATCCACGGCGTGGCGCCGCGCCAGGCGGGGATGCGCTCCAGCATGGGCAGGGTGCGGCGGTAGAGTTCCTCCTGAAATTCCTCGCTGTAGCGCACGTCGGGCGCGGCATGAAAACCCTCAAGCGCGCCGCCGCCAAATTCGCTGATAAAAACGGGCTTGTCGTAGCGGATGTCCCAGCGGATGCGGTCGCACTTTTCGGGCAGCCCGTCATACCAGCCGATGTATTGGTTGAAGGAAATGATGTCAGTCAGCGCCCCGAGCGGGTCGTCGATGATGCGGGTGTCGGGGGCGTGCTCCTCGTGGTGCGGTTCCATGGCGGCGGAAACGAGCCGGGTGGGATCAAGCGCGCGGACGTCGGCGACGAGCGTGCCGAGGAAACGCGTGCGGGCATCGTTGACCGGAGTCTCGTTGGCGACCGACCAGATGATGACGCTGGCGCGGTTGCGGTCGCGGTGAACGAGCTCGGCGAGCTGGCGGCGGGCGTTGGCGAGCGTATCCGGATTTTCCCACTGGATCGTCCAGTAAACGGGAATCTCCTCCCATAGCATGATGCCGAGTTCGTCGGCCACGCGGGCCATATGCTCGTTGTGCGGGTAATGGGCGAGGCGGGCGAAATTGCAGCCGAGCTCGCGCGCCCAACCGAGCAGCAGTCGCGCGTCCTCCTCCGACCAGGCGCGGCCGCCGCGCAAGGGATTTTCCTCGTGAATGCTGATGCCGCGCAAAAACACGGGCTCCCCGTTCAACAGAATGTCGGGGCCGCGCGTCTCGACGGTGCGGAAGCCGATGCGCTCGGTGACGAGCGCGTCGCCGGCGGCGATGGTCACGTCGTAGAGTTTCGGCGACTCGGGCGACCAGCGCCGGAGCTTGCCGGCGGCGACGGGAAACTCGCCGCGCGCCGCGCCGTCCGCGCCAGGCGTGAGCCGCGCTTCGAAGGCGAGCCCGGGGATGGAAACGGTGACGGGCGTGGAGGAGGCGGCGGAGCCGTCGAGGCGGATGCTGATGGCGATGCGGTCGGGCACACCGCGGGCGAGTTGGATGTCGTGGGTCGCGACGTAGGTCGCCGGCATTTCCACGACAAACACGTCGCGCGTGAGGCCGCCGTAGTTCCACCAGTCGGTGGAGTCGGTGGGCACGCCCTCCTTGAGCCGGGTGTTGTTGACGCGAACGACAAGCGAATTGGGGCCGTCCTTGAGCCGGCCGGTGATTTCGAAATTAAAGGGGGTGAAGCCGCCGATGTGCGTGCCGAGCCGACGTCCGTTCAGATACACATCGGCCCGATAATTCGCGGCGCCGAAATAGACAAACAAACGCGAATCCGGAGAGGTGGGCCGGTATGAAAACTCGCGCTGATACCACACACTGCCTTCGTAATAAAAAAGCTTGTCGTCCTGCGTGTTCCAGTCGCGCGGAACGAGGAGTGTCTGGCTGGTGGAAAAATTATACTCGACGAGGTCGGAGGGCGTGCGCGCCTTCAGGTCGAGGGCGTAGCCGCCCTTGATGGGGTCGCTCTGGTCGTAGGGAATGCGGCGGTAGTTGTAGAAACCGGTGTCGTAGGGATCGACGATGACGCGCCATTTCCCGTTCAGGCTCAGGCGGGTTTGGGCGTAAACATTCGGGATGGCGTCGGACATGGCAGTGGCGGAGGCGGTGCCAGTTAGAAAAACGAGGGAGAACCACACGAAACGAAAGGAAATCATGACAGGGAATGTATTTTATACCACTGTGGTTTGCCGCGGCGCGGGAACCTGTGCCGCCGCGAATTTGTTTCCATTTATCATTCCGGCGAAGGCGCGGCGAACGATGGAGCGCTCGTCCTGGAGGAATTTTCCGGCCTCCCCGTGCGCCGGCAGGCCGAGGGCGCGGCGGGCGCGGGCGACGGCGAAGTGGAGCTGCCAGGTGTAGTCCTCGATGGCCCGGCGCAAGTCCGTGGGCTGCGGCACCGAGGGCGGCTCGACCTTGCCGAGGGGCGAGCCTTGCGGGCCGCGGATGCCGTGCGGCGCGGGGGTGGCGAGCAGGCGCGCGAGCAGCGCCGCGATGCGGGCGCATTCCCCGATGGAAAGCTCGCGCCGCGCGGCGAGCGCCTCGCAGGCGAGGGCGACGGCATTGCGGAGGTTGAGCGGCAACTCCGGATCGGCGGCGAGTTCCTCCAGCACCGGGAGGCTGGCGGGCGTGATGCAGCGTTTCAGGATGGTGAGCGCGCCATACCAGCGCGGCATGTAGAACCACTCCTGCTGCGGGCGCGTGATGTCGCGGGCGCGGTCGTCCTCGCGCGAACGGATGGCGCGCAGCAGGCGCGGCTCGGCGCGTTCGTCGCCCCACATGGCCAGGATGGCGGCGGCGCGCCACGAGACCGTGTCATCGGCGGAATCGAGCAGCGCGGCCATGTGCGGACGCGCGAGTTTTTCGGCACGGTAAAGATGCCAGAGCGCCTCGGTGGCCGGGCCGCCGCGCAGTTCCTCCAGCCACGACTCGACCTGGCCGGGCGTGGTCTCGAAATACTCGGCGTCGGCATGGTTGCCGAACATGCGGTCGGGCAAATCCTGCAGTTTGAGCGCACCGGTGGCGATGAGGCGCTCCCGAAGTTTTGTGAACGGCACCGCGCGGCAGTCGTCCGCGTCGGCAACGGCGGTGAGCGCGCAGGCCAGCCCGGCGGCCTCGCCGATGCGCTGCACGTCGCGCTGCATGCGGAACGAATGGTGCGCCTCCTCCGACACGCCGGCGGCGCGGCAGGCGAGCACGATGTTTTTCAAGCCGCGCGGCAATAGCATGCGGAACGGCACCTCGCACGCGAGGCGGCCATACCATTGCTGGCAGACCCAGACCCAGAAGGCGGCCTCGTCGGTCTCGAACTCGTAGTCGCGCGCGTGGTTGTCGTAGTGGCAGCCAGTGTAGCTGATCGCGTCGGGAAAACGCTGGCGGTTGATGAGATCATCGAGCGAAAGCGTGTAGTCGGTCTCGATCTGGCGCGACTGGCGGATGCCGAGCACGGGCGCGATGTAGGTCGGGCGCGTCTCGGCGTCGTAGCGCTCCTGCACGTATTGGCGGACGCCGGCGAGGCGCGCGCGCGTGAGGTCGAGCGCGTCGGTCGCGTCGCAATAACCCGCGTCGAAATTAATGATGTGCAGCTTCACCGCGTCCTTGACCATCGCGGCGCGCCCGGAGGACTGGCCGTAGGCGTGGAGCATGCCGTCGCCGGCGCGGCCGAGCCGCGATTTTGCCCCGGCCGCCGACGCAAAATCGGCGTCGCCGGTCGCATCGACCCACGTTTTTGTCCGTGCGCGCAACGGCCCCCCGGGCGTGGCGAGCCGCGCTTCCTCCACGATGCCGTCGCGCGTCCGCACGGAATGCAGCGCGGCGTCCTGACAGACCTCGACGCCGGCCTCGGAGAGCATGGCGTCGAGCACGAGTTTTTTGGCCTCGGGATGAAATCCGCCGATTTGCGCGGCGGTGCCGAAGAGCGGCATGATTTCGCGCACGCGGCCGTCCACCTCCTCCTGCAATCCGCCTTTCACGCCGAAATAATAAACATGCAAACCGCCGCCCGTGCCGACGCCGCCGGGAAACGGCATCATTTCAAACGCAAACACCTTCGCACCCGCCCGCGCGGCGGCGATCGCGGCGATGGCTCCGCCCGTGCCGAGACCGGCAATGCCCACTTCCGCCACGCGCTCCTCGCCTGTGATCGCCGACTCTGGTCGCGCGCCGGAGGTTTCACCGGCCCGGCCGGGCGGAAGGTCTGCCAACCGGCGCGCGGCGCGCGCTCCGGCGTCGAATTTTTCCGCCAGAGCGCCGCCGTCGGCGCCGGCGAAGCAGACGTTGGCGGGAAGAATTTTCGCGAGCGCGCTGCCGTCGCGGCGCGGAGCGAAGGCGTTCAGCGGCATCACGCTGCCGTGCGTGAGCACCGCGCCCTTGAGATCGCCGGCCGCCGCCTCGCGGAGGGCGCGAAGCGAGGGCAGCCACGCGGTGCGCGCGCGGACGGCATCGCCGGGAAGTTTTATTGAAAGAACCTGCTCGCCCGCCCACTTCCCGGGCTGCCAGCGGAGGGTCGAGCCGGCGGGCAGCGCGTCGGGCGCGGGCAAATCCAGCGACGGCAGCGGGTGCGCGTGCGGGTGGCGGAAAAACAAATTCAACGTGCGCGACCGCGGCAGCGAACGTTTCCAATCCGCGGCGAGCAGCACCGCCAGCTCGCCGGCGTCGGTGGCATCGATCCAGCGGCGCGCGCACAGGCATCGCGGGCCGGATTTGGTCGCGACGATCACGGCGGAGACGAGCCCGCTGACGTCGCGTTCGACGGCATAGGGTGCAGCGTAATAAAGCACCGGCATCCGCTCGTGCAGCACAAGGTCGGTGGCGAGCACCTCGGCGATGGCGCCGTCCATCGCGCCGGGCTCGCCGCCTCCGCCGTGGCGGTCGAGCAGCGCACGCCATTCGAGCCAGAGCGGATCGGACGACGAGCCGGTCTCATCCGCGAACGACCAGCCGCTCTCGGCGAGCAGCGCGGCGCGGCGGTCAACCAGCAGCGCGTCGAGTCCGGCGCGGCGGCAGGCCAGCGTCGCGGCGAAGCCGGCGTAACCGGCGCCGAAGACGACGACATCGCGGATTTTTTTGTAGTGAATTTCTTGATACATGAACGTTGGCGCGGGCGTGAATGAGGGGTGGTGACGGGGGCTCAGGCTTTTCCACGGCGGGCCTCAAGGGCGGAGCGGGTTTCGGCGGCGGCCCTGCGGCTTATCGGGTAGAACCAAGCGAAGACGATGGAGGTGAGCCAGAAGCCGATGGGCAGAAGCAGGTAGAGCATGAACATGCGGTGCACCACGCCGTCGCTTTGCGCGGGGAGTTTCGGATTGAAGCCGGACCACTCGAGCGCGGCGCCCTTGAAAACCACGGAGACCGTGATGGCCGCCTTCACGAACCACGAGTAGAATGAGTTCAGCGAACCCTCGCGGCGGCGCGAGGTGTGGAACTCGTCCCAGTCGGCGACGTCGGCCTTCATGGAGGGCATGAACATCCAGATGGCGGGGATGGCGATGGCCTCGGTCAGCCCCGTGTAAATTTGCCAGTAGGGATGCGCCGGGGTCATCAATATATAGTTCGCGAGATGGCCGACGACCGTAAGCGTGAGCATGGAGATGGCGACCGCGCGCTTGTCGAAACGCTCGCTGAGCTTTGTGAGCACCGGGATTGAGAGCAGCCCCGTGACGCTGACGACGACGGCTTTTATCCCCGCGATTTTGCCGCCTAAGAGGAGGTCGCCCTGGCAGGCATAATACGCGTTCACATAATAATTCAGCCCGGTGATAAACGCGGAGCCGATGAGGAGGAAAAAGGTCATGCCGATGAGCTGCCAGAGCGGCTTGCAATGGAAGGACTCTTTCAGGCTGACTAGGAAGGGCGTCTTTTTCGGGCGCTTGGCCGCGACCTTGTGATAGCGTTCCTTGACAAAAATGGCCGGGAGCAAACCGCACACGAGCATGAGGCCGCCGACGAGCCAGCAGACCGAGCGCATGCCGACAACGAGCGGTTTCTCGCCGGGCTGCGCGTCGGACAGCCACGTGACGAGCGGCTGGATGAACTCAAGCAGCCCACGCACAAAATCGCTCCGGCCCTCCAGCACCGAAGCGTCACCCGAGGCGAGCATGCCGATGAGCAGGATGAATGCGATGGCCCAGCCAATAGCGAGGTAGCCGAACTTGGCAAAAATGGAGCACCACGCGGCCAACCGTGTGCGTTCGTCATAGCTGGGCGTGAGCTCAAGCTGGAGCCCGTAATAGGGCATCGCCCAGAGGGTGTAGGCCACCAGAAACAGGATGCCGATGGCGACCAGCGCGACGGCTCGCGCTGCGTCGCCCCAGCCGGACGGCAGGTGCCAAAAAAGCGGGTAAACAAGCACCATTGCGATGGTGCCCAAGGCGATGAACGGCCGGCGACGACCCCAGCGCGTGTTGGTGTTGTCGGAGATGTTGCCCATTACGGGGTCGGCAAACGCGTCGAAGAGGCGCAGCGCCACGAGAATGCCGCTGAGCAAGATCGCGTTCATGCCCATACCGATGTTGAAAATCGGCAGCCAGAGGATGCTGAACGTGAGGTTGTTCGAAAGGATGTCCATGTCCGTGCCGAGCGCGAAGACGATTTTCTGCCGAAGCGGAATGCGGTCCTCGGGCGCGATGCCGCGCAGGGGAACGGCCGTCGGAACGACGGCGGGAGGGACGGGCGTGGAGGTGGTGTCACTCATGTGCGGGTGTTTTCGGGGACTGAAAAGCTTAGCGGGCGAGTTCGTAGGCGAGTTGCGTGCCGGCCTTGTCAATGGTGGAAACGGCGAGGGTGAGCGGGCCGCCGGCCTGCCGGGTAAGCGGAATCCCGCGGATGCGTTTGCCGGTGGCGTCAACCGCCCATGCCTTCCAGTCGCCATCGGACAGGCGCAACGTGAGCGTGGCGGAGCCGCGTTGCACGAGGTGCGGGCCGGTCCCCCAATACTTGAGGAGCTTGTAGTCGGTGTGGCTGAACTTCGCGCCTTGCGGGAGCGCGTTGGTGAGGTGCGTGACGAGGATGCGCCGGGCGTCGGCGAGCGCGGGCGGCGCGGCGTCGGCTTTTGTCGCCAGCGCGATGACGGAGATGGAGCAGCGGGTGCCGCCATTGACAACGGAGACGCACGCGCCGTCGAGGCGGCTGCCGGGCGCGAGCACGAACAGCTCGCTGCGCGGCGAGACGGCTTTCACGGTGCCGGTGTCGGCGCGGAGTTCGATTTCGCCGGTGTCGGCGGCGTAGCGCGCGCGGTCGGCGCTGATGGAGCCGGCGGGAATCACGCCGTCGCGTTCGAGCCCGGCGGCGAGGTCATCGCCCATGAGGTAAGCCTTGGGCGGAAGTTCTTGTCTCGTTTCACCGGTGACGACGGCGTCGAGGTTTTGCGCCGCGCCGAATTTCGTGAGCACCCCGGAGGGTCGGTCAGGCAGCGAGCCGATGCGCGCGACAAGGCCGAGCGGCGAGAATTCGCCAGGAAAGAGGCGTCCGAGGCTGGTGAACGCCTCGTCGGGATTCACCGCGTAGGCGATGGCATGTTTTGCGGGGGCGATGTCGAAGCGTTGGAAAACGAGCGAGCCGGTGCGATCGGCGATGAGGCCGACGGGGTCGGTGGCGATGGCGAAGTAGTTGTCCACGCCGCCGTGGATGGCCATCCTGTCGTCCTTCGCGTATTGGAAATTGTAGAGCGCGTCCCAATCTTGGAGGCTGGCATAGGCGGGCATGAGCACCGCGCCCTCGAAACGATATTGGTTGGGGCGGCAGAAATTGAACTCGGTGCTGACAAAGGGCCGGCCGAAAATACGCACGGGCATGATGCGGTTGGGCATCTTGGCCCGGGCCTTGACGGAGCTGCCCTGGCCGAACGCGAAGGGCGCGGCCCAGGACTTCACGGGGAATTTCGGATGATCCCAATAGCTGTGGCAGTCAACGTAATCGTATTCGGCACGGACGGCGGCGAGTCCTTGCGCGATGGTGTAGTTTGCGCCGGTGAGGAGCGCCTTGGTGCCGAGCGAGCGCAGATAGGCGAACAGGCGCGCGTCGGATTGGCGATTAAGCTCGTGGATGAACTGGTTGAAGGCGGGATTGCTCGTGCCGGGCTTGCCGGGGAGACCCGCTTTTTCGAAGGCTTCTTTGTAGAGCGCGAAGATTTTGGGGTCGCCCTCGATATGGTTGAAGAGCGGGTTTTCGTTGACCGGACAGATGCCGATGAGCGCAGGGTCCTCGGCCCACGTGAGGCCGGTGTGGGGATTTTTGTGCGTGAGGAGGTTTTTCGCGAAACGCCGCCATGACTCGAACGCGCCGTTGTTGACCGGGAGGATGGCTTTGAAGAGGTCGCGGCTTTTGCCGCCTGGAAATCCCCAGGACGCGCATTCCTCCGCGCTGAAGCCCCGGCTGGCGTAAAGGTCGATGTTGATGTAAATGCCGCGTTTCTTCAGGGCGGCGAAAAGGTAGTCGAGCTTGTCGAGCTGCGCCGCGTCGAGTTCCCACGACAGGCCGCCCTTGCGCACCACGCCGCCGTCGAAATGATGGAAGCGGACGGTGTTGTAGCCGGAGCGCGCGAACCGTTCGGCCATCAGGTCGGCCTCCTCCTTCTCCAGATACTGCGCCGAGAAACATAGGTTCACACCCCAGAAGCGAACGCGTTCGCCGGGGCGGCCTTCAAATTCGAAATGCCCGGCGGGCGTGGCGCGGATGGCGCCAAATTTTCCGGCAGGCGCGTGCAGCGTGGACGAAAAATCAAACACGCCGCCTTTCTCGATATCGAGCGAGTGATGGTAGGGCGCCCACTCCGGGCCCGGCTCGATGATGAAATCCTTCGGGACGACGCCGACGTTGATTGGCTGCCTGGAGGCGGAGAGCGCGACGATCATCCACGCCGCGCCGCCGGTCTGCAGAAATTCGATCGAGGCCAACGGTTTTTCATCGACGCGGAAGCGCGATACGTAGAGGCCGATGGAGGCGGTGGCGTTTTCCGATTCCCATGCGATGCCGGCGTTTTCGGCGCTGGCGGGGTCGCGCCAGTTGCCGATGTCGGTTTTGTTTTTTATCTCGTGGCGCGTTTCCGAGCCGTCGGCGTAATGCGCGGTGAGAGTGCCGAGCACTTCGCCGGGTGTTTTGAGCGGATTGGCGGCGGCGTGCAGCAGATAAAGAAAACGATACGACGGCGGCGCGCCGTTTTCGCCGGCTGCGATTTTCACGGTGGCAGATTCGGAGATGCCGGTGCGCGTGTCGGTGCTCTCGCGCGCGGCCTCGCCGGCGTCGGACGCGACCTGCTGGCTGGCGCGACCGAGCACGATGGCGGAGCGGCCTTCATTGTCGTCGGGATTGATGATGTCGAAGGTGACGCCGGAGGCGGTAAGCACGCCGGGGCGCAGGGTGGCGAGGTCGTTGTCCGGCCCCTGATCGGTCCAGCCACCCCTGCCGTCGCCGGCGACCTGGTCACGAAACCCGCGATTGGCGGCCTCGCGGATGGAGAGGGGCGTGACCTGCGCGGACGCGCTCGCCGTGGCGTTTGCAGAGAGGGACGCACCGGGTAAAAACACGGACAGCGCAAATGCGGCGAAAGCGCGAAGGGGCAGGGTTGCGTCACTCATGGGTCGATATTGCTGGCCGTGTTTGTCGCCAGACAGCCTTGGATTGTCTTACGTAAAATGAACCTCGCCTGTGCCGCAAGGCGGACGCGTGATTTTGGCGGGGCATGGTGGAAATTATCACTGGGTGGCTGCGGCGCGCGGGATGAGCGGATTTTTTGGGATGCGATTCTGCCAACGGGTTTCGCAAGCGAAACCCCTACATCTCCCAGCGGGCGAAAAGGAAATGCTGGGCGGCCGGGATATAGGCGATGAGTTTGCCCTCCCCAATGGTCACCGCGCCTTCGCCGGCGAGTTTTTGGGCGCGTCCTGGCTTCGGCAATTCAAGCAGCACGGGGAGGTCGATGACGGCATTTTCGTCGGGCGTGAGTTCACGGAAGAGGAGCGCATACAGGCTGCGCGGGCCGTCGGCGTCAGGCTCGGCGAGCGAGACGAAGCCGGTCCACGAAAAACCGTTTGGCGCGCGGCCGACGGGGAAGACGGAGCCGTTTTGAAATGCCTCGCGGTGTTGTTTCCAGAGGACGATGAGCGGTCGCCAGCGCTCGATAACCACGGCGGGCACGCGGCTGATTTCGAACCACGCGAGCGGGGCGCCGGGCATGGTGATGGCAAACAAATACTCCGGCGGATAGGCCAAGGGGCGCAGCGGGTCGCCGACGTAGTCGGGCTCGTTGCGCGCGGGGTTGAGAAATTCGAGGCGGATGCGCTTGGGCCGGATATAGTGCGCGAGGCTCCAGAGCGCGCGCAGCGTCTGGTGCGGGTGATAGTTGCCCTCCTCGGTGAAACGGTTTTCGAGAAACAACTCGCCGCCGCCGGGGCGTCCCCAGTAAGTCGGACGGTGCTCGGCGGTGGCGTCGAAATCGAAGAAGATCGCGCCGCCGCTTTCCCCCAGCACACGGTCGCACAGGGCATGGAAACGAGTCTCGGCCAGACGCGAATGCAGCTTCACCGCGTCGAGTTTGAAAAACGTGATACGATGTTCGCGCCAGAGTTTCAGGATTTGCGCGGCGTCCTTTTCCCAGTTGGCGAGATCGCCGGTGGAATCGGGCGCATACCAGAGGCCGAGGCTCACAACGGCTTTGTCGGCGGCCTCGACGAGCGGGGCAAGACCGCGCGGGAAACGCGAGGCGTTAACCGTCCAGAACTCGGGATCGGCAGCCCAGAATCCGTTCCACACGCCTTGGTTGCCGGCGACGGGCGTGTTGACGGTCGCGCCCTTCTGCCAGCCGTCGTCGATTTGCACGACTTCGACGCCGAGGGCGCGCGCGGCGGCGATTTCGTCGAGGATGAATTTTTCCGAGAGGCTCGCCGCGCCGCAGCGGTCGCCCCAAGTGTTGGAAAGGAGCAGCGCGGAGTGCTCCGGCGGGAAGGCGGTTCCGGACGAAGTGACATGCCTGCCATGCGGATTGCGAATCGCGAGATTTTCAGCGACGGCGCCGGCGGCGTCCGGTTTGTAACCTAATGGGTTACAAGTTTCGGGGGATCGCGCCGGTGCCGGGGGGACGGTGTAGAAGGCGCGCTGGAAGGCGTGCAGCGCGCGGGTGGCGCCGGCGCGTCCGCCGGTGTAGGCGACGCGGGCGAGCGCATAGCCGGCGGGACAGGCGGTGGCGGTGAGCGCGCCTTTTTGAAACGCGAGCAGGAAGTCGAACACCGCGCTCCAGCGCTTGCGCACGCGGTGCAGCGGGGCCATGAGCAACCAGAAAAAACCGTCGCCCTCGCGCGAGGCGGTGTCCTCGATGCAAACGAGGTTGGTCTGAAGCGGCAGGCAGCGCTCGCCGGATTGCATGAGATATTCGCGCTCGAAGACGAGGTTGCTGTGGTGGTCGGTCTGATCGACGAACTGGATGTCGCGCACGACGAGGTGCCGCGGATAAAATCCAAAAAATGGATGCGCGATGGCCGGGGGGGTGATGAAGGTTTGTCCGTTGGGTTTGACGCGGATGCGGCCGGCGAGCTGAATATTTTTTTCGGTTCCGGTGGCGGCTTCGAGTTCGCGCAGGGTGGCGTCGGTTTCGGAACCGGTGAGTTGGTGGACGGCGCCGGCAATGAGCGGGTGGAGTTTGAAGGTGTGCAGGCGGTGGAGGGGGCGGCGCGGCGCGGCGCCTGCCGGCAGGATGACGGCGTTCCCAGTCGCTGGCGCGTTTTCGGGAGCGTCGAGGCGCAGTTCGGCGGTGAGGATGAGGCCGTCGGCGCGGGTGCTGAAGGTGGCATTCCATGCGCGGGTGCCGGCGGTGGAAGAATCGGCGGGTGCGCAAATGGGTGCGTCGTCGGGGCCGGGCGCAGGCGGGGGGCGCGGCGAAATCCATTCGGGGCCGCCGGCCCGGCGGAAGGAGACGAGGCGGAGCTGCCCGCCGGGCTCAAGGCGCCAGATTTCGCGAAAGAGGGGATTCTGGAGCGTGAGCTCGTTGTTTTGCCACTGGGCGGCGGGCTGGATTTCGGGAGATACGGGCATGGCGTGACGGCGAAAATTCATTGGATCACCTCGTTTCATCGAGGAAAACCTTTGTCGTAAGCGTGAGGGCTTTTGTCGGACGCTCGGTGGCAAGGACGACGGTGGCGTGGTTGGTGGTCTTGCCGGGCTTGAGCGTGGCGTCGGGCATGGGTTCGAGCGAAACGTGGAGTTTCGCGTCGGTCTCGTAGTCGAGCACGATGTCGGCAACGCGGACGCGTCCGGTGGTGGCGAGGTCGGCCACGGCATCGGAGGGCGCGCCGAGGTGCCAGCGGAAGAGCACCACGTCGGGGAAGTCTAGCTCGACCTCATCGCGAATGGTTGCGCCGGCGGCATCCCATGTGACGGAGCGCACCCAGCGTTTCAGGCCGGCGTAGCAGCCGGAGGCATCGACGGAAACGTCGCCACCTTTTTCGTCGAGGCGGCGGACGGTCATGAGTGCGGCACGGTGCGCGGGGTCGAGGATCTGGCCGGCGCCGTCGGCGAGGATTTTGGCGGTGAGCTGATCCGGCGCATAGGGGCCGACCTGAAGGACGTTGTGGCCGGCGACGCTCTTGAAATAGCTGGCGTGCCCGGCGATGCCGTAGGAGGCAAGACCGGCCTCGATGAGCACGGGGCGGCCGCGAATTACGAGGTTCACGTGGCCCCGGTCTTGGTGATCGTGCGCGTCGGTGGCGTGGCCGCCTCGCATCCAAAAACCGGACACACGATTCGCCGGGCCGCGCGAATAGGCGTCGATGCTTTCCACCCAATTGACGCGCGTCGCGACGGGCCAGGCGGCGAAGGCCGCGGGGGGCGCGCCCCCCGCCGGATCGAGTTGCGCGGCGCGAAAGATGGCGAGGGTGATGGCGTCTGGCGCTTCCAACGGGCGGTGTTGGAAGACCCAGAGCGCGGCGGGGTCGGCGAGGTCGGCGGCGAGTTTGGCGACGACCTCCCAGTCGAGGTCGCTGTTTTGCGAATCGAAGGCGTTGATGACGAAGCCGGCGGGCTGGCGGTGTTGCAAATACCACGCGGGGAAGGCGCGCAGCCACGGGTGGTTGATCAGGCGGTCGTCGCCATGCGCGCGGGCGGCGAGCGCGGCGGCGAGCAGGCTGTGGAAGGTGATGCCGGCGTATTGCATGCCCTCGACGCACTCGCCTTGCGGGCCCTGCGCGTCGAGCGAGCGGATGAGTCCGGCGACGGCAAATTCGTAGTCGTCGCGGTGTTTGTCGAGGCCGTTGAAAAGACTGGCGAGCGCGAGCGCCTCCAGCGGGAGCACCCATTGGTTCGACGACGCGGCCTCGATGCGGGTGAACCAGTTTCGTTTCAATCGCCAGTCGTCGCGGATGCCGGTGATTTCGTCCTCAAAGCGGGTGGCGAGCGCGGCGCGAAGCTCCGGGGTGAGCCCGCCGTCGGGAAGCTCGGCCGCGCATTCGACAATCGCGCGCACGGCCCAGCCGGTGCCGAGCCACGCGCTCCGGGTGTCTGAGCCGCCGCTCCAACCGGCGCGCTGGAGCGGCGACCAGGTGGCGAGTTCGGCCAGTTGATCGCGGACGTAGCCGAGCAGCTCCGGATCGCCGGACATGCGCGCGGCGGCGGCAGCGGCAGGCAAAAGGCGTCCGAGATCGCGCGCGGCCTCGGCGTCGGCGAGCGAGATGGCGAAACGCTCCCACTCAGCATCGCTGCGTTTCGACATATGCGCGGGCTTCTCGCGATACTTCATGCGGAATTTCGGATTGGCTTTGAGCTCGGCGAGAGTTTGCGGGCGGCGGATGACGCCGCGCCCGGCAACGGTTTTGCGGACGGCGGCGATGAAATCGGCTTCCGTGACGGTGGTGGCGTTTGTTGCAGGGCTCGACCGCGTTGGGGGCGCCGCGTTCCGAGTGGCGGAGGTGTTTTGTTCGCGGGTTTCGCGCGCGCGGCCTGACACAAGGTCAGGCCCTACCTGGGAGTCAGCGATAGCGGCGGGGTCGGCGAAACCGATACTCAGCGGCTTTTCATAGGCGGCCTCGTTGGCGGAGGGCGGGAGGCGGTCGAGGGAGACGAGGCGGGCGCGGGCGAATCTCGCGCATTCGTAGTGGCCGTGCGAGGTGGGATGTGCGTTGTCGTAGAAAAGGTGCCGGTTCGAGGCGCGGCTGGGCGTGGTGACATCGGTGAAACCATAGGCCGTGGGATCGGCCATCACCGCGTCGAAAAAGGTGTGCGCGTCGAGCGTGACGAGGTCGATGGCGGAAAATTTGGCGCGGAGGTTCGCGACAGCATCGTCCATGCGGGTGTTGAACGCGGCGGAGGCGTCGCGGAAACCGCGCATGAGCGAGTCGCGGTATTTCGGGCGGTCTTTCAGGCGCGCAGCGAGCGAGGGCGGGCGGCTGAGATCGGGAAGGTTGACCCAGAGGATATGCACGGCGCCGGCGCGGGCGAGGCGGGTGATTTGTTTCTCGACGCGGGCGGCGGCTTTTTTGCCGGTGGAGACGAGGCCCTTTTCGAGATTGGAGAAGACGAAGCCGAGGGGGGATTTGTCGCGGAGATAGTGGGTGAGGTCGTTGCCGCCGCTCCAAAGGGTGTAGAGGGCGAGCGGGTCGGCCTTGCCTTTGCAAATTTCAAGGTAGCGGTCGATTTGCTCCTCAAGTTCCTTCGTGTCGGTGCCGCCGACGGCGTAGTTGGCGCCGCCGCGCTCCCATTTTTCGAGGCGGCCGAGCCCGGCCATGAGCGAGAGTTGCTGCACCCAGGTGAGGCGCGGGTAGTTGCCGTTTTCCGCCGTGGGCGCGGGGCCGGTGCTGGGAGAATTTTTGCCGCGTCCGCCCGAGCTGAGGCTGTCGCCAAACGCGATGATGCGCGAGTAGGCGACAGGGGCGGCGGTGATGGAGTCGGCAGCCGCAAACGCAGTGAGGAGACCGGATAGAGCCCAAACAGAAAGCAGGGCGCGGAGGAGGCGGGGCGAGGCGTGCATGCGTAGGAAGTTTTTCTACGAGGACGTTAATGACCGCAATGCGGGGATTGCGGCCATAATTGGGTTTTACGTAAGCTGGATTGGTCCCTGGCGCAGGCATCGCTGCCTGCGCCACGAGGCCGCGCTTCGCGCATCAACACGGGCTGGCAACCCGTGCTACCGCCGCTTGCGCAAGTGGAGGGCGGCGCACACGGCGAGGGCGGCAAGGAATCCAACCGAAGGCGCGCCGCCACCGCCGCCGCCCGAACCACCGGGGGATTGACCGGGCGGAGGCGTGACAGACGAGGACGCGGGAGACTTGAGCGCGAGGGTCGTGACAGTGGCGGAGGCGTCGGGAGCGATGCGGCGGAGGGCGCCGTTGCCTGTATCCGCCACGTAGATACTGCCGTCCTCGGCGAGGGCGAGGGCGGACGGACTGGAGAAACGCGCCGCCGTGCCGCCGCCGTCCACAAAGCCGGGGGCGCCACCGACCAGCGTGCCCACGGTTCGTCCGTCGTCCGAGGTGATGAGGCGGATGCGCGAGTTGCCCGTGTCGGCCACATATACGTCGCCAGTTCCATCCACGATAAGATCGCCGGGAAAGCGGAAGGTGGACGCGCCCAGCGCGCCGCCGTCGGCGTCGCCGGCGACGCCCATTTGCCCGGCAAAGGTGCTCACGACTCCGCCACTCAGGTCAATGAGGCGGATGACGTGATTACCGGTGTCGGCCACGTAGAGGTAGCTGCCGGTCACATCGACGGCAACGCCTGCGGGCGAGTTGAATTGCGCCTCAAGCAAGGGACCGTTGGCAGTGCCCGACGTGGCGGATCCGGCCACGGTGCGCACCTCGCCCGAGGCGATGATTTTCTTGATCAAGTGGTTTCCAGTGTCGGCGATGTAGGTTTCGCCGGACGCCGCGTCGAATGCGGCGACGCCGGCCGCCGCCGCGAGGTCCGCGTCTGCACCGGCGGTGCCTGTGGTCGCGACCGTGCCGTCGGCGGTGGCGGAGCGCAGGAGATTGTTGCCGCTGTCTGCCACGATGAGCGCGCCGGCGTGGTTGATCGAGAGTCCGCGCGGACGGTTGAAGAGCGCGATGGTGCCGGTGCCGTCCGCCAGACCGGGCGAACCGGGATTGCCCGCGAACGTGGTGATGGTGCCCGAGGCAATGACTTGAATCGTGTGCAGTGCGATGTCGGAAACGTAGAGTTTGTAATTGGCGCTTCCCGAGGAGGCGACCACGCCCGCCGGCGCGGGCAGCACGCCGCTGTCGCCGGCATCGGGCTTGATGATGACTTGCCGGGTCGAACTTGTCCCGCCACTGGCCGTGGTGACACTGACGAGGCCGCCGGCGGTGCCCGAGGGAATCCTGACTGTTATCGCGGTGCCGGTGTTGGCAACTATCTCCGCCGCCACGCTGCCGATGGTCACGGTCGCGCCGGCGAGATTCTGGCCGGTGATGGTGACGAGGGCGCCGGGATGCACATTGAGCGGCAGGATGTTACTTATCGTCGGCGCGGGTGGTGGCGCGCCCGTGACGGCAAGCGTCTGGCTGGCGGTGACCGTGCCGCCGCCGGTCGTCACGACGATCGCGATGTTTTCGCCGAGCACGGCCTCCGGCACGGTGACGGTCAGCGAGGTAGCGCCGTCAGCGGTCACGGTGGCGGAGATGCCGCCGATGGCGACAGACGCGCCGGCCAGGTTCGCACCGGTGATGGCAATGCTTGAGCCGGGAGCGACGGCGAGCGGGAAAACGTCGCTGATCACCGGCTCAGGCAGCGTGACGGCAATCGTCTGCGCCGCGGTCACGGCGCCGCCCGCGGTGGAGACGACCACCGCACCGTCACCGCCGAACGCGCCGGCGGGAACGGTGACGGCGAGCGACGTGCCGGTGCTGGCGATAACCGCCGCTGCCGCGCCGCCGATGGTGACAGTCGCGTCGAAGAGGTTTTCGCCGGTGATGGTGACGCTGTCGCCGGGATGCGCGGCGAGCGGGGAAACGCCGGTCACGACCGGCGGCGCGGCGGAGCCGGTCAACACAAGCTCGTAGGCGAACTGCGCACCGGTTTCGGAAATGCCGGCAGTGGAGATTTCCATGCGCCAGACATTGGTGTCGCCGACACGGACGAGGGGATGCTCGCGGAGGCGGGCGCCGGTCATGTCCACGGCCCATGCGGTCCATCCGCCGGCAGGGAGCGTGAGGTCGAGGGTGGCGGAGCCGGCGCGGACGAGGTGCGGGAGCGAGCCCCAGGCGGTGAGTTGCTTGCGGTCGGCGGCGGCGAAGGTCATGCCGGTGGTGAGGGCGTCGGTGAGGTGGGTGACGAGGAGGCGGCGGGCGGCGGCGAGCGCGGGAGCGTCGGCGCCGGCGGCGATTTCGGAGGCGGTTTTCAGGGCGACGACGGAGACGGTGCCGAAGACGGAGCCGTTGGCGACGGTGACGCGGTCGCCGGCGAGGGTGGCGCCGGGGGCGAGGATGAAGTGTTCGCCGCGGGGGGTGACGGCGCGGAAGATGCCGGCGGCGGTATTGAGGGTGAGCTGGCCGGTTTCGCTGGCGGTGCCGTCGGCGCCGGCGGCGGGGAGGATGCCATCGTCACGGAGTTTGGTGACGAGACTGGTGCCGGCGACATAGGTTCTGGCAGCGGCGTTTTCGGCGAGACCGGCGGCGGAGCCGGTGACGGCGGCGGCGAGGCCGGGGTTGGCGGCGAGCACGGCGGCGGGGGCGCCGGGGAGCGAGCCGATACGGGCGACGAGGCCGACGTGGCGAAAGTTGTCGTCGAACTCGCGGCCGGGGTTGCCGCTGGAGTCGTTGGCGTAGGCTTCGGTGTCGGTGACGGCGTAGGCGACCGTGGTGGTGGCCGGGGCGATGTCGCCGCGCAGGAAGAGGAGCGCGCCGAGGCGGTCGCCGACGAGGCCGACGGGATCGTTGGCGATGGCGAAGTAGTTGTCGGCGGTGCCGGTGGTGGCGCCGGCGATGTCCTTTGCGTAGTCGAAATTATACATGGCGTCCCAGTCCTGAAGGCTGGCGTAGGCGGGCATGAGGAGGGGGCCCTCGGCGCGGTAGCGGTTGGGTCGGCAGAAGTGAAACTCGGTGCTGGTGAAGGGTTTTCCTAAAATGCGCGTGGGCATCATACGGGCGGGGTTATAGGCGCTGGTCGCGGTGGCGCTGGACTGGGAGAAGTTGATGGGCAGCGACCACGAGTTTACGGGGAAGCTGGGGTGGTCCCAGTAGAGGTGGCCGTCCACGTAGTCGTAGCGGGAGCGCAGGTCAACGAGCGCGGCGGCGACGGTGTTGTTGGCCGTGGTGATGAGTGCCTTGGAGCCGAGCGAGCGGATGTGGGTGGCCATGGCGTCGTTGGAGGCGCGGGCATTCTCAAAGACGAAGCGGTTCCAGTCGGCGCCTTTATAGGTGGTGCTGCCAGTCAGAGCGGTGTAGCGGGCCTTGAAGAGAGAGGAAACCTCGGTCGGGATGGCGTCGGAAACGCTGTCGCGATGCGGCGGGTTTTCGTTGACGGGGCAGATGCCGATGAGCGCGGGGTCGGCGGCCCAAGTCAGGCCGGTGTAGGGGTTGGCGTGGGTGAGGAGGTTGGTGGCGAAGTTTTTCCAGGATTCGAGCGCGGCGTCGGAGATGGCGAAGAGGCCTTTGCAGTTGTTCTTGGCGATGCTCGTGGTGATGCCGGGGCCGAAGGAGGCTGCCTCGGTCTCGCTGAAGCCGCGCGAACCGTAGAGGTCTATGTTGATGTAGATGCCCTGCTGCTTGAGGGCGTAAAAGAGATAGTCGAGTTTTTCGAGACGGGCGGTGTCGAGGTCCCAAGAGTCGCCGCCGGCGGAGATGCTGCTGCTGACCAGATACTCGTCGAAGAGGTGGAGGCGGACGGTGTTGTAGCCGGAGCGGGCAAGGCGCGCGGCAAGCTGGTCGGCCTGCGCGTGGGTGTTGAGGAAATTGGCCATCTGGACGATGTTGACGCCCCAGAAGCGGGCGCGCACGCCGGGGCGGTTTTCAAACTCGAAGTGGCCGGCGGCGGTGGCGTGGAGCGCGCCGTGTTTGCCGGCGGGGGCGTCGAGCAGGCCCTGTTGCGCGAAGTCGAAGACGCCACCCTCGGCGATATCGAGCGAGTGGGTGAGCGGCACCCAGCCGCCGTTTTCGGCGACGGTGGTGAAGGTGTCGTAATCGGGCGTGGGCGCGATGGTGATGGCGAGCGGAGCGGAGGTGGCGGGGTTGTGGTTTGCGTCGCCGGCCTTGGTGGCAGTGACGGTGATTTCGCCCGCGCCGGTGATGGTGACCTCGCCCTCCGCGGACACGGTGGCGACGGCGTCGGTGCCGGCGGTGCGCGCGAACGTGAGCGCGCCCGTGCCGGCGCCACCGGTGACGGCGAGCGTGAAGGGCGCGTCGGCGGCGGTTTTGCCGGTGACGGGCGTGATGACGAGCGCGGGCTGATCGGCTTTGGCGATGGTGATGGCGAGCGGGGCGGAGGTGGCGGCGGCGTAACGGGCGTCGGCGGTTTTCGAGGCGGTGACGGTGATGTCGCCAGCGCCGGTGATGGTGACGAGGCCGGCCTCGGAAACGGTGGCGGTGGCGTCGGTGCCGGCGGTGCGGGCGAACGTGAGCGCGCCCATGCCGGCACCGCCGGTGGCGGCAAGCTGGAACGCGGCATCGCCGTATTTCTTGCCGGTGACAGCGGTGACGACGAGGGCGGGCTGGGCGGCTTTTGTGATGGCGAGGGTTTGCGCGGCGGTGGTCGTGCCGGCGTCGGTGGTGACGGCGACGGCGACGGTGTCGCCGAGGACGCCTTCCGGCACGGTGACGGTGAGCGAGGTCGCGCTGCTGGCGGTCACGGTAGCGGCGACACCGCCGATGGTGACGGTGGTCACGGTCGCGCCGACGAGATTCGTGCCGGTGATGGTGATGCTGCCGCCGGGGTGGACGTCAGTCGGCGTGATGCCGGTAATGACCGGCGCGGGCGGCGGCACGGCCGTGATGGTCAGGGTCTGCGCGGCGGTGGTCGTGCCGCCGGCGGTGGTCACGGCGACGGCTTTGTTTTCACCGAGCACGCCCTCCGGCACAGTGACGGTGAGCGAGGTCGCGCCGGGAGCGGTGATGGTGGCGGCGACGCTGCCGATGGTCACGGTCGCGCCGTCGAGGTTCGCGCCGGTGATGGTGATGCTGCCGCCGGGGGCGACGGAAAGCGGCGTGATGCCGGTGACGACCGGCGGGGGTGGCGTCACGGTAAGTGCCTGGCTGGCGATGACGGTGCCGCCGGCAGTGGTGACGGCGACGGCGATGCCGGTGGCGACGGCGGTCTCCACGGGCACGGTGACGGTGATGGAGGAGCCGGTGTTTTCGGTAATGACCGCCTCCTCGCCGCCGATGGTGACGGTGGCATCATCGAGATTCGAGCCGGTGATGGTGACGTTGCCGCCGGGATAGACGGTGAGTGGGTAAATGCTGGCAATCGCCGGCGCGAGCAGCGTGACGGTGAGTGTCTGGTCGGCAGTGACGGTACCACCGGCGGTGGTCACGACGACGGAGACGGCGCCGCCGACCGCGCCGGACGCGGAGGGCACGGTGACGGTGATGCTCGTGGCGGTATTGGCGGTGACGGTGGCGGTGACGCCGCCGATGGTGACGGTGGCGTCATCGAGATTCGTGCCGGTGATGGTGATGCTGTCGCCGGGGTGGACGGCAGTCGGCGTGATGCCGGTGATGGCGGGCGCGGGCAGGCCGACGACGGAGGCCCAGGTTTTGCCGACGCGGATGGCGTCAACGACGTGGTAGCGGCCGGTGCCCGCGTCAGGGTTTATGGCGATGAGGTTGTTGGTGCGGACACGGATGCCGGTGATGGCTGTGGAGCCGCCGGAACCGGGGGAATAAGCGCGAGTGATGGTAGTGACGGAGGAGTTTTCGTCGGTGGTCTTGGGGTTGCGCCAGACTTGGGCGGTGCGGTAGGCGGTGCCATCCCAGCCGGTGTATTTGACGACAGCGAAGTAGGTCTGGCCGTAGGCGTGCGAGCCGACGCTGGAACCTCGGGCGTTGTTGACTTGGGGATGGAAGCCGCCACTGTAGCCGACGGCGACAGCGGTGTCGGTGGTGGCTTTGGCGGAGTCCTTGCCGAACCAGCAGAGGAGGTTATTGCCGGAGGAGAAGGTGGTGTCGTCGGTTTTGGAGAGGTCTTTTATCTTGTAAATGAAGCTGACGAAAAGGTCCGCGCCTTCGGCGGGGGCGGTGGCGAAGTCGCGTTGGAGGGCGGTGTCTTGATCGAAATTGTTGGCGGTGGCGGTGGAGGAAACGACGATGACGGAGCCGGCGGTGCCGCTGCCGAGGATGGTGCCGTTGTCGAGGGTATAGGAGATGAGGTCGGCGGGGTCGTGGGAGACGGTGACGGTAGTGGCGGCTTGGGTGGTCCAAGCGGCGACCCAGCCGGTGCCGCCGGCGGACTGGCTGGCGAGGGTGGAGCCGGGGGTATAGGAGTCGAAGTTGTCCTCGGCGATGAGGTCGGGATTGGAGGGGGTGGTTTTGATGGTGAGCTGCTGAAGGGCAACGAAGTCGCCGGCGAGGGTATCGAGGGCGATTCCGGCGGCGCCGAGAGGGGCGTCTTCGGGGACGGTGAAGGTGAGTTCGGCGTCGCTTTGGGCGGTGATGGCCGCGGGCTTGCCGCCGACGGCGAGGGTGACGATGCCGGAGAGGTTTTGGCCGGTGAGGGTGACGCTGTCGCCGGGGGCGGCGGTGGTCGTGGAGAAGCCGGTGACGGAGGGCACGGGCGGGAGCGCGGCGGCGGTCCACGCGGCGACGTGGGTGGTCTGGTTGGAGGAGGGCGCGGTGGCGGCGGTGACGGCGGCGCCGGCGGTGGCGCCGGCGGGGAAGAGGACTTTGGCGAAGGTGTTGTTGGCGCCGATGATTTCGGCGGGGATGCCGCCGATGGTGACGGCGGAGAGGCCGGCGAGGTTCGAGCCGGTGATGCTGACGATGTCGCCGGGGACGGGCACGGCATTTTCGCAATAGACCGCGGTGATGGCGGGGGCGGGCGGCGGGACCACGAGGCCGGCGGCCTGCCAGTCGGCGAGCACTTGGTTCGCGATGAGGTTGTGGCCGTGGGCGGTGGGGTGGACGTTGTCCCAGAAGAGGTAGTTGTTGGCGGCGGCGGTGGTGACGCCGTCGGCGGCGCACGAACTGGTGACGTTGGTGAAGCCGTGGGCGGCGGGGTCGGCGATGATGGCGTTGAAGGTGTCCCACGCGCTGAAGGTGCGGATGGTGATGCCGGGATTGGCGGCAGTCAGGCGCGCGATGGCGGCGGGCATTTTGGCGTTAAAAGCCGCGGCGGCCGATTGCATGATGTCGGCCAGGGTGCCTTTTAACGAGGAGAGCCCGTATTGGGTGGCATAATTTTCGACCGCCGGGGTCGCCCCGAGGTTGGGAAGGTCAATCCAATAAAACCGGGTCGCCCCGCTCGCGGCGAGCCGCTGGATTTGCGCCTCCATCCGGTCCGCCGCGGCCTCGGCCACCGCGACGATGGTTGTCTTGGCGGACGAGGGGCTCAGCAAGATGGAGAACGCGTTGTCCTGCACGGCGTGGCCGACATCGTTTCCGCCGCACCAGAGGACGTAGAGGTTTTGCAGCGAGGCGACATTGGAGTAGTCCGCGAGAAAATCGCCAACACGGCCGACCATGTCCGCCGTGGTGTGTCCGCCCTTGGCGTAGTTGGTGCCGATGCCGTCAACCTGATGGTTGCCGAGCGCGCCGTAGCCCGCCAGCGGCGAGAGCTGGGTTATCCAGGTGAGTTTCGGATACTCGGGCGTGGAAGCGGGGCCGGTGGAGGGGTTGTTGCCGGGGCCGCCGGAGGAGAGGGAGTCGCCAAAGACGACCACGCGCGGCACGTCGGCGGGCGCGGCGGTGACGCCCGTCGGCGCGCCGACCACATCCGCCCAACTGGTGCCGACGCGGAGCGCGTCAATGAGGAAGTGGCGCCCGCCGTTGCTGGCGAGGCCGGTGGTGCGCACGCGGATGCCGTTGAACGCGTCCGAGCCGCCGGCGGTGGCGGTTTTGGTGACGGCGACAGCGGTGCTGGCGGACGCCTCGTCGTTCGGCGTCGGGTTCAGCCAGACCTTGCACGCCTTGTAGGAAGCGCCGTCCCAGCCGGTGTATTTGACGACGAAAAGCATGTTTTGCCCGAAGACGAGCGGCGCGCTGACGGGCGAGGAGGTGAGCGAGGAGTTGTTGACGCGGGCGGTGGCCCTGCCGTTGGCGCCGATGACGCCCATCGTGTCAACGGCGTTGTCGTCGTCGGCATCCTTCGCGACCCAGCCGGTGAGGATGTTGCCGGAGGTGGGGATCTCGGCGCCGTCCGGCTCGGCGCCGTTGGAGTTTGCGGAGTGGATGCGGAAAACGAAGGAGAGGAAGACATCGGAGCCGTCGGTGACGGGCGTGGCAAGGGCGCGGGAGAGGACGGAGTTCACGTCGGCGCCGGTGATTTTGAGGGCGTTGCCGCCGCCGAGGACGACGCCGTTTGGCAACATATAGGTGACGGGCGCGGCGTCGTCGGCGACGGTCGCGCCGGCCTGCGCGGAGTAGGCGGCGCCCCAGCCGGTGCCGGCGTTGGCCCCGGAGAGCGCGCCGGCGGCGTAGGAGTCGAAGTCGTCGGTGGCGATGAGCGCGGCGCGGGCGGGGGCGAGGGCGCTGGCGAACGCGGCGAAGGCGATCGCGAGGGTGCTGATGGGGAGCGACGGGCGCCGTATGGCGTGCATGAGGAAGCAAAAGCAGTGCATGGCGGGGAAACGGTTGGGCGGGGACAATAGGAGGTTTTGACCGCCGGACATTTGCATCAAAGAATGGAGGGGGACAGAGAAACGAGTGCTTACATAAGATTTTCAAATGCTGCGGAGTTACCGGCGGGCTGGCGGGGACAACGCCCTTGCCCGGCACCGGAAGAGATGACCGGAATCTCAGCGGATTTTGCCGGTGTTTTCGGGGTTCGCTTGCGGCGTTCAGCACGCGCGCGCGGCGTGCAGCGCGGCGATCTGCCCGGCGGAGAGCGCCGTGTCATACACTGCCAGGCCGCCGATGCGGCCGACGAAATGATTGCCCATCTCGCCCGAGCGGAACACCGCGCCGACAGTGAAGTCCGAGCCGCCCGCGCCGCCGTCGTGGATCGCGCGCGGCCAGAAATACGGGCTGAGGCCGGGCCGGTAATCGAGCGCGCCGTCGAGATACACGCGCACCCAGTTGCGGTCGAACGTGAACGCCACCTGGTGCCACTCGCCGAACGTCACCGGCCGCGCGCCGATGCCGGCCTCCATGCAGTATTTGTAGCCGGGGCTGGGCCGGCCCGTAGCCGAGACGTGCCCGCACACGGAGTCGCGGCTGTCCCAGATGCCGAGGTCGAGGAACAGGCAATACTGGCGCGTGCCGCCGGTCTCGTTCCACATGCCGGCGACGGCCTCGCACTGGCGGAAACTTTTTCTCGCGCGCCAGACCCACGCGACGATCGAGAGCGGTCGCGCGCCGTGGAGGTTGAGCGCGGGGCAGTCGGCGCGCGGCAGGTTGAACCACTGGCCCTCGCGCAACTCCGCGCAAAAGGGGCCGCAGACGCCGTCGCCGGCGCGCGCGACCGGCCCCTCGCGTTCGGCCAGCGCGTAGGCGTGGCGCCCTTCGGAGACGCGGGCGGCGCCGGCGGGTTCCTGAAACAGCCAGCGGCAGACGGGCACAGGGGCGCCTGCGTCCGTGACCGCGGGACGGCGTTTTTCGGAGAAGGCGCGCAAGGGCAGTGCGGCGGCCCCGGCGGCAATGGCGGCGCGGGCAAGAAAATCGCGACGGAGCATCATGGTTGGGAGCGGTTCGTTATTCTTTCTTTCATGGTGCGCGCGGCGGAGAGCGAGGAGAAGGGCAGGGCGGGGCGCGGCGGCGTCAGCGCGCGAGTTCGTAGGCGAGCTGCGTGCCTTCGGGCGTGGTGGTCGCGAGGCGAATCGCGAGGGCGGCGGTGCCGTCGCCCTCGGTTTTGGCGAGCGGGATTTCTCGGGCGCGCGCGCCGGTGGCGTCAACGGCCCACGCGCGCCAGTTGCCGTCGCCGGCCTCGGCGAGGCGGAGCGTGAGGAGGGTCTCGCCGCGGCGGACGAGGTGCGGCCCCTGGCCCCAGTTTGAGATAAGCCTGCGGTCGGACTCGGCGAAGACCGCGCCGGCGGGGAGCGCGTCGGTGAGGTGCGTGACGAGGATGCGGCGGGCTCCGGCGAGGGGAAGGCCGTCGAGCGACACGACGCCGATGGCGACGTCGGCCGTGTTTTCCTCGATGGAAACGAGCCCGCCGGAAAGACGCGCGCCGGCGGGGACGACGAAGAGCGCGCTACGCGGGGTGACGACGCGCACCGAGCCCTCGTCGGCGCGGAGTTCGATTTCACCGGTGTCGCTGGTGAAGCGCGTGGCGTCGGCGTTGACGGAGCCGGCGGGCAGCGCGCCGTCGCGCTGGAGCAGGGCGGGGAGCGTGTCGTCGGCGAGGTAGGTTTTGGGCGGAAGCGGGTCGGGGTTTTCGAAGCGTTTGGTTTTCCAAGTGCTGTCGCCGGCGCCGATGACGGCGGCGGCGATGGCGTGCGGTTTCAAGTCACCGGCGCCGGCGCGGGTCAGGACATCGGCGGGCTGGCCGGTAAGCGAGCCGATGCGGGTGACGAGGCCGAGTTTGGTGAACGCGGCGGGATAGCGCAGCCACTGGTCGCTGAAGGCCTCCCCGGGCCGGGCGGCCCAGACGAGCGCGCCGCGCGCGGGCGCGATGTCGGCGCGGAGAAAGAGCAGCGCGCCCACGCGGTCGGCGACGAGGCCGACGGGATCGTTGGCGATGGCGAAATAATTGTCCACGCCGCCGTCGAGCGCGGACTCGCGGCTCATGGCGTATTGGAAATTATAGAGCGCGTCCCAGTCCTGCAGCCCGGCGTAGGCGGGCATGAGCACGGCACCTTCGTGGCGGTATTGGTTGGGGCGGCAGAAATTGAACTCGGTGACGGTAAAGGGCCGTCCGAAGACGCGCGTGGCGAAAAGTTTTCTCGGCACGGAGGCGGCGTCGGCGGTGGATTTTTTCTGGTGGAACTCGAACGGCGGCTGCCACGGGCGTCCGGGGAATTTCGGGTGGTCCCAGTAGGCGTGGTTGTCCACGTAGTCGTAGTGCTCGCGCAGGAAGCTCTCGCTTTGCGTGGTCTCGGAGTTCGAGCCGGTGAGGAGCGCCTTCACGCCGAGCGAGCGCAGGAAGGCGAAGATGCGGGCGTTGGAGGCGGCTTGCGTTTCGATGATGAAACGGTTCCACGCGGCGGAGCTGCGCAGGCCGGCCTCCTTTTCCGTGCCCGCGCCGGACTCGACAAAGGCTTTTTTGTAGAGCGCGAGGACGCCGGGATTGCTGATGCGGTTGAAAAGCTGGTCCTCGTTGACCGGGCAGATGCCGATGAGCGCGGGGTCTCCGGCCCAGGTCAGGCCGGTGTGGGGATTTTTGTGGGTGAGAAGATTTTTCGCATAAAGCGCCCAGGACTCGTAAGCGGCCTTCGAGACGGGCACGAGGCCCTTGTAGTTGTCGGCGGTGAGCCGGCTTTTCCCGCCGCGCGGAAACCCGAACGACGCGAGCTCCGCGTCGCTGAACGTGCGGCTGCTGAAGAGGTCGATGTTGATATAAATGCCGCGCTTTTTCATCGCGGCGAAGAGGTAGTCGAGCTGGTCGAGCTTCCGCGGATCGAGCTCCCACGAGTCGCCGCCCTTGCGCACGAGGTCGCGGTCGAAATGGTGAAGGCGCACGGTGTTGTAGCCGGAGCGGGCGAAGCGCTCCGCGAGGCGGTCGGCCTCGGTTTTAGAAAAATAATTGGCGGTGAACGTGAGGTTCGGCCCCCAGAAACGGACGCGCTCGCCGGGCCGGTTTTCGAACTCGAAATGCCCCGCGGGCGTGGCGCGCAGAGCGCCGTGTTTGCCGGCGGGGGCGTCGAGCAGGGCCGAGTAATCGAAGACGCCGCCGGGCGCGATCTCCACTGAGTGCGCGTAGGGCGCCCAGTCGGGACCGGCGACGACGGTGAATGTCGCCGCGCGCGCGGCGGCGATGGCGAGCGCGAGGAGGACAAGCGGCAGGGCGGGACGGAGCAGGCGTTTTTTTCTCATGGGCGGAAGGTTTGGGCTGGCGCGGGCGGGAGAACGAGAGCGAATCCATTTGGGCATTTTTCATCCGTTTGGACAACCGGCGGTTTGCTTACGTAAGGGCGCAGACACCGGGATTTTCCGGCGGCGGCGTCACCAGTCGTCGCTGCGGAAGGGGCAGGCGGGAAGTCCGTCCTGGTTGAACAGACCGGCGGCGGGCGCGTTGCGCCAGGCGTAGCGGACGGCGGCGGGGCGCGGCACGGCGGGCGAGGTCACGAGCACCGTGCCCTTCTCGATTTTCGCCTCGGCGGGATGGAATTTTTTGTCGGCGCCGGCGAGTTCAAAGCCCGACGGCGTCAGGCCGCGCGGGCTGGTGAGCGGACTGTCAGAGGGCTTGAAGGTCACGCGCATCGCGGGGCCCTCGGCGATGGCGGAGGCAAATTCGGGGCCGGTGTCAACGAGCGTTTTGAATCCGTAGGTGCGCTTGAGCGCGAGGAGTGCGAGGCGGCGGCCGACATCGTGCTTGTTGCGCGGGTGGATGTCGTTGACGTTGCCGATGTCGATGGTGACGGCCTGGCCGGTGTTGGGGAGGGAAAGCGTCGCGGTTTGCGCGCCGCGGAGGTCGGCGTATTCGGTGTTGCCGGCGCCGGAGCCGCGGTAGTTGGCGAGCTGCACCCAGTAGAAAGGGAGGTCGCTCTGCGCGAACTGCGCGCGCCAGCCGGTGATCATGGCGCTGAAAAGCGCGTGGTATTCGTGCGCGCGGTTGGTGTTGGAGCAGCCTTGATACCAGATGAAGCCGCGCAGCGCGCAGGGCACGTGCGGCGCGATCATGCCATTGAAGAGGCCGCCGGGCGTGGCCTGGTGGCCTGGACCCCAAGCCGTGCCGGGGCGGCGTTTCGTGAAGGGTTTCCCGGCGGCAGCCGCCGCGGCGCGTTCCTTTTCCCACGCGGTGAGGTTGGCGTCGGCGCGTTTTTTCGCCTCGGGATAGGCTTGGAGCGTCTCGGCCCAGCGGGTGTGAATGCCGGCGAAGGCGGGGCCGTTTTTCGCGTCGGTGGTGCCGGGCGGCATCCACGCCTCGACGCGGGTGCCGCCCCACGAGCAATTGATGACGCCCACCGGCACGCCGAGCGCGCGATGGAGGTCCAGAGCGAAATAATGGCCGACGCCGGTGGATTCGCCGACGGTTTCCGGCGTGACGGCCTCCCATTTTCCCATCGCGCGCGCATAGGGCGCGTCGGAGACTTTTTTGCCGTTTTTCCAATGCCGTACGAGCGGGGCGCGGGCGAAGGTGGTTTCGAATTTTCCGTAATCGGTGGCGCGGGTGACGCGCTCCATGTTGGACTGGCCGGCGGCGAGCCAGACCTCGCCGACCACCACGTCATTCACGGTGATCGCGTCCTTCGCGCCGGCGCTGGTGACGGTGAGCGCGCGCGAAACCGCCGAGGCCTCGAACGCCGGCAGGTCGGCGCGCCATTTGCCATCCGCGCCGGCGGTGGCCGTGGCGGTTTGCCTGCCGAAGGACACGGTGATCGTTTCCCCGGCGCCCGCCGTGCCCCAGACCGGCACCGGCTTCCCGCGCTGCAACACCGCGCCGTCGCGGAAGAGCGGCGCGAGCGTGATTGGCAGGCCGGCCGCTCCGCTCGAAACGGCGCAAAGCGCGCAACTGGCAATCACAGAGGCAAAGCGGATGAGGCGGGTTTTTATTAACATGGCTGGGCGGGCAGGGCTTTGGGTTTTTCCGATGGAGGCGGCACCCGCACCAAAACCGCAAACGGCCAGGAAACACAGCCGCGATTTCCTTTACGTAAGATTGCGCCCTGTTTGCCGGCTGGGGAAAAAGCCGGTCTGCTCGCCCGTGCATCATCATGAACCCGCCGCCCCTCCCGCCCCGCCTCCCGAAAGAAGCCGGTCTTTTCCTCCGCGTTGCCCGGCTGTGCGGGCTGGGGTTGGTTTCAAGCCTCGCTGGCAGCGCCGTGCATGAGGCGGACGTATGCATTTACGGCGGAACCAGCGCCGGCGTCGTCGCCGCCGTGCAGACCGTGCGCATGGGCCGCTCCGTGATCCTGCTCGAACCCGGGCAGCACTTTGGCGGCATGAGCATCGAGGGGCTCGGCGGCACCGACATCGACAACCACCGTAATTTTCAAAACAGCCCCGCCGTTGGCGGTCTCGCACTGGAGTTTTACCGCCGCGTGAGCGCCCGTTACGGGCGGACGGACGAGTTTGAGGAGATGTTGCGCCATCGACGAAAACAGCGGGACCTCTGGCGGTTCGAACCACACGTCGCCGAGGCGGTCTTCGCGGAATGGATAAAAGAGTCTGGAATCAAGGCGCTGCCGACGCGCCGCCTCGCCGAAAAAAACAATATCCTCAAGGAGGGCACGCGCATCGTGGCGCTGCGCTGCGACAATGGCGACGAGTTCCGCGCCGCCGTGTTTATCGACGCCACTTACGAAGGCGACTTGCTTGCCGCCGCAGGGGTAAGCACCGTTTTGGGCCGGGAAGGAAACGCGCGCCACGGCGAAACCCAAAACGGTATCCAGACCACCTCGCCACGCAGCCACTTGGACTGTGCGATTGACCCTTATCGGGAGCCGGGCCGGCCCTCCAGCGGACTCATCCACGGCGTGCAGGATCAGCCAATCGGACGCGAGGGCGATCCCGACGACAGCACCCAGGCATTTTGTTTTCGTCTCTGCCTGACGAAAGATCCCGATAATCGTCTGCCCATCCCCAAGCCATCCGGCTACGATCCCGCGCGCTACGAACTCCAACGCCGCTACCTCGCGGCAGGCGGGAAAATCACACCGCCCTTCGCCGGCCTGCCCAATGGCAAAACCGATCCGGGAAGCTGGCACCGTCTCGCGGGCAACATGCCCGGTTTCAACGACGGTTACGCCACCGCATCCCATGCCGAACGCACCCGGATGCTGCGTGAAAGCCGCGAATACATCCAGGGCCTCTATTGGTTTCTGGCCAACGATCCATCCGCCCCTCAAGAGACGCGCGCGGCGTGGAGCCCGTGGGGATTATGCAAGGACGAGTTTACCGACAACGACGGCTGGCCGCGCGCTTTCTACGTGCGCAACGGACGAAGGATGGTGAGCGATTTTGTCCTCACGCAAAATCACGGACGCAAACTCGATCCGCTGCCCGTCGAAGATCCGGTCGGGCTGGTGTGGTGGCCGCACGATTTGCACGAAGCCCGGCGGCTCGTGCGCGACGGCAAGGTATGGCTGGAAGGTATCGTTTTCGATTCGTCAACAGACTGCGACTGGACACCCTTCGGCATCCCTTATCGCAGTCTGGTTCCGCGGCGCACCGAATGCGTAAATTTACTTACACCGACCTGCCCGTCGGCAACCTACGTGGCCTACGGCGCCTACCGTATAGAGTATCAATTTATGAACGCGGCCCAGGCTGTCGCAACCGCCGCCACTCTCGCCATCGAGAACCAAATCGCCGTCCAGAATGTTGACTATCACCGCCTGCGCAAACGCCTGCTCAAGGACGGCCAGATCTTGGCTCCGCCTTCGCCATGATAACTCCGAAAAATCTTCCGACTGCGCCAATCGCGCCCTCCAAAATATGAAGCCACTCCTGTCCGTATTGTGCCTGCTGCCTCTTTCCGGGTCGCTGGATGCCGCGCCCGTGGCGGCGGCATCCGATGATATAATTGCAGTGCGCGATTTCATCAAGGGCTCATGGGAAAAGACGTTCCGGTCCAACGACAGGGACGAGGGTTCGCTGATCGGGCTGCCGAAGCCCTACGCCGTCCCGAGCATCGCCGGGAATTTCCAGGAGATGTATTACTGGGACACCTATTTCACCGGCGAGGGGCTGCTTCTCGACGGGCATGCGGACATGGCGGCCAACAATGTCGAAAACATGGTTTATCTGGTCGGGCTTTACGGCAAGATGCCCAACGGCAACCGCACACATTTTGAAAACCGCTCCCAGCCGCCCTATCTGGGCATGATGGTGGAAAGCGTATATAAAAAGACCGGCGACAAGGACTGGCTGCGCCGGGTTCTGCCGGGCTTGCAGGCAGAATATCATTTTTGGATGACCCGGCGACTCACGCCGTGCGGGTTGAACCGCTATTCCAGCGAGGGCACGCTGGCCAACCGGGAGCGCATCGTGGGGATTCTGAAAAAACGGCTCGGCGAGAAATTCCAGCAGCAGACCGCCGGCTACTCGCGGGTGGACGTGTCGCGGGCGGGCGGACATTTCATCGCCGAGGCGGAGTCGGGCTGGGATTTCACTCCGCGCTTCCAGATGCGCTGCGAGGATTTCTGCCCGGTGGATTTGAACGCCAATTTATATTATTACGAAAAGAACTTTGAATACTCCCTCCGCGAACTGGGCAAGCCTGAAGAGGCCGAGGCCTGGGCGGAAAAGGCGGACCGAAGAAAAGCGCTCATGCGCAAATATCTCCGGGACGATGAGACCGGACTTTATTATGATTATGACTTCGTGAACGACCGGCGCTCGGATGTGGTGTCGGCCGCGGTGTTCAGCCTCATGTATGCGCGCATCCTCGATGCGGACGAGGCGGCGGCGCTGCGGGAGAAGGCGCTGGCGGCGCTGGAGTATCCGCACGGCATCGCGACCTGCGCGGAGCGCGATTACGGCTTCACGTATCAGTGGTCGTTTCCCAATGCCTGGGCGCCGCTGCAATACCTAGCCATTCGCGGGCTGGATAACTATGGATTCAGCCACGATGCGCGCCGCATTGCCGGAAAATACGTCGCCATGGTTGCGAATACCTACAAGACGACAAACAATCTCTGGGAGAAATACAATGTGGTGGAGGGCAATGTGAACGTCACGAACGAATATAAGATGCCGCCCATGATGGGCTGGACGGCTGGAATTTTCGTCTGGACGGACGAATACTTGAGGCAACAAACAGACGGCCTTGATACTCAATGAACCCTCCATGCAAACTCATTCTGTCAGGATTGTGCGCCGTCGCCTTTCTTTTTTCCGGCCGCCCCGCGCAAGGCGTGGTCAGCCTGGTTTATCTTGACTACCGTGACATTGCAGCTATCCGCGACGAGATCAAATCAGGGCTCCCCGGGCGTGAGGATGCATATAAAAAGCTGATTGCACAGGCGGACGGCCTGCTGGACGTTGCCCCGCTAAAAGTCGTTGACGGCCTTCAGCCTCCGACCGGTGACGCGCATGACTTTTATACCATTGGAAAATATTCGTGGCCGAATCCCGGCACGCCCGATGGACTGCCGTGGATTCGCCGCGACTGCGACATCAATCCGGAGGCATTCGGCGACGGCTTTGACCTGACCCGCTACAACGAAACCGTCAGCCGGATAAAATTGCATTCGCTGGCCTGGTTTTATTCAGGCGATGAGAAATACGCCCGCAAGGCGGCCGAGCTGCTTCGTGTGTGGTTTATCGATCCCGAGACCAAGATGAACCCCGGCTTCGAATGCGCATCGGCCCTGCCCGGCGTGCACAAGGGGATGCGCATCGGGATCATCTTCGGCGTCACGCTTGTTGAACTGGTCGACCATGTAAAATTGCTTGGATTGTCAAAGAGCTGGACGAAGACGGACGACGCGGCCCTCAAAAAATGGTTTTCCGACCTCACGACGTGGTTGCTGGAAAGCGAGTTTGGCCGGAAGGAGGCCGGGGCGAAGGATAATCACGGTTCATGGTATGCGGCGCAGGTGGCGGCTTATTCGCTATACAGCGGCGAGCCGGAGCGAGTGCATGCCATGGTGGAACTGGCAAAAAAACAGATGGCCGGATTGATAGCGGAGGATGGCGGCTTGCCCGCCGAACTAAAACGCGACTGGTCGTTTCATTATTCGCTCTACGGTCTGGAGTCGCTTGTAATCATGGCGCGCTGCGCCGAGCTTGGCGGCGAGGATCTCTGGAATTACCGTGCCGCGAACGGCCGCAGCATGAAGGCGGCATGCAAATTTATGATTCCATACGTTGCCGGAGAAAGGAAATGGAAATATAAGAATACAAAGGAAGGCGAGTTTCCTGCGACACATGCGCTTCCCATGGTCCGCCTAATGGCGTCCGCGTACCGGACGCCCGACTTTGTGAGAGCTGCCGGATATCTGATGCGAGCAAGCCCCGTAGACTCTCGCGAGGCGCGGCTGACCGGCTTGAATCCTGCGACAGGGCATTGATGAAGGCGCTATCGAGTCAATCTTTCCAGCCGCGCGATCAACACGCTGGTCCCTGCGCCTTCACATGATTTCCCCGCCACAGCGTATTTCTTCCAATAGGCGGTTTTACCCAGTATCTTTTTTGACTCCAAGTAATCGCAGGCTTCATCCAAAGTTTTTACCTTTTTGCTTTTTGATGCGACGCAGGCGACGATGAGTTCGCCCACCTTTCCTCCATCGCATTGCCGTCCCTTTGCGGCATTTTCGACCCAGTAGTTGACATCGGATTCGCTCATAAACCCGCGTTTTTGCAGAGCGGCCACATTTTCTTTCAATTTGCCGGAGGCCTCCTGGGCCGCGGCGGTTGCAGAGAATGCGAGCAGCAAGGCGAACAAACCGAGAATACGCGGGATAGCGGGCCGATTCATCATGATATTGCGGTTCTATTGATTTATATATGGAAAACTTCTGCCGTCGTGCTTCATGCCGGAAGTGGAAGCATGGCAGGGATCCCGGAGAAGATCCCTGCCGTAATGTTTCTATCTGCGGCGACGCAGGCGCAGGGCGGTGAGAACCGCAAGGGCGGTAAGGAGCCAGGCCGTGGGCGCGCCGCCGCCGCCCGCCGTATGGCCGCTTTCGGGGAAGCCGTGAGGGGACGTGTCCTTCTCGACCACCGCCGCCGGCGGGCCGAACATTTCAAGGGTTGTCACCGTCGCGGCCTCGTCGGCGGCGATGCGGCGGATGACGCCGTTGCCGGTGTCGGCCACGTAGAGAACGCCGTCTTTCAGTGTGATGGCTGCGGGGTTGCGGAACCAGGCATTGGCGCCAGAGCCATCCCGCAATCCGGCTGCATCGCCCGCGAGCGTGACCACGGTGCCGCCGGTGATGACGCGAATGCGGGAATTACCCGTGTCGGCCACATAGATGTCACCCGACTCATCCACCACGAGGTCGCGGGGGGCGTTGAAGGAGGCTTCGGTCAACGCGTCGCCATCATCGGCGCCGGCTGTTCCCGTGCCGGCGAGAGTCGAAACCACGCCGCCGGACAGGTCAATGAGGCGGATGAGGTGATTGCCGGTGTCGGCCACATACACATAGCTGCCGGACACATCGACCGCCACGCTGGCGGGCGCATTGAACTGCGCATCGAGCAGCGCGCCGTTGTTGGTGCCCGAAGCGGTGCCGCCGGCGACGATGCTCACTTCGCCCGCGGCAGTGATTTTCTTGATGAGGTGATTGCCGGTGTCGGCGATGTAGGTGACGCCGACGACGGTGTCCAGCGAAGCGAGGCCGGCGGGGGAGGCGAAGCTCGCGTCGGTGCCGGTGCCGATGGTCGTGACCACGCCGCCGGTGGAGCCGGTGAGGGTGACAGCGCGCAGGAGGTGGTTGCCGGTGTCGGCTACGAGAAGCACACCGTCGCCGTTGAGCGAGAGGCCGCGCGGGGCGGCGAAACGCGCGTCGGTGCCGGTGCCGTCCACGCCGGCGCCGCTCGCGCCGGAGAGTCCGGCCCATGTCGTGACCGAGCCGCTGGCGACGATTTCCTGGATCGTGTGCAGGGTGGTGTCGGAGACATAGATCTTGTCGCCGCCGGTGCCGGTGGCGATGGCGATACCGGAGGGAGCGGGGAGCAGGTTTTCCATGAAAAGCATGGTGGCGGTGGCGCTGTAAACGGTGGCTAGGCGCGTGGAGACCGCGCAGCGCAGGAGTCGCTCGGTGTTGGCGAGGCTGGCGGAGCCGGTCAACGAGAGCATGGAGGTGGTGCTGGTCCTGGCGACGCTGCCGGCCCAAGTGCCGCTGATGTTGCTAATCGGGAGCCAGATTTTGGTCGCGGGGTGGAGATACTGCCACTGGGTGGCCAGATCGGGGGTGCCGGTGGCAGTGACCACGAGGTTGGCGCTCCGGCCCACCGCCGTGGGCTGGATTTCAGGCGGTTGCTGGAAAATCACCGGCACCGTCGAGAAAATCCAGCCCGGATACGCACGTTCCGCCGCGCCGCCGGCGGTTTCGAGCGTGACGGTGACGCCGCCCGCGGTTTCGGAGCCGGCGGGCACGGTCACGACGATCTTCCCGTCGGACAGGCTCGCGATCTCCGCCGTCACTCCGTTGACCTTCACGCCGGCGGAGGAGATGAAGTTTTCGCCCGTGAGCGTGAGCGTGTCGCCGGGCTTGATCGTGACCGTGCTTTGCGGCGCCACGTCGAACAACACCGGCGGCGGCGCGATGGTGGTGTCAATCGTGAACACGTCCGTCACGGTGTCAGAACCGCCATCGGTGGTGACGGTGAGGCTGGCGGGGCCGGCGGGCGCGGTGTCGGGGACCTTGACCTTGATCGTGTCGTCGGTGGACGTGAAACCTTCGATCTCCGGCGCGAGGATGCCGGCGATTTTCACGTCCAGGACGGTGGTCGTGAAATACGAGCCGGTGATGGTGATGGTCTGGTTGCGCGCGACGGTTCCGCTGACGATGCTCTGGGCACCGCCCGCGATGCCGACATCGTCGATCACCGGCGGCGTGAGGGTGACGGTCAATTTCTGCGGCGCGGTGAGCGGGCCGCTGCCGGTGACGAGCGAGACTTCCTTGTCGACACCGGCGGTGCCGGCGGGGACGCGGACGCGAATGGTGGCATAGGTGCTGTCGATGATTTCGGCGTTGATGCCGCCGATGGTTACACTTTGCAGTCCCATGAGGTAGGCACCGCGGATGGTGATGATGTCGCCTGGATGGACGGCCTCGGGCGTGATTTCGGCGACGACAGACTTGGGTGTGGAGACGACCATGCTCCACGAGGTGCCGACGCGGATGTGATCGATGTAGTGGGCGTTGCTGCTGCTGAGCGCGTTGGTGCGCACGCCGATGCCGCCGAAGCCGGTGGAGTTGCCGGTGTTGGCCTCGGCGATGACGGTCATGTTCGGATCGGTGTTGGGTTCGTCGTCAACGCCGGGGTTGAGCCAGGCCTGGCAGCGGGTGTAGCGGGTGCCGTTCCAGCCGCTGTATCTGAAAACCGCAAAGTAAACCTGTCCGACCTTGAGTCGGTTCGCACCATCACCGCCGGCCGACACGGCTCCGACCGCCATGGTCTGCCCCGAACTGGAGGTGCCCACGCGCGCCCCGAGCCGGCCTTCGGTGCCGACGCCGAGAAGTCCCGCCGTGGTGGTGTCAAAGGTGGAATCGCCCACGCGCGCAGCGGGGATGGCCGCCCAAGAACTGAAGATTTGCGCGCCGAGGTCGTTGCCGTCCTGCGCGCCCCATGTGACTTTGAAGATGAAGCTCATGAAGACGTCGCTTCCGCCCGTCACCGGTGTTTCGACGAGGCGGGCGAGGGCATTGTTGGCGGTGGCGGCGAGGCGGATGGCACGGCCGCCGCCGAGCACGGCGCCGTTGTCGAGCGTGTAGGTGAGACGGTGGCTGTCATCGTCGATGATGGAGAAAAGGTTGTTGGCGTTGCCTGTCCACGCGCCGCCCCAACCGCTGCCGCCATCCTGCCCATACAGGGCGCCGACGGTGTAGTTTTCGCTCTCGAAATCGTCCGAGGCAATCAACGCGGCGGGAGCCCTGACGGTGAACCGGCCCGTCAGCGTTTCGGTGCCGTGGTCGTTGACGAGGACGATGGTGCCGTCGGCCGTGCCGTCGGGCACGCAGATTCGCAGGAGGGTATCGCTGCTTTCAGCCCAGATCACCGGCGCGCCGACGCCGCCGATGGTGACAGTGGCGCCGTCGAGGTATTTGCCGGTGATCTCGATGACTTCACCGGGTGCCGCGCCATCGAGGTTGAGGTTGTTCACGGTGAGGACGGGCGCGACATTCAGCGCGCCGGCGGTGCTGTTTGCGGAGCCGCCGGCGGTGGTGACGGTGATAGTGTGGTTGCCCATCGGGATGTCCTCCGGCAGGGCGGCGACGATCGCGGTGTCGTTGCTTTGCTCCTCGTTAACTGTGAGCGTGTGGCCGCCGGCCGTGACCGACACGGGGTTGGAGAGGTATTGGCCGGTGATGGTGACATTGCCGCCGGGAGCCACGGCGGCGGGCGCGACGCCGGTGATGGCGGGCGGGGCGGTGACATGGAGGATCTGCGCGGCAGTGGTGGAGCCGCCGGCGTTGGTGACGACAAGCTCAAGGCTCTCGCCGACAGCGCCGACGGGGAGGGTGATGGTCAGTTCGGTGTAGATTTTGTTGTGGGCGTCGAAGTCGGCCTCCGTGCCGCCCGTGGCCTTCGTCGCCACCGTCGTGCCGCCGATGGTCACGGTGGAAGTGGCGGTGAAGTTTTCGCCGGTGAGGGTAAGGGTGTCGCCGGGGTGGAGCTCGCCGTTGGTGAGGTTTTGACCGCCGGGCGCGGTGATGCTGGAGATGACCGGTGCGGGCAGCGTGGGCGTGCCGACGACAGCGTCCCACGTGGTGCCGATGCGGAGGGCGTCAAAGATATAGTAGCGGCTTGTGTTGAGGCCGTTGACGCGGAGGCGTAGGCCGTTGAAGGAGGCGGAGCCGCCGCTGGTGCCATTGTCCACGACGGAGACGGTTTGGTCGGTGGTGGTTTCGTCGTTGGTGGTGGGGTCGAGCCAGACGCGCACGGAGCGGTAGGCCGAGCCGCTCCAGCCTGTGTATTTCACGACCATGAAGTAGGTCTGGCCGTAACGGAGTGTGGCGGCAAAGCGGTTGCGCTGGGGGGAGGTGACTAGGTTGGAGTTGTTGACGCGGGCACCGATTTGGCCGGTGATGCCGGCGATGGCGGAAGCGTCGTTGGTGCTCGGGCTCCCGTCGAGAGCGAAGAGTTGGAACATCTGGTTACCGCTACTGAAAGTGCCGCCGTCGGACTGGGCGGTGTTTTTGTATTTGAAGATGAAGCTGACAAAAACGTCGGAGCCGTCCGTCACGGCGTCGGCGATGTTGCGGGAGATGGCGGGGTTGACGTCCAAACTGGTGGCGGTGCCGGTGGAGGAAACCACGAGTGTCACGCCCGATGTGCCGCTCCCGAGCACAGTGCCATCGTCCAGCGTATAGGTGATGAGGTTCCCTGGGTCGTCCGTCAGGGTCAGAACCGCCGCCGCACCTCCCGCCACCCACCCACCGCCCCAGCCGGTGCCGCCATTTTGGTCGGTAGGGGATGAGCCCGCGGTGTAACTGTCAAAATTGTCCTCGGCGACGAGCGCGGCGCGGGCGGGGAGCGCGGCGAAGCCGATGGCGATGAGCGCAAACAACCCGCGCAGTGCGAGTCTGTGGACTGGGTGGGTTTGGGTTTTGTTTTTCATGATCGTGACAATTTTTCGGGTGAGGTTTTTGAGGAGAATGCGACGATGGAGGGTTTGCAAAAACGGCGGGCGGGGACGAGTTGCGGGGCGGGGAGGCAAAGGAACAATGAGATGGGCGTGCGAATGGTTTGCCGGTATGCAGGAAGCATGAACAGACGCATGATTGCTTACGTAAGATCAACGGTATTCCCGGCAACGGGCGCAGGCGACATGCCCGCGCTGCATGCGCCTGCCGCGCCCGCGTCCAGAGGCGCAACAACCTTTTGGCACGCGCCGTTGTTTTCCTGCCGGGTCATGGCTTTGACGGAGCGGTCAGCAGCGTTGCAACCACGCCCCCGGCATCAACACCGTGGAACACGAGCACAAGGGCGGATTGCGCGGACAGAGCGGGGCCGGACCGAACCGGGCGGGGTGCAGAATCAAGCACGCACGGCCGGCGGCGGACTGGCGCATGATCGCCGCGGTGGCAAAAAACAGGCAGGCAATAAAATACAGTTTCATGGGGAGACTTTTGTAAATAAAGCGGCGGAGTGCCTGATGAATACAAAGACGCGGCGGCATGCTTTGTATTATTTTGCCTTCTTACAAGGTTCCCCTTGACAGCGGGAACGCGAAACCATCTTACGTAAAACAGCCAGCATCGATTTTTCCATTCATTCCGTCCTCCGCCTGCCACTACTCCCATGAAAACCGTGAGCCTCAAGGATATCGCCGACCGCACCGGCGTGTCGCGGATGACCGTTTCCTGCGCACTGCGCAATTCGCCACGGGTGCGGAAGGAAACGGCGGAGCGCATTCGCGCGGTGGCGAAACAACTGGGCTACGCGCCCGATCCGAAACTCGCGGCGGCGATGACCGGCGTGCGCAACGCCAAGCGCAAGACCCTCGAGCCGATCGCCTGGCTCAACGCCAACCAGAACGCCCGCGCCTACCACGACTACACCTGGCTCGCGCCCTACCGGCTGGGCGCGGCGGAGCGCTGTGCCGAGCTTGGCTACAAGCTCGACGAATTCTGGATGCGCGACCCCGGCATGACCGACCGGCGCATGTCGTCGATTCTTGTGGCGCGCGGCATCCGCGGTGTGGTGCTTTGCCCGGCGGTGCTGCCGGAAATCACGCATCTGCGCCTGGACTGGAAACATTTTGCCAGCGTTTCGTTTGAAACCGCCGTGCTCATCCCGCGGGTGCACCGGGTCGCGCCGGATTATCATTATAATATTCTGCTCGCCTTGAAAATGCTGCGACGCCTGGGCTACCGGAGAATCGGCTTGTTTCTGCACCGGCAGGAGGAGCGCCGCTCGCATCACACCTATCTGGCCAGTTTTCGTTATTTCCAGTCGGGGATTCCGGCAGCGGAGCATGTGACGCCGTTGGTCTACGATCCGTTTGACAAGGCCGCGTTGTTCAAATGGCTCGACGAGGTCGGCCCCGACGTCGTGCTCGGGCACCATAGCAAACTTGTCGCCTGGATGGAGGAATCCGGCCGGCGTGTGCCGGAAGATATCGGCGTGGCGCATCTCTCGCTCGACGGCGATTGCGAGGACTGGGCCGGCATCTGGCAGCACAAGCACCGCATCGGTGCGCAGACTGTGGAGCTGCTGGTCTCGATGATACAGAACAGCCGATTCGGGCTGCCCGATATTGCCTATGAAACAAACATCCCCGGTGAGTGGCGGCATGGGAAGACGCTGCGGCGCAGGGACGTTATCATTACGAAGCTGAAGCGCAAAACAGCCCGCGCGAGGGCGAGGTGAACTTTCAAATCTCGGGATCGCTCAAAGGGGAGGAACGACTTACAGCAAGATCTCTTGCGTTGGAATGGGGACATCCACGTTTCCGGCCATCCCGGGCGCGTGAAAAATTTTATGTAAGATAACGTCTGGCTGTCGCCACCCGGAGAACTGCGCCAAGTATTCGTTCGTACACCCGCCCCATGCACGATCACATTGTCACGGTGGCCGCCACTTGTCTCTCCAACCCTGTACTCCGCCCAAACATGCACCTCCAGCAACGCCTCAAGCCAGGCCGCGGCGACCGTCGCGCTCTTTTGCTCCTTACCAGCCTGTTCTTTTCGTGCGGTCTCGCGCTCACCGTCACCGCTCAACAAATGGCTGCCGGAACCGACATCGAGGAAGATGTCGTCATGATGAACCCCTTCGAAGTCGGAGGGGAAAAAGATTACGGCTATCAGGCGACCACCACGCTGGCCGGCGGGCGCATCGAGACCGACCTCAAGGACACCCCCGCCGCCATCTCGATTCTCACCCGGGATTTCATGGACGATCTGGGACTGAACAGCCTGGAAGATTTCGCAGCCTGGTCGGTGAGCTCCGAGGCCGTCGATCCCGGCTCCAGCAACGGCTTCAGCGCCGGCTTCATGATTTCTACCCGCGGCTTCGGCAACAACGTGTTCGGCAGTCGGAATTATTTCCGCTCATATGCCGGCAGCGACAGCTACAACACCGAACGCCTCGAATTCTCCCGCGGCCCCAACGCCATGCTCTTCGGCGAGGCGAGTGTGGGCGGCGTCGCCACGACTTGGACCAAACAGGCCAAGCTGAACCGGAAAATCAGCGTGCTCTCGATGAAGGTGAACTCGTTCGGCTCCCTGCGCAGCACCCTGGACTATAATTACAGCCCAACCAGGAGATTTGCCATTCGTGTCAACGCCCTCTACGAAAACGCGGAAGACTGGCAGAACGAGCAAAATACGTGGCAGAAGAACTTTCACATCGCGACCTCGGTCGGCATCACCAAAAACACCCAGTTCCGCGCCGAGTTTGAGCATGCCGAAAGGGAGCGCTCCATCCCGATCGAACGATTCAGGGACTATGTGAGCTCGTGGAACGGCGACCCGTCCAGCACCGCCGGCACCGGCGTCATGTACTCCTCCGATGTCCTCGTGTGGAACGCCGCGCGCCCCGAGGACGGCCTTCTCAACTGGAACAGCTACACGAGAACCAACGGCACCGGCCTCTACATGAGCACCACTCCCAGGAGTGAAATCGCCCGCTTCCCCGTCGCTCCCTCCCGCGAGTTCAACGCCAACGCCCCTTCAAGCGTCGGCTATTGGAAAACCAACACCGCCTCGGTCTATCTGGACCAGAAAGTCGGGAAAAACCTGTTCCTTCAGGCCGCCTACAACTACACGAAACCGGAAAAGCGCATCGAGAACAATTCGGACAAGTGGAACGAGCTGTATATCGACACGAACCAGAGATTGCCGAACGCGGAGCTCAACCCGTATTATTTGACTCCCTACAGCGAGGTGACGATGTCGGACCAGCTTTCCTTCAACGAACTTCACGAATTCCGGGTGATGGCTGTGTGGAAATTCGAGCGGTCATGGACCCGGCAGGCGTTCACCGTCCTCGCCAGCCACCGCATCGACGATTACGAAAGCAACACCAGAAGGCTGGTTCCGACCGGCATCAAGTCCATGAGCGGTGCCGACGCCACGTATTATTCCTCCAACAGCACCGCCGACGCGATCAGAATCCGCCGCTACTGGACCGATCTCGGCCCGGACAGCAGGCCGGCCTCGATCACCAACGATTACGGCACCTGGCCCATCGGATTCCGCGAATATGCAACCAGTAAAAGCGAAACCATAACCGACGGCATCCAGATATCGAGTGTCAGCGCGTATTTTCACGGGCGGCTCTCGGTCATCGCGGGCTATAAATATGATCGCTATGAAAAAACGGATTGGGCGACCGATACCCGCGAAACGACGGCAAGCCCAAATGCCGGGGCCTCCGCAACTCTTTCCCGAAATTCCCCCCCGGTCATACACAAGCACTCGCCCTCCATCGGCGGTGTATATTGGCTCGGCTGGGGCCTCGGGCTGGCGGTCAATTATGCGAAAAACTTCAACCCGGCGCTCGGCGGAAATCCCGACATCCGGGGCTATTCCATGGCTCCCTCGACGGGAGAGGGCCTTGATGTCGGACTACGCTTTGACTTCAAAAAACAAAATCTGACCGGCTCCCTGAATTATTATGACAATGAAAACGATGGCGGCGCGAGCACTCCCGAGGAAAACTATAACGCCACAATGGGCAACGCCATCAATGCCATCTGGGTGCAGATGGGGCGCGACGAATCGGTCAGCACCAGCTTCCGGGAACGGGGGGCTACAAAAGGAAAGGGCTGGGAGCTTGAGATCGTTTATAATCCCACGAAAAACTGGCGCATGAGACTCGCGGGCAACCTGCCGCACAACGAGTCCATCAAGAAATGGGTTGTCGTGAAAGGCTATGTCGCGGAGCACAGGCCCGAGTGGGAGGCGTTCATCAACGACGAGACCCAGGACGCGCAGGCGCGCCACACGGCCGCCCTGAACCTGCAAAGTCTGGACAACCTGTTCGCCACCATCGGCGCCCCGGGCTCCCGCGCGACCAGCACCACTATCCAATGGAAGGCTAATTTTTTCACCTCCTATCGGTTCCCCTCGGGCCCCTTGAGAGGGTTCTCCATCAGCGGCGGCGCGAATTACACGGGAAAGCGCCTCATTGGGAGACGGTTGGAAGACCTGTCCAATATCTGGAACGAGGACATTCTTCTGTTTAACACCATGTTGAAATACGAGTTCAAACTCCTCAAGAAATCCGTCTCCGTCCAGTTGAACATCGACAACCTCCTGAATAACGATCAGCTCGATTTCCGCACCGCCGAGCTCTACAGCGGAACATGGTATTACGACCGTTATAACTACCTCACCCCGCGCAGGTTCACCCTTACAACCACGATAAGGTTCTAGTCAGGGCGATGCCCGGGCCTGTAAAAGCCAGCGCCTGCCGCTGGCTTTTTATTTGGTCGGTCCAGAGTCCTTGCAAACAAGGCAAATCGAAAATCCGAAGAAATGATTCCACCATATAGGCACATGACAGTGTTGCTCGTGGCAATCCTGCTTGCCCCGCCGACCGGGGCACGGGAGGAAATCCGGCTGGAATCACTCCCGGAGGAATGCGGGCCGGTCGAGATCGGCAACAGACTGGTTTATCGCTTCCTGCGGACGGAGCGGATGAAGCTGCCGTATCGCTATGCCGAGGTATGCACTTGGTCGGGCGCCTTGAAATTTGCTCATGCATCTGGAAACCAGGATTTTCTGGCAAAACTGGAGGAGCGTTTTGTCCCGGTTTTCTCGACCGACAAGGATGCCATCCCGCCCATCGGATTTTACCGGGATGATTTTAAACATTATGTTGATTTCAACGTATTCGGCGTCCTTCCCCTGACATTATACCAGATCACCAGAAACGATAACTACAAGGCTCTGGGACTTTCCTATGCGGACGCCCAGTGGACCTTGCCGGAAGGAGCCACGCCCGGACATAAAGCCTATCTGGAACAGGGCTTGACCTGGCAAACCCGCTTTTGGATCGATGATATGTATATGATAACCGCCCTGCAATCCGAAGCCTATAGGGCAACCGGCGACCGAAAATACGTGGAGCGAGCCGCCAAAGAAATGATTGCGTATCTGGATGCCCTGCAGCGTCCCGACGGTCTTTTTTATCATGCTCCCGACGCTCCGTTTTACTGGGCGCGGGGAAACGGCTGGGTGGCGGTGGGGATGACGGAACTGCTTCGCAACCTCCCCGCAGACAGTCCCTGCCGTCCACGCATCCTGGCTTCATATACAAAGATGATGGAATGCCTGAAGAAATATCAAAGGACGGACGGCTTGTGGGGGCAGTTGATCGACAAGGCGGACATATGGGTGGAAACGTCGGGCTCCGCTATGTTTGTCCATGCCATGATAACCGGCATCACGCACGGATGGCTCGACAAAAGCCGATATGAGGACGGCGCGGTGGAAGGCTGGATGGCGTTGATAAAACACCTTGATGCCGAAGGCAACATGACCGAAGTTTGCGTGGGAACCGGAAAGCGCAACGATGAACAATTCTACTACGATCGTCCTCGAAAAACCGGAGATTATCACGGCCAGGTGCCGATGCTGTGGTGCGCGTGTGCCTTGCTGGAATACGTAAACCGGTGACCGGATTGCAGGAAATCCTTTTTTATTTTAAACAACCAGTCCCAGTCATGATGAACCGTCGCGACTTCCTCACCCGCGCCGCCCTCGCCGCCGGGGCCGCCGCCCTGCCCTTGCGCGCCCTGGCCGAAAAATGCTGCTCCACCGCCAAGCCCGGACGCGCTCCCTGCATCCTTTTGCGCGGCTCGTGGCAGAGCGTGAACATCGGCGACATCGGCCACACCCCCGGCGCCATCCAGATGATCCAACGCTGGTTGCCCGAAGCCCGCTTCATCCTCTGGGCCGGCGGCACCGAGCATGGCGCGAAAGAAATGCTCCAGCGATCCTTCCCCGATCTGCGCATCGTCTCACCAGTGCGCGGTTCCGATGGCCGCCTGCGCCACGCCTCCACCATGCTCGACAAGGACGGCAACCCCGTCGCCCCTGGTCTCGCCGAAGCCTGGGAGGAGGCCGACATCATGATCCATGGCTCCGGCTCCGGCTTTGCCGCCCGCGCGCAACTCGCCGCGTTTCATCGCGCCACCGGCAAACCCTACGGCGTGTTAGGCACCAGCATCGATCCCATATCCGGCTTCGGCGGGGACTGCGATCCAGAGGGCGGCACGCTGGCCGATCTTCAGACCCGCATCGAAAAACTTCCGCGCACGCATCTCGACAAACAAACCCGCGATATCATCGACCGCGCCGCCTTCATGTTCACCCGAGAAACGATGTCGCGCGACTATCTGCGGTTCCAAGGCGCGCGCACGCCCATCCTCGAATTCGGCCCCGACACCCAATTCGGCATGACCCTGCGAGACGACGCGCGCGGCGATGCCTACCGCGAGTCCAACAACCTCCCCGACGGCCAGTTCCTCTGTGTCATTCCCCGCCTCCGCTACACGCCCTACTACGAAATCTACAACCGCCCGCGCAACGAAACCGACCGCCACCGCGACGCCATCAGCGACCGCTCCGTCGAGTCCGATCACGCCAAGCTCCGCGAAGTCATCACCCGCTATGTCCGAGCGACCGACAACCGCGTCATGACCTGCCCGGAAATGACCTACCAGGCCCCGCTCGCCAAGCGCGCCGTGATCGACCTCCTTCCCGACGACGTGAAAAAGAACGTCGTCTGGCGCTCCGACTACTGGCTTCCCGACGAGGCCGCCGCCATTTATGCAAAGGCGCAGGCCGTGGTCAGCTACGACTGCCACTCGCCCATAATCGCCATCACCCACGGCACCCCCGCCTTCTACGTGCGCCAGCCCACCGACACTTGCAAAGGCGAGATGTATCGCGACATCGGCGTGGCCGACTGGCTCTTTGAAATCGATGAAACCACCGGCGGCGAAATCTGGTCGCGCCTCGAAACCGTCCTGCGCGAACCGGCAAAGTCTCGCGCTTACGCCGCCGCCGCGATGAGCCGGGTCCACAAGGCCCAACGCCGCATGGTCGCCGCCCTCGAAGAAACCATCGCATGAACAAAATACTCTGCGGTACAACGGACACTCCTTCGCCCGCATCCATCCTGTACGTGATGGAAACCGTCGCCGACTGGCAACTCGCGCACCCATGCGGTTTCGATGTTTTCTCTCACCGCCCCGGCGACGAACACTGGGAGCTCATCCGGGTAAGCTGGGACGGCGTCATCCTCGGCCGCCGCCCCTGCCAAGTCCGCCCCGAACTCGCCGATGCGCCCATCGCGTGGCGCACACTCGCACGCCTTGAACGCGACGACGCTCCGTTCTGCGCGCTGCCCCCCGCCGCCCAATCCGCCTGGATCAGGGAAACCGGCCTGACCGCGGAGAATATCACTCGCATCCAGATGCTCGACGGCTCCACATGCGGCTGGGAAATGGGCGTGCTCTATCACGGTCTGCTTGCGCTAGACCGTGTCTCGAAAAACTCGGTCTATCGCTCCGCCCTGCGCCTCATCGGGCATGCCAATGAATGGTGCCTCGGCGCGCGCCTTTATCAAGCCGACGATCATGTCGCCGGCTACATGTATCTCGACCTCTACGAAGAACGCGTGGCGTCGGACGAGCGCGATTTTCCCATCCTCGCCGACGTGCAGGCCAAGTTCGACTGGGTGATGTGCCACCCCGCCCCGCAGCCCATGACCATCAAGGCCGGGCAGCGGCGCTGGACTTGGTGCGACGCGCTCTTCATGTCGCCGCCCGTTTGGGCTCGTCTCGCCCGCGTTACCGGTGACCGCGCCTACCTCGATTTTATGGACACCGAATGGTGGGAAGTGACGCGCCACCTCCACTCGCCCGCCGACAGGCTTTTTTTCCGCGATGCCACCTTTTTCGACCGCCGCGAATCCAATGGGACGAAAGTCTTCTGGAGTCGCGGCAACGGCTGGGTGCTCGCCGCGCTCGCCCGCGTGCTCGACGAGATGCCCGTCGATTACGCATCACGCCCGCGTTACCTCGAACTCTTCCGCGACCTCTCTGCGCGCATCATCGAACTCCTCCCCGCCGACGCGCTCTGGCGCACCAGTCTGCTCGATCCCGGTGCCTATCCCTCCCCCGAAGTGAGCGGCTCGGCGCTCTTCTGTTACGCGCTGGCCTGGGGCGTCAACCACGGCCACCTTGACCGCGCTCGCCACGCGCCGCTCATCCTGCAAATCTGGTCCGCGCTCAAGAATTGCGTACAACCCGACGGCCACCTCGGCTATATCCAGCAACCCGCGGCCTCCCCCGGCGGCGCAGGCCCGGAATCCACCGCTCCCTATGGCGTCGGCGCATTCCTCCTCGCCGGCACCGAGGTGCATAAACTACTCCTTGGCACGGCTGCCAAATAATCACACGCCGGCAAGGAGAGCCGCTCTGCCTGACTTATCGCCCGCTATCGTGCACGCTGTTCATGTGCGAATCTCCATCTGCCGGACACACGATGACATGGCGTTTTCCATATACACTTACTCCGCACGAATGTCCCGTGCGCAATGGATCCGAAACAAAAACACCCGGGACTGATGCGAGCACGATGCACGGTTGCTCCGCCGCAAGAATCCGTCCGCCGGATTCGTTGATTTCGCCGGCTTCATAAAACGCCGCCATCAGCGTGCCATCGGCGAAACGCACGGCCGGCCTGGCAGACGGTGTCATTGCGGAGAACGCGCCATGCCAGATTCGCCACGAGAGCATCGGCAGCATCCGGAGCAGCGCAAGCGCGGATGGCAAAGCCGGTGGCGGTGCCTTTGGGGGCGGGTCCGTGTTCCAACACGGGCAGAAAAACGGAATCGGAGACTGGCGAGGCGGAGCGGTTTTCGTTGATGGATTTCCATGAACCGGTGACGCGGCCTGTCGTGAGCGTGAGCGACTCGTCGCGATTGAGCGGAATATAAACCAGGCCCGCGTGATGCAGCCAGCGCGCGTCGCGGAGTTCGTGGCGCCCTGGCAGGGCGGCAATGTATCCGCCGCATCAGCGAAAACCACGTCGCCGCGCAGCCGGCTTTGGTCGAGCGCGGTGCTTGTTTCCACTAAAGGCGAAAATGGAAATAATAGGCATTGTTGTTTCCATCGATCACAGACAACACCAATTTTGTCACGATTCGTGTGAAATGACGACATGGAGCGAGTCGAATAAGCCGAATTGAATGAGACATTGGCAACTTTCTCATTTTCGCTCCGAGTGATGGGGTCGCTTCAGCATGTCATCGGTGCTCCCGCTTAAATCCTTTGGTTCAACTTCTGATTCTTTATCGTACCAATCCGGCTGGTGAAAAAGGGATGTGTTTGGATCCCGTGGATTCGTCCATCAGTCTCACAGCCTTGCTTCGCGCCGGCCACCGAGGCAGGCAAGCAGTTTACCAATGCGATCCAATCGCCCTTGCGCCGAAAGGCTGGCGAAGTCGTATTTCATGAGCGGACCCAGCACGTCGGATGTGCTGGGTCGTAACGAATGACCGCCGTGGCGATCAGCGCGCCGATGTACCGAGGGCATTCTGCTTCCGATATATATCCAGGTCAAGGCCGCCAAGACTACTTTGGAGCAAGCACGCAAAGACTTGAAAGTTGCGAAGGAAGCTCGGAAGGCCACGAAGTCGAAAAAGCCGGGCGCAAAAACAAACCGGAGCAGAGAAGGACAAATCCAAGCACTGAACGGGGGCATGCCTGCTGCGTCCGTTGGGTGGACTACCGGGGAATTGCGACAATCGCGTGACAAAGAGAATTTCGGGCATCCGATTGCCGGCATTGGGTATAAAATAAGAGGTCTCATATCCCCATGACATCCTCTTCACTTTTTGCAAACGACCTCACGAACAGCCAAGACAACGTTCTGTCATCCCCGGATACGGAGGGACGTGCCACCGAAAGCAACCCATATGACACCTGGTCGGACCAAAACCGGCCGGCATCTTTTGAAAGCCTGCCCGGCTGCTTCATCACGAGCGCGGGAGAAATCCAGACACCTGTTGCCTTGTATGAGGAGGAAACGCCGACTCCAGACGGTGCCATGCTGCCCGGCTTCCGACGGCTTTCGCATACGGCGGCAGTCGATCTTGTGAGGGAAACCATGCGCAAGTCCGGCCAGATGCTCATTCGGTCGCCCGATGGTCAGGCTTGCCTCTGGTTTTCCGGTATCGGTGATCCGGAACGCCTTTTCGTGGAGGTGCAGCCGCGAGCCGCCGAACCGTTCGACGTGATCAACGGAGGCGTATGCCGGTTCGAGAGTGCCGCGCGATTGGTACAATGCATCTATGATGGGGCATCCGCCCCTGAACTCGAGTCTTGCCTTCGGCGTGAGACTTGTCTGCCGAATGCCGCGTTGGTCTGCAGCGCCGCCTCGGCCAGTCTCAATGCGTTGAAATGACGACCCTGCGCTGGCGGCTGTTTTCCTGCGCCGCGGTCTTCAGCCATGCCGCTGGGAATCCCACGCTCAAACTCGTCGTCGCTTCCGACAAACGCCGCCGCTGGTGGCGCGTTCTCCTGCACCAACTTATCGCCACGAATGACTTTATGCAGTTGCCCTCCTGACGGCCAGAGCCAGACCTATCGCCTCATCCCGATGGCGCGCCGGTGCGCGCGCTGCTGATGGACCGCGAGTTTGGCGGCAAACGATGGCTTTGCTGGCTGGAGCGGCACGGCCTCGGCTACGTGGTGCGGGTCAAGTCGGACCATTGGATCGGACCGCACAAGGCCGACTGGCTGGGCCGGCGGGGCCGGTGGCGCCGCCGCCACCGCGAGCGCTTCGCGGTGTACGGGCAACCAGTCTCACTTTGGCTGCGGCTGCCGCGCTGTGCTCTGCTCGCAGATGGCCATAAGTCTGCATGGCCAGAACGCCTCCATCCGCATGTCCAAGCCACCGGCTAACGGTCGGAATATCCACGCCCGACTCAATACATAATGTCGCGAAAAAATGCCTCAGCGAATGATGGGTGAGTCGCTCGGCACCGACCTTTCGGCATGCCGTCTCCAAGGCCTGCCTGCATTGTTTGATCGTGAAGACTTTTCCCTTGAGTTTTCTCCCCACCTCTTCACGACGCTTGCGCATCCGCTGGAGTAGGTCGCGCAACGCCGCGATCTTTGGCACTTCCCGATCCGCGGAAGCCACGCTTTTGGTGCCGCGCAGAATGACCGAATGCCTCATGTCGTCCTCCCAGACGAAAGCGGCAGCTTCGCGTTGTCGGGCACCGCTGTAAGCGAGAAACTCCGCAAAGTCCGCCGATTCTTGGGCTCGATCCCTCAGGTATTCGCGAAATTCCGGCCGATCATCCGGCGGCGTGTAGTCGATCACGCGCATCTGCGCGAAAACCTCCTGCATTTTGTCCGATGGCGGCAGATGAATCTTTCGCCGCCTCTCCGCCTTGCGGATCGGTCCGCCCACGGCGGGATCGAGATCGAACGGCAGAAACCCCACCGCGCCAGTGGCGACGCCCACGCGCAGCACGTGGTGCAGCAATTCTATCGTCTTATTGACGGTAACCGCTCCGTAGCCTTTGCGCTGGCCAGGAACGTTGTGTTTACGGAACACGGCCTCGGCATGGAGATAATTGGCGAAACGCCGAACTTTGTCCTCCGTCATTTGGGATGGGGTTAGGCGGTCAATCGCCGAACCGAAGCATTTTCCCCAATTGGTTCTCAGCCGGTCGATGTTGTTTCTCAGGCCAGTCTTCGCGCTTTGGGAAAACGAAGTGTTGGCCAGATAGTCGGCGCGATGTTTCTCCAGCAAATCGCCCATCAGTCCTCGGCCCTCCAGCAAACGGACACTCTTCTGGCGCTGCCGCTCTGCCTGCGCGAGTTTGTCGTGATGGCGTAGCTTCGCGATGCTCCACACGCGCGTCTTCAGCGACTTCATCGTGCGCTTCCCACCCACTTGAATGCGCGAGTAGTAGCGCCCCGTGACGGTGTGCTTGAGCATTCCGGGGACACCCGTGGAGGTGTCCCACACATGACTGGAGGACATAGGCGGCATAGGCTTTATTGGTAGTATAAACGTGTGGTATAAATTTTCAATTTCCACTCTAGGTTAGGATTCCCATGAAGTAGATTTTCATATGGGCGATATCCAAGCGCGGCGGGGCGCGCAGGCGACATCGAAATATTTCGCGGTTGGCATGGTGCGGAGTCGTCGCACGATGGGACGACACACACATGCGCGTCATCGTCACATCGCACGGCTCCACCGGGGACATTTATCCTGTAATTGCGCTTGCGGTGGCGTTGCGCAACGCGGGGCACGACACGGTGTTTGCGACGCTGCCCGTTTATCGCGAGGAAATCGAGCGCGCGGGCGTGGCGTTTTATCCGCTCTGCGCGGACAGCCACGAAATCACCATCCAGGCATGGATGGGGCGGTTGCAGAAGCTGCATTCGCCCATCTCGCAACTGCGCGAGGTGTTCATGTGCGCGCTGCCGCTGCTGCCGGATTTGATCCAGCGCACAGACGGGGTGCTGAAGGGCGCGGATTTGCTCGTGTCGTCGTATTTGTTTCCAATGAACAAGGGTCTGGCGGACCGGCATGGCGTGCCGTTTGCCACGCTGTCGTTCGCGCACCAGGCGGTGCCGTCGCCGGATTATCCGCCGGAGAACATCATCTCGCCGCGCTGGCTGCCGAGCGGGATGCGGCGCGTGTGGAACGCGTTCCTGTGGCGCGCGGCCAACCGCATCGTCGACCGCGTGATCAATCGCGCCGTCCGCCGTCCGTTGCGCGACGCAGGGCTGCCGCTGGTGCGCAACTTTTTTTCCGCGCCGGCGGAGCGCGTGATTGTCGCCGTATCCGAAAAATTAATGCGTCCGCGCGCCGCCATCGAATCGCGTTTTCGTTTCACCGGTTATTGCCGCTGGCAGGCGCCGGAGGATGCGCGGCTGGAGGAGGAGCTGACGATGTTCTCGGGCGGGGAAAAGATGCCCGTGCTCACGTTTGGCAGCATGGTGTATCCCGACGCTGACGCGTGGATGCGGCGGCTGGCGGCGGCGTGGCCGCGCGGCAGGAAACTCGTGGTGCAGCGCGGCTGGGCGGGGTTCGAGGCGCCGGCGGGGCGCGACGAGATCAAGGTCGTCGGCAGCGTGTCGCACGACCAGCTTTTCCGGCATGCGTCGGCGGTCATCCACCACGGCGGCGCGGGGACGACGGCGAGCGCGCTCCACGCCGGCGTGCCCCAACTCGTGGCGCCGCACATCGGCGACCAGTTTTTCTTTGGCAGGGAGGTGGAGCGGCTCGGCTGCGGCTTCCGCATCGCGAAAAAATGCTGGCCCGAAAAACTGGCCGCCGCGCTCGCCCGGCTGGACGCCTCTCCGGAGTTCGCCGCCAGCGCCCTGCGGGCGCGCGCCACGCTCGCATCGGAAAACGGCCCGACGCAGGCGGTGGAAGAACTGGAGCGTTTTGTGGCGGAGACGAAGGCGGGCCGCGCGGCGGCCTGTGTTAGTTGAAGTTCAAGTTTAAGTTGAGGAAAACGAGGCGGTCGGGGCGCAGGTGCGGGTTTGAACTTAAACTTAAACCGGTCGCGCAGCGGCCCTCGACATTTGGCCCCGGGATCGTTTTCATTTGCCCCTTACACGCATGAACACCTTCTACATCACGACCGCCATCGACTATGTGAACGGTTCGCCGCACCTCGGGCACGCCTACGAGAAAGTGCTGACGGACGTCATTGCCCGTTTCCGGCGGCTCATGGGCGATCGGGTGTTTTTTCTCACCGGCGTGGACGAGCACGGCCAGAAAGTCCAGCAGACCGCCCGCGCCCGCGGCATCCCCCCGCAGCAGTTTTGCGACGAGATTTCGCAGGAATTCCGGGACATGTGCGCGAAGCTCGACATCTCCAACGACGACTTCATCCGCACCACCGAGCCGCGCCATAAAAAAGTCGTCCGCGACCTGCTCCAGCAACTCTTCGACCAGGGCGAAATCTACAAGGCCGAATACAAGGGTTTTTACTCCACGCGCCAGGAGCAGTTTTTGCAGGAAAAAGACCGCAACCCCGACGGCACCTGGCCCGAGATTTTCGGCGAGGTCACCGAAATCACCGAGAGCAATTATTTCTTCAAGCTTCGGCAGTATCAGGACTGGCTCATCGAGCACCTGAAGAAAAACGAGGACTTCGTCTTCCCTCGCTACCGCCAGAAACAAGTCCTCGAATTTCTCAGCGAGCCGCTCAACGACCTCTGCATCTCGCGCCCGAAGGAGCGCCTCGAATGGGGCATCCCGCTGCCCTTCGACGAGGAATTTGTCACCTACGTCTGGTTCGACGCGCTCGTCAACTATTACACCGCCGTCGTGGACAAGCCCGGATTCTGGCCCGCCAACTTCCACGTCATCGGCAAGGACATCCTCGTGCCGCCGCACGCCGTTTACTGGCCCATCATGCTCAAGGCCGCCGGCATCGAGCCCCCGCGCTCGCTCCTCGCGCACGGCTGGTGGTCGATCAACGGCAGCAAGATGTCCAAGAGCACCGGCAACTTCGTCGAGCCCATCGCCTTCGCCGAGCAATACGGCGTGGACGCGCTCCGCTATTTCCTCATCCGCGAAATGAGCGTCGGCCAGGACAGCGACTTCTCGCTCCAGCAGTTCCTCGCCCGCTACAACGCCGAGCTCGCCAACAACCTGGGCAACCTCGTCAACCGCACGCTCAACATGACCAACCGCTTCG